>CAYGRY010000001.1:0-169261 GCA_964352405.1 uncultured Halobacteriovorax sp.
CACGAGCGAAAAGAACACCAGGAACTTGAAGTCCTTTTCTAATTTGTTTCAAGCTTTGAGCTTGGTTGAGGCTACGAGTAGTAGCAACAATAGTTTGATGGGCACCCATGAGACGAACCTCCTTATCAGTTCTCTTTTTAGCTTTAGCATAATAGCACTTTATTGAGCATTTGCGACCATGCAAAAGGTTAAAAAAAAAGCGACCCGAAGGCCGCTCTTTAAAGTCGGTTTTTACTCACCGAGCATAGAACGTAGCATCCAAATTTCTTTTTCTAGCATTCCAACCTTATCGTCCGCATATGCCGTTGTAATGGCATCTGAGGTCTCAGAGAGAGATTTGAACTCACCATGGAAAAACTTAAAGTCTTCCAATAAGGCTTGCACAACTTCGTTGCCATTAAAGTCTGTTTTTTCCTCTTCTTTAATGCGCGATGAAGCAAGAATCTGCTTTAGTGTAACTAAAGGCTTACCACCTAGCTGTAAAATCCTCTCAGCGACATCATCATAAATAGTACCAAAGGCAAGGTAGAATTCTTCAGTTTTAGCGTGAAGTCCGTAAAACTGCATTCCTTTGACGTTCCAATGGTAATTATGAAGCTTCGTGTACATCACGTTTGAATCAGCAAGAATATTATTTAACTTGTTAATTGTTTCTGTATTCGACATCTGTAATCTCCTTTCTTAAGTTTACTTATTACTATTTTACGGTTTTTAAGTAATAAGTTCCAATTATAGTATTCTATACCGTCATAGATTCTATCTATCGAAGAAGTTTTTCTCCCATAGAGAATTAATTTGTTCAGGGTTCATACCAGAAGAAATAAGATGATCTTTCATCTGAGATATATTTCGACTTCTTTTTTCAGCAGTAGCTTGCCAAATTTTTGCAAATGTTTGGTCAACTTGTTCTTCATCATCATTTAGATCAAGTACATCCCAAAGAAATCCTGTGACTCTCCATTCATTTCTTGGACCCTGACAAACATCAGCTGGAATTGTTTCAATGCGAAGTGGTGCGCGTCTTGGAACCATATATTCAAACTTGGCATCTGCATCAGTGCGATCGATATTCAACCAAGCTGAAAAATAAGATGCCCATCCTTCTGATAGTGCTAGCGCTTCAGAATAACACTCATCTATTCGGTGAGATCCTCCACCAAATGAGCCCATTTTTGATTGATCGTAGATTGCATGACCTAATTCATGTCCTACAACATCCCACTGATAACCTTTAGTAACTCGAACTTTATCCCCGCTATAGTAATCACCATTGGCAGGAAAAATGATCGATACATTACGTTTCCATAAATTGATAATTCCAGCTTCAGTCATTTTCACTTCAGCTTTTTTAGCCGTATTCCAAACTCCAGCTAACTCTCCTGCTGGAGATTTTTCGTCGTAAATTAAGATATGCGAATGACCGCACTTTCCTTCAAATCCGAATTCATAAATATCTCTATCTTGAATAGAAAACCTAGAAGTTTGAGCCTTGGCATAAACACGAAAACTCTCTTCTCCATTTTTACACTTCGATTCAAGATTAAAATCAGGCAGGTCTAAGACAATTTTCTCATCCCCTTTTACTAAGATCATTGAAACTGTTGTTTTACCGTTTCTAGAAACTGAACTCTCGACTTGATCTGGCATGACGAAATTTGAGTTAAACAAAGCTCGCTTTTCTACACTTCCAGAAAGATCAGTCTCTGGTACTCCCCAAGATCCATAAGCGGTTGATGTAAGCACTAAAGTGCTTACAATTACTAGAAGGCGCATCCTTGACTCCTTAAAATTTGAATAACCTATTCTCCTAAAGGATATTCCTAACGGCCAGTAGGATTTACCTAACTCCATCGATAATATCTATCAAGACAACCAAATCTTTCATTAATTACAGAGACATACAGCACAATGATTACTTTATTTCAATGCCATTGCTATGCATTGTTTTATTATATACTCTCTATTTCTATAAATTTTAAATTAATGATTAAATGAACACCGTTAGCTTTATGAATAAAAATCATAGGATATGAAATGAAAATAACTATATTAGGTCTCTTTATGATTCTAAGTTTTAAGACATTTGCTCAAATTTCAGAGCAAGGAAGAGGATCTGATCTTAAAGTTTATTGTCAGGCTGACCCGACAGGTGAGTTATATTCTGAAATTATAGATTCAGATATAGTAGATGGCTTTGAATCTGTTGGACTAGATTCAAAGCAATATCAAAAAATTATAGACAGTAACCCTAATTTAGACTTTTTTGAGCTTGCAGATAAGACCTCACAAAGTCACCCCGAGATTGCGAATGCACTAAAAATATGGAAGCTAGAAATATGTATTACCAGGGGATATAGAATGCTGACAGGTAAGCTATAAAAACATAAAACGCAAACCTAGTTTAAGAAAAGTGAAACTAGTCCTAGGTTTTTAAAACTGGATTGAATTAAATCCATATAATTTTATAGTTTAATTCTAAAGATAAGAAATCATTACAAATTGAAAGACAAAATAGCTGCAGTGGGTTATATCCCGATCAATGAAAAAGATATCTCCAATCCAACTTTCCTATTTAAGCTCTGAGCAGTGGCTGGCCATGCCCTTAGAGCTGATCAAGTTTGATCTTAAAAAGCATTGGATATGGGAATGCCTCGATATTGTAAAAGAAGAACTACGCCAAAAAAATATCAAACCTTTTTTCCATTCATGGGTATCAGATGAATGGTTTTGTCCTGATGGCTGTCCCGGTATCGCTATTCCTTTTTATCTTTTCCATCCAACGTTTGTAACATTAATTAAAAGCTCCGGACTCAGCGTTGAGGGAACAACTCGTAAGCAAGCTCTAATGTTAATTCGACATGAAATTGGTCACGCTATCGAAAATGCTTGGCGCCTTAGAAGAAAAAGACAAAGACAAAAACTCTTTGGAAGCTCTACTACTCCTTACCCTAATATATATAAACCTAATCTATCTTCAACAGATTATGTCCATCATCTTGAAGATCACTATTCTCAAGCCCACCCTGATGAGGATTGGGCAGAAACATTTGCGGTGTGGTTATCAACAAGTCCCAGGTCATGGAAGAAAAAATATATGAATACGATTGCTCTTGCAAAACTTGAATACTGTGATTCTATCATGCAAGAAATTGCTGGAACAAAGCCTATTAACAATGAAAAGTTCGTTGTAGATCCAATCAGTGACTACAAAGGATCATTATCAGACTTCATCGAGCGCTCTAAGAAACGACAGCTAAAAACAATTGCGAAAGTTGCTAAAATTCAAAAAATATCCCCAAAAAATCTAACTCCTGATATCCTTATTCAAGCAAAACAAAAGCTTATTAATGAGAATATTGGGATTTTAATGTGAAAAAAAATCGCCTCATGGTGCTTATGCACAAAGACTTAGTTCCTAAAGATGGAATCAAACGAAGCGATATCGATCCAGATAAATGCCCTTGGATTACCGAGCTCGATGTTATCACTGCGCTTAAAAAGCGCGGTCATGAAGTTTTACCGCTTGGAATCTATGGTGACTTAAAACCGATACGCGATGCTATTGAAGAGTTTAAACCCCATGCTACATTCAATCTCCTTGAAGAATTTGATGGTGAAGCCCTATTTGATCAAAACGTTGTTAGTTACCTTGAGCTTTTAAAACAGCCGTACACCGGTTCAAACCCTAGGGGCCTGATTCTCGCAAGAGATAAAGCTCTAACCAAGAAAGTCTTAACCTATCATCGAATTAAAACTCCAAGATTTGCAGAGTTTCCGGTTTGGGCAGGCGTTAAAGTTCCAAAAGAATTACCTTATCCATGTATTGTAAAATGCCAGATGGAAGAAGCCTCCCTTGGAATTGCAAGATCAAGTATTGTGAGATCCAAAGAAAAGCTAATAGATAGAGTTAAATGGATTCATGAAAAGCTAGGTTATCATGCGATTGCGGAAGAGTTTATTGAAGGACGCGAGCTTTATGTTGGAGTCTATGGCCATCAACGCTTAAGCACTTTACCTGTATGGGAAGTTCTGTTTAATAAAGTGGATGAGCCCTCAAAAGAGATCTATACACGAATGGCAAAATGGAATCCTGATTATAGAGCGAGAAAAGGAATAAAATCCGGACCAGCAAAGTTAACTCCTGCCCTACAAAAAAAAGTTATCGATATATGCAAAAGAACTTATCGCGCCCTTCATTTATCAGGCTATGCCAGAATTGACCTTCGAGTCACTCCCGATAATGAAATATATGTCATCGAGGCAAATCCTAATCCCAATATCGGCCGAGATGATGAGTTTGCAGAAAGTGCCATGCATAAGGGGATAAAGTATGATGACCTTATCGAAAAGATGGTCTCGCTAGCGTTTGCTAGCAGTACCATTTATACTGACTAAGAAAGTACCGGTTGCATTTCATCAATGCTTTGTTTTGAAGCTTTTTCCATCAATTTTAATTTTTCAGGATCTAAATTAAGACCTTTGGTACAGTCTACAAATGCTTTCGAAAGATCCTTGTGACACTTAAGCAGATCATTCCAGATACGCTCGAGATCTTCTTTATGAGTTCCGTCACTGCAACTGCCAAAAGTTAATGCCCACAAAAGACTAGCAAATAATTTATTTTCCATATCGCGAACTTGAGATTCAGTGCCACCCTTTTCAAGTTCGACCATGCAAGATTGAGTATTTTGAATAAAAGAAGCACTGAAGAGTTCGAGCTGTTCTTTATTAAACTTCCCAGGAAGAATAAAAAGGTTTTTGACCATATCAAAAGCTTTTTTATCCTTAAGCTTAAACTCATTAAATTTTGAAAGCTTAATCGCTTGGGAATAAAGGAGAACTTGAGCTCTTCGACTTTCATCTAATCCGTCAAAATTCGTGTTAAAATTATCGAAGAGCTGCGAGATACCTTCCATTAGGCTTGAACCGGCATCTGCTTAATATGCAGATCTCGTTGTGGGAATGGAATGCTTACTCCCTTCTCATCAAAAGTCAGTTTCACATTTTCTTGTGTCTCAAAGTAGAAAGCCCAGTAGTTTTCAGTTGTCGTCCATACTCTTATTTGAAGATTAACAGAGCTATCACCAAGAGAGTGAACATAAACTTGTGGAGCAGGATCACTAAGAACACGCTTATCTGCTTTAATCATCGTTGAAAGAATTTCTTTTGCTTTTTTAAGATCATCTCCATAGCCAATTCCAAACATCATGTCGCATCTTCTAGTTCCTGTAATCGTGAAATTTGTTATTGGACCATTCGCGACGGCTCCATTTGGTAGGATAACTCTCTTATTATCAACGGTATGAATAATGGTATGAAAGACAGTTAACTCCTTAACCGTTCCTTCAAATCCTTGTGCTAGAATATAGTCACCTTCACGAAATGGGTGAAAGATTAAAAGCATCACACCACCGGCGAAATTGGACAAAGAGCCTTGTAGGGCAAGACCAACTGCTAAACCAGCAGAGCCCAAGATTGCCAAGAAGGAACTCGTCTCAACACCAATAACACTGATGACAGAAATAACGAGAGCGACTTTTGATAGTAAATTGAACAAAGAGATCAAGAAACTTCGAAGAGAAGCGTCGTAATCTTTTAATGTCATGACCTTATTAAGACCACGATTTAAAATTTTAATAAATCTTAAGCCAATGAATAACGTTAAAAGCGCTAATAGAATTTTTGGGGCATAGGCAATCGCCTGATCTTGCAACTGAGGTAAAATATCGTTGAGTTTCATCAATTCAGGAATTGATTGTTCCATGAGTTCTCCGTTTAATTTAAGACGCTAAAAGACTAGCGTTTAAATGGCGAAGCGTCATGGTTAAATGCACTAAATTATTTTAAAGATGCATCAATTTTATTAATCAAGTCTTTAGAATCAGGATTGATATTCGATGAGAAACGCTGCACAACTTTGCCATCTTTTGAAACCAAGAATTTCTCAAAGTTCCACTTAATTTCTTTATCATTTTTAGAAGCTTTAATCAGCTTTGCTATGAGTTGGTTTTTTTCACCACCAACTACTATCTTTTTCTTTGATATTTGAAAAGTCGCTCCGTAATTGAGTTTACAAAATTTAGCGACTTCATCATCAGATTCAGGAGTCTGTCCGCCGAAGTCATTGCTTGGCACACCAACAATAGTAAGACCTTTGTCTTTATACTGCTGATTAAGCTTCTCTAGAGCTTCAAGTTGAGGAGTATAGCCACATTGAGTTGCAATATTAACGACAAGAACTGGACCACTTCCAAAATCAATAGACTTGCCTCTTGGTGCATCCAATTTTTCATTGTCAAAAAATGGATTTGCAAAACAGATGGCAGGGATCATGATTAATAGTGCTAATAATTTCATAGTTTCTCCTTAGATCCACTATAAACTAAATCGTGGAGTTGGAACTGCTTGTCTAGAAGTTCTCCAACAAATCCACCATGAACAATATGATAGGCATAATGCATATGCAGACACCTTACACGAGTAAAATCCTGAATACCGCCAATGCCTGTATCTTTTATTACTTTAAGAAAGCTTTCATCAATTCCATCTTGACTATGAAGAGAGAGAAAAAGATCCCAACGAAGCTTTTTATAATTTTCATTATCAGCTTTTAACTTAGCAGTTAAAGCATCATCGTTAGGTAAAATATTATTTTCTAAGTCTTTTATCCAGGCAGTTCGCTCTATATTAGAAATGGCTTTATGAATTAATGGGCTTGTTAACCAATACATTGAAGGAAAAGGCTTTCCTTCAGCAAGTGGATCAACCTTTAAAACGGCTGGTTGCTGGTCTCGATCAAAAGCCATAACTTCAAGAGCACCAACAGGTTTACGCCCTAGTTGCTCGGTAATGATATCGATTTGTTGCTGTGTAATCATAGAGAACAGATGCCTTTAACTTGTTTCAAAGTCAAGGTTTAGACTCATTTTCGATCACTGTTTGCATTAAAAAGTTGTCGTTCGAAAAAGTTTTTGTCCATTTTTCAAATGGAACAAACTCTCCATTTAAGGCGGCTTGATCCAGGCTGGCCAAGACTCCTAATGTGCCATTAGAACTAATTTCCTTATAATTTCCAAGGGAATGAATCCAACCTCTTTTCCCAATTGTTGGCAACGCTGAGAACTTTTTAGGTTCATAGCTAAAAAAGGCTTGGCATGAAAATAAAGCAATAATTTGATTCTTAGGAACTTCACCTTTATAGTTTTGAACCATCGTTTCTAAGTTCAATGTATCAGGACTTAATGATTCTCCAAAACTAGCGTGACCATTATAAATAAAAATGTCGCTTCCAATAAGCCCATTGGCAAATGCTGTTCTAGTTTCATCGAATCTTGGCATATCTCTTTTAATGGTGCCTAAAAACAAAGTTAACTTAACAGGAAGTTTACTTACTTTAAATTTTCCGTCTATCTTAATCTTTATAATATCCTCATCTACAATGAGATCTTTTTTATCAATTATAAATTGATCTTTTAATCGCCATAACAAAATCATTAATTTATCAATTGATAAGTCTTGTTCTTGTGCTGTATCAAAACGAGGTAGCAATAGATCAAAGTCTTTTTTCTGTGCAGTAAAAATATTATCAAACACAGATTTAAACCATTCAGCATTAATGTTGATGTGTGGATTTTTTGTGAAACCGAGAGCAATTGTAATATCAACGGCCTTTTTTTCCGACACAATGTCATTAAATGGTAATTTTTTGATATTTTCATCTTCATAATCAAAAATATTCACCTTTAAGCTCTGATAGCTAACTCCTTCTTTATACCAAGTACTGCAATCAAACGGTCTTCCCTTTGTATCCACTCCTTTTAAGGTTGGATGCCAAAAGTAGTAAAAAAGATTGTTAAACATATGCGAACGAGTTTCACCATTGATGACACCTTCTGGGTCAATGCATGGGTTGCTAGTAGATTTTTTACCATTGCGAGCATGAGCGATTTCGATCCATTCATTCTTAGGAATGACTTCAAAAGCTGTCTGAGGGTCTACTGGCATATAAAATTTAATCTGATCTGAATTGAGAGGAGGTGCACTACCATCCATACAAAAGAACGCCCTCAGACTGACCTTAGCTTTTATTGATACCGCTTTGTCTCCTTTTTTAGCTCCTGTTTTTTCAATATTTTTATAATAATCGATCATTGGCTTAGGAAAGAACCTAAGATCTTCGTCCTTAATAGTCATTTGCTTCACATCATAAGGATAAGTTGTTTCACTTACCTGAATATCCTTCCAGGTCGCTGTCTCTGGATAAAGAGACATATATTTTGCTCCCGAAGACTCATTAATGAAGTCAAAACTAAAAGGAAGAAACATTGAGCCGTAATAGAAAACATTATTGAAATAAAGATCATTTCTTGAGCCATCTGCATTTCGAGGAATAGCAGATTCTAAAACAACATAACTGGCATCATATTGAACTTCAACATTTTTAACTTTTCCAATACAACTGAAATTACTAGTTTGCGAATTAACTGATTTAGATGGGATTTCTATCTGCTCATTTTTTTTGCAAGCAGACACAAATAGAATGAAAACTAAAAATTTTAATAACACTGGCAACATCCTTGTCGCTTAAAATAGAACAAATTATAATAAACTAAAATTCCAAGGCTTGTTCTACAGCATAAGAATCATTATAGTTCACTGAAAAATCCCAGCTTACTTTAACGTTCCCATTATCCATTTGCTCGAACTGCTTTTCAATGGCCACGTTTGTTACCATTAGACATACAACTAAGAATGTTTTGAACCAAGTTTTGATTTCCACGGGCACCCCTTTATTCGGTTAAATTGAGTATACCCGTGAAAGTTGACCATACAAATATCAGTAAGTTAGGTCCACTTGAGTGCCTTTTTATCTTGGCACGTGAAAGACAATAACCTTTGAACCTTTAGTTCCTTTCAGCAAACTCTTAGATTCCCAGTGCCCCAGTGCGTCTCTAGACTGAAGCTTGGTGCCATTGACCTCGAGCTCTCCTTTGACCACGAGAATATATGTTCCTAAACCTTCCTTAGGAGCTTGAAGCTCAAGATCATTTTCATCAAGTTCAGAAATTCCAACATAAGCATCTTGATTGATAACGAGAGTTTTATCTCCTTGATGCTGATCACTAGGAGCTACAAGCCAAGTCACTTTACCAGCTGAGGCTTCATAGCTCATCTGTTGATAACTTGGTTTAAGACCATTTTGATTAGGCATAATCCAAATTTGAAAGAGCTTTAGATCAATTGCCTGCGGATTATGCTCAGAATGTCTAATACCAGTACCTGCAGCCATCAATTGAACCTCACCCACGTTGACGGTGCCTTTAGTACCAAGGCTGTCTTGATGCAGAACACTTCCTTGTAAAGGAATGGTGATGATCTCCATATCCTGATGAGGATGTGTGCCAAAGCCTTGATGGCCTTCAATGATGTCATCATTAATAACTCGAAGTGCACCAAAACCCATTTTTCTTGGGTCATAAAAGCTTGCGAAGCTAAAGCTATGATGACTCTCAAGCCAGTCCATCTTAACGTGACCTCTTTCGTGACTTGGATGTAGTACTGTTGATTGCTGCATAAAATCCTCCTAAAGCTATAATCGTTCTAATCACTATAAAATAATATTATTTTATTTAAACAATCTATATAGATATGAGTTATATAGTTTCCCAAACATATAGTATTATTGGCTTTTATTGCCCGAGACTTGGACATAGAATAAGTTATGGCTTTATCAAAAATAGATGCATTCGATTTTTCAGAAGGAATGAAACTCTCTCGTAAGTATGAGGTTGTCTCCCGGCTTGGTGGAGGTTGGGAAGGTGAAGTTTACCTTGTTAAGGAAGCCGGTACTGACATCTTACGAGCGGCGAAGTTTTTTTATCCGCAAAGAAATTTAAAAAATAAAACCGTCAATTTCTATGCAAAAAAGCTGCATAAGCTTCATAGCTGTAACGCACTCATTAAGTATTTGTCGCAAGAAATTATCATTCATGAAGATGAAGAAATCACTTACCTCATATCTGAATTTGTCGAAGGTAAAACACTTTCAACATTTTTAAACTCAAGACCCAGAAAAAGACTCACACCTTTTCAAGGGCTACACCTACTTCACGCTATCGCCAAAGGCGTTGAAGAAATTCATCATCTTAAAGAATATCACGGTGACCTTCATACAGATAATGTGATCGTCACTAAGTTTGGGCTTGAGTTTTCGGTTAAGCTCATTGATGTCTTTCAATGGGGAAAAGCGACCAAAGGTTCTATCCAAGATGATGTCATCGATATGATTCGCATTTTTTATGATGCTTTAGGTGGAGCAAAAACATATTCCGCTCAGCCACCCGAAGTTAAAGAGATTGTTTGTGGCCTTAAAAAAAATATGATTAGAAAAAAATTTAAAACTGCAGGACATTTAAGAATTTATCTTGAACATATGCACTTGGAAGTTCTGTAAATGCCAAACCTCATTAAAAGCGATCAATTTTTTAATACTCGTCACGACGAAGTTCAACTTATGGAACTTGATAAAAATAAGGTAGCCTTTTTTACTACGCCTTATGCTGAAGTTAACCAAGATAGTATCGGTTACTTCCACGACCCCGAAAGTCAAACGATGATTCTCTTGCTCGCTGACGGTATGGGTGGACATAGCGAAGGTGAAAAAGCATCTAAGGCAGTCATTCAAGGTATTATTAACGAACTTAAAAGTGCTAAGGAAGTTGGGCCAATAGCATCTATTATTGAAGCTATCGATGCTGTTCATAAAAAAATTCAACGCAATTGGGATGACGCTGGTACGACCTTATCTGTTGCTGAAGTTGGTGAGAAAACAGTTCGCTTTTACTCCATTGGCGACTCTCCTGCTCTTTTGCTTTCTTCAACAGGCGAAGTCCTTTATCAAAGTAATCTGCATTCGCCGAAAGACTTTGCTCTAAAAAGTGGATTGTTTGCCGAAAAAACGATTATGCAAAAAGAACAAGATCATTTCGTCTCAAACGTTGTTGGACTTGATGATTATTTTGTCGAAGTTAGTCCATCATTAAAGATTTCAAAGGGTGATGTGGTTCTAATCGCTTCGGATGGAATGTTTTCAAAGAATTTTACTTATGAATTTGCTCTTCCAAGTGGTAATTTTGATGAAACTCTTAGTACATTACTTGAACAAACTTCATTAAAATCAAACAAGCGTCATGAAGATCTTTTTGATGATACTAGCTTTCTTTTTTTTCAGCGCTAAATTATTTTGCTAAGACTTCATTGCATAACGTTTGATCATGATTCAGTGATTTAAAAAGCTTCATTCTAAATCCACCTTTAGCAGACATGAGCTTTTCTGCCATTTCATCAATCGCTGAAACCGAAAGAACCGCCTGAATATAAGCTTCGATCAAATCATCTAAGCCAAGTCCTAGGTTATTAAAATCTTTTCGATCCATGAGCATTAAACGATGGGTATCAGAGTCCCACTGATCCTTTCCCTTTTTAATCGACAGATTAGTTCCTAAAATGTCCCAAGAGGATTGACCTGGACCTAGAACTTCTTTCAATGGCGAGCGACTTTTTCTGGCATAAAGAGCAGCTGGCCTAAAACCTGTCGGGGTGGCGTAAACCATCATTCGAAGATCAGCGACAAAAATTTCTCCCTTTTTATTAGGTACAGTTCCAATATGATAATATTTTCCTTGTTCCGTTTGGGAAGTCCACTTCGAATGTCCGATTAAAGACTGAACGATAAATTGATCGTAGTCATACTCACCCTGCATAAACTCTTCGAGTTCATCGGTATTGGTAATGGTATAAACCCCTTGACCAGCATTGGAGTATGGATTTTTAATAACGGCAAATCCGCCAAAACGATCCACCCACATTGGAATTTCTAGCTTACCGACACCCTCAACAGTTTCAGGAGTATTGATTTTCAAGCCCTGTTTTTTAATAGAGGCATTAAAGAGATCATACGCTTTACTCGCCACTAATTTATTACGTCCACCGGCCAAACAAACAAGAGTTGAGTTATAAACAAAAGTTTTAGTAACAACGGGCAGTCGATTCCACGGTTTTTGAGTAACGTATCTAAGGCATGCTCTAATTGGGATTTCTTCGTTTTCTTCATTGATAAAGTGAAGAACTCCATCTCGATTAACGAGCGGATTTTCTTCTTGATCAAAACAAGGGACCAGCCAAACATCTTCCCCACTTAGATCTGCCAGCGTGGCCGCGTAACCAGTCACTTCCATTTGATTTTTATCATAAATGACGGCTAGTACACCTTTAGGTAAACGCTTGCCTTTAAGTAACGTCAGAAAACTATCTTCAATCAGACTTCTATAGCCTCTGTGTTCATCTCCATCAGACTTTGGCGGCATCGATTTTTGGCCTGATGGACAAGAGTTTGTTTCAAGTACTACCATCTGACGATTGCCCTGTTCAGTGGTGACGTAAAACAAGTCTGCCCCACCCCAATGGAAGAACTTAGTCGAGCGATTCAGTAATTGGCCTAGGGCGTTTCCGTCAACCTTAGGGTTTAGGTAGGCGTAGCGTTGGACGATGCGATCATGATCGAGATTAAAGAAATGCGCCACCATAGGGTGAATTTGGGCGTTAAGTGCTTTTGGGTAGAAATGTTCTTCTGGTTCAAATTGACCAGGTTTAACAAGTCGTACTAAACGGCTCATGGCTAAATTCCTTGTTGGCGAGGCTTGGTTGGATTATCGCTGTTAATCAATTTAAACAAAAGAGCAAAATTGTAAGCTTCTGATAAGTACTGGATTTAGTTTATACCCCCACTGAAAAAATATTAAAATTGTGCTTGCAGTCAAACTCAGACAGGAATATTCTAAAGAAGCAGAAAATCAACAAGACTGCAAAGGAACAGAAACACTAGTTAACGTTGTCATGATCACCACCGGCATCAAAAAACTATTTTCTGTTTTAACATCTAGATCTTTATCTACTAATTCCATTTTATTTTCGAAGCAACTCATTAATCCAAGGAGATTATTATGAAACTATTGAAACTATTGTTCGCCCTTTCACTATTAACTCAATTTAACCTAGTTCACGCTCAAGATGATATGAGTGATGAAGGCTGGAGTGAAGAATCTTCTGTACCTGCTCAAGCAACACCTATGGCCAGAGAAGATGCTGCTGGCGAAGAAGAAATGCCAGTATATGACGAAGGTTCCGACTACTAATATCCTGCTTTAGGTTCTATACTATGAAGTATGGAAATGAAGATTTGGAATGAATTTGAAATTGATTCTCAAGCATCGGGCCATTGGAAAATTGGCCCTTTGCATTTGTGGATTACACGATTTAAAAATGAATGGCGTATAGCCAATACATCAAGTCATGATCCAGAAGATAGACAAATAGAAATCGAATCTCCTTATCAAGGCACACTCCCTGATAATTTAGATAACAATCGATTTGGTGGAAAAGAGACTGAAGCAACCGTAAGATTTACACCAGCTCTCGCTGATAGACCTGTCGTTATTAGACCAGAAATGCCTTTTTACCTTCCTGCTGGCGAAGAAGTCACAATCTTTGTTTCAACTCCTCTATGGATTAATATTACCGTTGAACCACGTGCTAGAAAGTTACTTTCTCTTCCTATCCTTAGGCTTTCTGATTCATGGTTTGGACCAGATCCAACAGAAGGTGAACTTTGTTACGCCGCTAAAACAAAAGCAAAGCTACGTTTTGAGGACTTAACTCTTATTCAGTACAGAGCTGTAACGAAAATTATATTAAAAAATAATCATACGAATCAGCTTTTCTTAGAACGAATTAAAGTTCCTGTTAATAACTTATCTCTTTATAAATCAGAACAAGCCGGTCTTTTAACAGAAACAATCACCATCGTAAAAGAAGATGAAAGCTCTGAAATGAAAATGAAGATTAACTCTCCAAATGAAGTTGAATTTGGCTCACCCGTAAAAATAGCAATGCCCAGACTACCTGTTCAAAAAAATATTTTTCTTAAAGCTTTTAATACATTGATTGGATAACAGAAGATGTACAAAATACTAAACCCAGAAAATATAAAACTTTGGCTTGAAGCGGCCATGCTTGGCCTAATTGGGTTTATCGCTGTTCGTATAGCAGTTAGGGCAACTTGTCTTCTTCTCGCAAAAGCCCTAGACGAAAACAAACTTTTTATTTTTAATAAGCTTTCTACTTATCTTCTTAATACAATTATTCTACTTCTCGTTTTAGATTTTGCTGGAGTCCAGCTTAAGCTTCTTCTTGGCGCTGCCGGTGTCTTTACCGTTGCTATTGGTTTTGCCTCTCAAACGTCAGCTTCTAACTTAATCAGTGGGCTCTTTCTCATTGGCGAAAAACCATTTAAAAAAGGCGATGTCATTACCATTGGGGATAAAACTGGTGTAGTGATGGCGATTAACCTTTTTTCTACAAGGCTAAGAACCTTAGATAACTTATTAGTACGAGTGCCTAACGAAACATTGATGAAAAGTGAAATTACCAACGTTACCCACTTTCCTATTCGTAGGGCCGATCTTCAAATTCCACTGTCTTTTGAAGCTGACTTAGTTCAGGTCGAAAGAATTCTAAGGGATCTCGCAGAAGATTCGGGTCAATGCCTAGATGAACCAAAACCAATTTTCATTGTTCAGGGTATACGCGAATCAAGACTTGATGCTCAGTTTTCATTTTGGATTCACCGAGATAATTTTCTTAAAACTAAAAATGAATTTTATGGCCGCATGATTACGGCCTTTAAAAATAACAACGTAGAAATTTCACTTCCTAAAGTTGTTCACATCAATCGTGATTAGCTTACCAATCTAGAATATACCCAAACATTAGAGGTGCAACGATCGTGGCATCACTTTCAACCACGTGCATTGGTGTATCTACACCAAGTTTGCCCCAAGTAATTTTCTCACTAGGTGTTGCTCCTGAATATGAGCCGTAACTTGTGGTTGAATCTGAAATTTGGCAAAAATATCCCCATAATGGAACATCTTCACGTTGAAGGTCTTGATGAATCATTGGTACAACACAAATAGGAAAATCCCCCGCAATGCCGCCACCAATTTGAAAAAAGCCAACACTCTTTTTTGAGGTGCGAGTGACTTCTGTATACCAATTAGCAAGTCTCATCATCGTTTGAATACCGTGCTCAACAGTTGAGACGTTTTTGATACGTCCTTCGATGTTGGCCGCAGCGTACATATTACCAAGAGTTGAATCTTCCCAACCAGGAGTGAATATTGGAATATTTTTTTCTTTAGCTGCAATCATCCATGAATTTTTCTCAGGGATTTGAAATGAAGCTTTAATTTCTGGGTCATCAAGAAGTTTCCAGAAGAACTGGTAAGGAGCCATTGTTACATTTTTTTCATCAGCTTCTTGCCACTGTCTAGTGATCGCCGTTTCAATTTTTCTCATCGCCTGTTCTTCAGGAATACAAGTATCAGTCACACGATTGAATCCACCAGCAAGAAGATCTGCTTCATCTTGTGGTGTTAAATTTCTCCAGTGAGGAACTCTTTTATATTCGTTATGAGCCACTAAATTAAAAATGTCTTCTTCAAGATTAGCACCTGTGCAGGTGATAGCATCAACTTTTCCTTGGCGAATCATTTCTGCCAATGATCTTCCAAGCTCTGCAGTCGACATGGCACCAGCCAAGGTAATCATCATCTTGCCACCACCTGCGAGATGTTTTTTATAGTCTTCGGCCGCATCCATCATCGCCGCCGCATTAAAGTGACGGTAGTGTTCGCGCATAAATGTAGATAGATTGCCCATATGTTTTTCCTTAAAGTTTAGATCGTGACTTTTGCCGTTTTATTGCCGGTTTTGACAAGATCTTTTTCAATGAAATCAAATATTGCTCCCGCAACATTTACTCCGGTTGAACCCGAAATGCCTTCAAGTCCTGGCGAAGAGTTGACCTCTAATACCATAGGTCCGGATTTTGAGCGAATGATATCGACACCTGCAACAGATAACTTCATCTCTTTAGCCGCTTGAATCGCAAGTGCGCGCTCTTCAGTTGTAATTTTAATTTTTTCAGCAGTTCCACCACGATGGAGGTTGGCCCTAAATTCACCTTCAGCCGCCTTTCGTATCATTGAGGCGATCACTTTTTCTCCCACGACAAAAGCTCTAATATCCGCGCCTTCACTTTCTGCAATATATTCTTGAACAATCATATTGGCGTTTAAGCCTCGAAAAGCCTCAAGCACAGATTCTGCGGCTTGTTTTGTATCAGCTTTTACTACACCAATACCTTGAGTGCCTTCAATCAGTTTCACGATGACAGGTGCTCCGCCAACGCTTTTAATTAACCCATTTATATCTGGTGTTGAATGCGAAAAAGATGTTGGTGGAATTCTCATTCCTTTTCTCGCCATAATTTGAAGGCTTCGAAGTTTGTCTTTTGACCTAGCAATACCTAGAGAACCATTAACGCAATAAACTCCCATCGCTTCGAATTGTCTTACTACAGAACAACCGATGAAAGTATAACCAGAACTAATTCGAGCGATAACAGCGTCAATGTCTTTAAGATCCTCCCCTTCATACGAAAGGGTGGATTGGTCAGCGCGAACCTGCATCGAACATTTTAAATAATTGATGACTTTAATTTCATGACCCCTCTTTGCCCCTTCTTCACTAAGGCTTTTTACAGAGTAGGTATCAGGCAGGATTGTTAAAATTGCGACTTTCACGTTTCAAACCATTCCATCTAGGGTAATATTGTAAATATCATAATGCGAGGTTAGGACGATGGCTAAGACTAAGGTAACTAAAAAAAAGACCGTTAAAAAGTCGAGTCGTCACAAAGAAACGACTATTCCAGTCGACAATACTGATCTGGCTCAAAAAATTCATCTTAAAGACTTTGAGTCTCTGAATATCAAGCGCTTACGCAAAGGTGAGATTCACCGTATCAATATTGATATTCAAAAGAGTCCACTTGGAGTGAACTGGCGTGTGCCTGTTCTTGTGGCTAGAGGCGTCGAAGATGGGCCGGTTCTAGGCATCACTGCCGCCCTTCATGGAAATGAGCTTAATGGTCTTCCAACAATTTTTAAGCTTTTTAACACCATCGATGTCACCAAACTTAAAGGCACACTCGTTGCTGTTCCAGTTGTTAATGTTCCAGGCTTTCTCGCAAAACAACGTGAGTTCACTGACAAAAAAGATCTTAATCGTCTGTTTCCAGGCAAAGAGTATGGAACGGCTTCTGAAATGTATTGCTATAATTTGGTCAATCGAATTATTAACAAGCTTGATTATCTTTGTGATCTTCATACAGCTAGTTTTGGTCGCATAAACTCTCTTTATGTCCGGGCCGATCTAGACAACCATGTCACTCGAAAGATGGCCCTGCTTCAAAACTCACAAATTATTGTCAATAAATACGATGAGCAAGGCACTCTAAGAGCATGGGCCAATGGTATGGGCATTCATTGTATTACTATTGAAATTGGTAACCCTCACTCATTCCAACCTGATCTGATTGACCAAACCTACGACGGTATTAGAAATCTCATGAAGTATTTAAAGATGCTTCCTGGAAAATTTCATATCGAAAAAAATTCGGTCACCGTTTGCGAAAAAAGCTATTGGGTCTACGCCTATAATGGCGGTGTGATCCAAGTCTATCCTCAACTTACCGATCGAGTTGAAAAAGATGAAGTTATCGGTGCTGTCTATGATATGCATGGAACGATTACAGATAAAATTATTGCACCTGAAGCTGGCTATGTGATCGGTCGTAATGTGAATCCAGTATGTGAAGCCGGTACAAGAGTTTTACATCTTGGTATTGAAGCGAAAGATATCTCACTAGAGGTTTGATTGAATTTTAATTTCACCAAGGTCGCTGAAGATTTAATTAACTATGGCTGGCATAGTTCTCTCGATTTTTTTCCAAATCCACTTCTTGAAGAACTACGAAGTACTCTTCTTCATTTAAATGAGAATGAATTATTTAGGCCAGCAAAAGTTGGTAAAGGGATAAAACAAAAAAGAGTCACAGAGATTAGGGGCGACTGGATTAAATGGCTATCAGAAGCTGGTGACTACCCTTCAACAAAAGTTTATCTCGAAATCATGAATGAGTTTAGACTTGTTCTCAATAGAGAGTTACTCATGGCCGCCAGTGAGTTTGAAGCTCATTTTGCTATTTATCCTAAAAATACTTTTTATAAAAAGCATCTTGATAGACATAAAAATAATCCTCACCGCCTTATTACGACAACATTGTATTTAAATAAGAACTATGAAGACGAACAAGGTGGAGCTTTAATTGTAGAAGACCTTCACAAAAATCATGTTGTAACATTAAATCCTCATTGGGGAAGATTTGTTTGTTTTATCTCTTCAGATTTTCCCCATGAAGTTCAAACAACAACTGTAGAACGCTATAGTTTAACAGGCTGGATGAGATCAAGATGAAAGGACTAATTACTTGCTTTGAAGATTTCTCTTCCATAAAAGAAAATACCTCAAGAATAGTCGCTGAAAAATTAAACCTTCCGTTTAAGGTGTTACCTGTCAGTTTTAGTGATTGCGATAATTTGATCAGTGAAGACTATGACTTTATCATCCAACTTGGTGTAGCCGCCTCAAGAAATATCGTTACCTTCGAACGATATGCTCACAATCTCGCCCACTCCCCCAAACAGTCCGATAATCTGGGAGTCACTCCCTTTAATAAAGAAGTTATCGAGGGAGCAGATCTATGCCTTGAAACGAGGGTTGCATTTAATGATTTAAATAGCCTTCAAGGTGATTGGGAATGGTCTTATTCTGCAGGAACATATGTCTGCAATTCATTATACTTTAAAAGTTTACAGCGTTTCCCAGAGACTAAGATTATTTTTATTCATCTTCCATATCATCTTAATCAGAGGGAACCGAAAGAAGCTTTAAATAAATATTCTGAAATCGTACTTAAGACCTGGAATAAGCTTTCTAAATTTTCTTAAAATATTTTTGTCTAATATAATAATAAGCACTGCCAATAATAATGACGGCAAGACCTTTTAGTAAGCTATCGCTATCGACAAAAAAGGCTAAAGACAAACACCCGATTAATCCTAAAGCTGAATAATGACTTGAAAGAAATCTCTCTTTTGTTTTCAATTTAAGGGCTGAAATATTAGTAATCGAATAATAAAGAAGTACTGTTAAAGCCGATAACTCCCATGACTTTTCAAGTTTTTCTGTTAAACAAAAAGCCATGATGACAAAGGTGATAAGCATCGTCGCTTTTACTGGCTCGCCTTTAGTCGAGACAAAGTCAAAGACACTCGGAAGATCCTTATGTCTAGACATCGCCAAAGCAACTCTAGAAAGTCCTAAAATAAGATTTAACAAAACCCCAAGCATTGCCGCGAGAGCAGCAAATACTAAAAGTATACGAAGCCAGTCATAGCCCATAAGGCGAGCAATGCTCTGTAGTGGAGCATAGTTTTTCATAGCAAGTTCGCCAAACCCAATCTCGCCTACGACATGGATTGAACAAATTGAGATCCAAAAATATATTCCAAAAACTACGACTAAACTCATGACAACGGCGATTGGAATAGTTCGTTTAGGATTAATAACTTCTTCGCCTAGAGTTGCGACTCGACCGTATCCAGTAAAAGAGACAAATAATAACGCCGCTCCATAAAAAACTTCTTTAAGGCCTGGTTTTAAAGGTGGAGACAAACTAACGTATGGATGAGGATCACTTGCAAGACAAACAAAACCAAAAACAATCAACGCCACCAAAACAATAGCTACTAATATTCTGTTTACGATTTGGGAGCGCTTTAAGCCAAGGCAAACAAATAAACCAATAACCAACACGGCGAAGGCTGCAAAAACACCCATTTGTAATCGATCAAGTCCTAAAGAAAAAATTGATGATATAGCGGCCACAGCTCCAAGCGCTGCCGTCGAAGCAGAGGCAGACTTGGCCACAAGAAAAAGCCAGCCCGCTAAAAAACCTACGAAATTAGAAACTTCGCCTCTGGCATACTCATAGGCTCCACCGCTAACGGGATATTTTGAAGCAAGCTGAGCTGTTGATAAACCATTTAGACCTGCAAGTAGGGCGGCCAAGAAAAGTGATAAGAAAAAATACTCACCAGAAACACCAGCAGCAATACCAAGGGAAACAAAGGCGCCAGTTCCCATAATGGAACCAAGTCCCATGACGACTGCATCCTTTACCCCAAGCACTCTTTTTAGTTGACCTTCGCTTTGACTCATAACGCGCATCATATCACCGCATTACGTGAGCGCAAATGTATTTTCACTCATGATTCCAATGTGCTAGCATCGCTTCATGAAAAATGAAAAACTCCAAATCAGAAATGCCACTCCAGCAGATGTAAAAGCTATCCTCGACTTAACAGAAAGAGTTTATTCGGGCATGCCTCCCTACCCTCTAGATATGATCAGAGGGCAAATCAATCACTACCCTCAAGGCCATTTTGTCGCTGAGCTTGGTGATAAGATCGTGGGTTATAGTGCAGCAATTCGAGTCCCGGGAGCCAAAGCTCTTAAACCCCATAACTGGAAAGAAATCACTGGCGGTGGCTACGGTACAACTCACGAAGCCGATGGTGATTGGCTCTATGGTTATGAAGTTTGTGTAGATAAAGACATCAGGGGCTATAGAATTGGTCAGCGTTTTTATGACGCTAGAAAAAAATTAGCCAAGTACTTAAGACTTAGAGGCATCGTTTTTGCTGGTAGATTACCTAATCTTAAAAAGAAAATTAAAGATGTAGGGACTCCTGAAAACTATATTGAGTTAGTTAAAAATAAAAAGATTAAAGACCCTGTCCTGGGTTTTCAATTGCGTAACGGTTTTGAAGTGATTGGTCTCATTAAAGATTATTTACCTCTTGATGAAGCGTCTCTTGGCTATGCAGCTCATATGACATGGAACAACCCTGAATTTCATAATGAAGAAGAAATTGTAGGTCGAAGAGTTAAGGGTCAAAAACAAAGAAGCACCGATGGTCACGTTACTAGTGTTCGTGTAGCAACGGTTCAGTATGGTCAACGAAGAATTGATAGCTTCGATCATTTTAAAAAGATCGTTGAGTATTATATTGATATCGTTTCCGATTATAAGTCTGACTTTGTTTTATTCCCAGAGCTCTTCACACTTCAGTTATTATCAATTGATAATGATCCAGTTCCTCCACATATCGCCATTGAGCGAATGACTGAGTATACCGAGCCGTTAAAAGTCTTTTTCAGAGACATGGCGCTTAAATATAACGTTAATATTATTGCTGGCTCACACCCAACACGCAGTGAAGGCAAGATCCAAAATATTGCTTATGTCTTTTTAAGAGACGGCACCATACATGGACAACCTAAGATTCATCCAACTCCTAATGAGAAGTATTGGTGGAATATTGAAGGTGGCGATAAGCTTTCAGCAATTGAGACCGATTGTGGAACTATTGGCGTCTTGATTTGTTATGACTCAGAATTTCCAGAGCTAACAAGACATTTAGTGAACCAAGGGATTAAGATTTTATTTGTTCCATTCTTAACCGACGAACGCCAAGGTTATTTCAGAGTTCGCTACTGTGCTCATGCCAGAACAATTGAAAATCAAATTTATGCAGTTATGTCAGGCTCTGTGGGGAACCTTCCAAATGTACAAAATATTGATATTCACTACTCTCAATCTTGTATTCTAACGCCTTGCGATTTTCCATTCGCTAGAGATGGAATTGCAGCAGATACGACACCAAACGTGGAAACCGTCGCATTTGCAGACTTAAGACTTGATAACTTGGTCGAAGCAAGAAATTCTGGAACAGTGCAAAACCTTAAAAATCGTCGCCATGACCTTTATTCGGTTGTTTGGCACGGACCTAAGGAATAAGCGAATTCTTTAAAATCTCGTAGAGCGTAGAGTAAAAAAGGCGTATTGTAGGACCTCATTTTAACTGGGGTTTACTTTGAAGATTGCCTTTATTCACAACTTAAAACAAAACGAATCAGAAGAACATGCTGAGTTTGATACGCTTGAAACAGTTGAGTTTTTAACCACTCTTATGCGCGAACTTGGTCATGAAGTATTGCCAGTTGATGTCACTGGATCCATCACTAAAGTTGTACATGCTCTGGAAGCTTTCACACCTGATTTAGTTTTCAATACAGCAGAAGGTGAAAAAGGAAGATTTAGAGAATCGCTCTACCCTTCGATTCTTACCCAATTGGATATTCCTTATACTGGAAGTGATCCATTCACTTGTGCCATGACATTAGATAAAAATTTAACAAAGCTCGCCATTTCTCAAGTTAACGTTCCAACTCCAAAATCAATCTTAGTTCAAAATATTAGCGAAATAAAAAGTCATCAATTAAAGTTTCCTTTAATGCTTAAACCAAATGCTGAAGGAAGCTCTAAGGGTATTACAGTTGACTCTGTGGTTGAAGATGAAAAACAACTTACGAGCAGACTACCTGAACTATTAAAAAAATATCCCGATGGAATGCTTGTTGAAGAGTTCATCATCGGAAAAGATGTCACTGTTCCATTTATCAATGGTCAGTCTAATAATGGTATTCTTGAACCAATCGAATATCTTTTTGATGGGGATGTAGTAAAGAAAAGAAAATATCAAATCTATGACTACTCATTAAAAAATGATCTTGCTGATCAAGTTAATATCAAATGCCCAGCTGATATTAGTGAAGCGACTAAAAAATTAATTCAAGACTACGGCAAAAAAATTATTGATAAACTTGGTATTAAAGACCTTGCAAGAATCGATTTTAGAGTGACTGATGATGGCACTCCATACTTCATTGAAATCAATGCCCTACCATCTCTTGAAAAAGGGGCTGGATTATATGAAGCGGCAAAACGCAGTGGTTTAAAAAGTGAAATTGAAGTTATTGAAGCCGTTATTAAAAGTGCTGAAAAAAGATTTAATTTAAAAATTGGAAATAAGAAAAAAAGAAATTCATCGAAACTTCGAATTGGTTTTGCCTTTAATCAAAAAAGAATCAAGCCTGATGGAAGTAACCCTGAAACTGACAATGAAGCTGAATTTGATGGTATCGCAACTTTAGATGCGATACGTGGCGCGATCAGCTCTTTTGGCCATGATGTTATTGACCTAGAAGCAACTCCGAATTTTGCTCAAAAACTTATTGAAGCTCAAGTCGATGTCGTCTTTAATATTTCTGAGGGGATTCGTGGCAGATTTAGAGAAAGCCAAGTTCCAGCAACTCTTGATCTCATGGATATTCCATACACTGGTAGTGATCCTTCTACGTTGGCAATTACTTTGGATAAAGCCATGGCTAAGAGAATCGTAACAGAGGCTGGTGTAAAGACTGCTAAGTTTGCACTTCTTTTAACACCTAAAGATAAGTTACCACCAGATATGACTTATCCTATGATGGTCAAACCAGTGGCAGAAGGAAGCTCGAAAGGTGTTCTTCCAAACTCCGTTGTTAAGAACTCTGAAGAACTTAAAGATGTAGTAACTTCAATTACAAGCCGCTACAAACAAGGCGCGTTGGTAGAAGAATTTCTCACAGGAAGAGAGTTCACTATAGGATTATTAGGTGAAACAAAACCAGAAGTCCTTCCTCCAATGGAAATCGTTTTTAACGACAAATCTAACCCTACTCCAATTTACACTTTTGCCCACAAGCAAGATACTAATGATGAAGTGACATACGTGGCACCTGCAGAAGTTGATGAAAAGCTACGCCGCGAGCTAGAGCTTGCCGCTAAGAAATGTTTTAAAGCTCTAGGTTGCAGAGATGTAGCAAGGATGGACTTTAGATTGGATCAACATGGCAGAGTTAATTTCATTGAATGCAATCCTCTTCCAGGCTTAACTCCAGAGTGGTCCGATTTGTGTATTATCGCTAACGGTGCAGGAGTAGACTACCAACAACTTGTTGGCAGAATACTTGCTCCTGCGATTAAGCGTTATAAACTAAAATCTAAACTGCTTAATACCTAGGGAATTTTGTGCCAAGTACAAAAAAACAAACAAAAAAGCGTGCTAGAGACTTCGGTATTACTGTAGGTCAATATAAAACAGGACGCTGGAACAGTATCACTGACGTCAAAGGTGTACTGGTTGGACATAGTACAATAATCGAAGGTGAAGGCCATGTTCATAAAACTGGCGATGGTCCAGTAAGAACAGGAGTTACGGCCATTTGGCCATTTCATCATAATATCTATGATGAGCGCATCTGTGGTGGATCCTTTATTTTAAATGGTGCCGGAGAAATGTCTGGCATGATCCAAGTTCAAGAATGGGGAATGATCGAAACTCCAATCTTACTAACAAACACATTATCTGTTGGAACCGTTTCTGATGGATGTGTTCAATACCTAACTCAGAAACATCCACAAATTGGTCGCATCCATGATGTCGTCATACCACTTGTTGGTGAGTGTGACGATTCTTGGCTAAACGATATCGCTGGCCAACACGTTCAAGTTGAGCATGTTTTTGAAGCACTTGATGCTGCTAAAACGGGACCAGTTGAAGAAGGCTCAGTTGGTGGCGGAACAGGTATGACTTGCTGTGATTTCAAAGGTGGAATCGGCACAAGCTCCAGAAAATTGCCTGTCGAAGATGGTGGCTACACAGTTGGTGTTCTAGTCATGAGTAACTTTGGCGAAATTGAAGACTTGAAAGTAGACGGTACACCAATAGGTAGACTATTAGCTGATAAATACGAACATATCAAAAAAAGAAGACATACCTACGGTAGCATCATTGTTGTCGTTGCCACTGATGCTCCAATGCTTGGTAATCAACTCAATAGATTGGCCAAGCGTGCAGCTCTTGGAATTGGCAAAGTTGGAAGTTATGCAGCCCATGGATCTGGAGAAATTGTTCTAGCCTTCTCAACCGCCAACAGACTTGATCGTCATGAGAAGAAACGCCTCTATAAGATGGATGTTCTTTACGATAAAGGTCTTAACCCTATTTACAAAGCAACGATCGAAGCAACAGAAGAAGCTATCTTAAACAGCTTATTTGGTGCTGAAGATATGATCGGAATATCAGATAGACTATGCCCGGCCCTTCCAAAAGAGGAAGTCGGAGTACTCTATAAAAAATATCAAGATGCAGTTAAATAATGACGCCAATATTTTTCCTCTGTATTCCAACTAATACTGACCTTTTAAAAGCTGAGCTCGCTAGTTTTAAAGATAAAATTAAAATTAGCTTTAATGTGCCCGGCTTTATCACCTGTTTATGTGATGAATCCATTCTCGATGATATTCTTAAAAACCCTCCTCTTTTATCATTAGCAATGGGTAGGGATGCAAAACGAGTTCAAGATCAAGCTCCTACGATATGGATTGAGCATGATGAATTAAAAGTTTCAGGGAATCAGCAGTTTATCTTTAAAGATAAAAAAGATAATTTGTGGCAGGCTGAGTGCTTTCATTTTTCTCAGTTAATACAACTTATTCAATTACAATTACCCGACGAAGCCCCATCAAGAGCATGGCTTAAAATTGCGCAAGCCTTTAAAGCTTTAAACTTAGATAGAAGTAACTATAAACATGCCATTGAAATTGGAAGTTCCCCAGGTGGAGCTTCGTATTTTCTCACTGGGCAAAACTATCAACTTACAGGTATTGATCCAGGTGAAATGTCTTCGACTTTATTAGCAAACACTAATTTTAAACATATCAAAAAGCCAGTTCAAGATATTATAAAAAGTGAACTTCCCAAAAGTATTGATCTATTAGCCGTGGATACTAATTTATCGGCCTCTCAATCAGTTAAAGAGAGTTTAAGGATTGCGGCGTTTTATCCTGAAACTCTAAAAGAAATTTTTCTCACTGTAAAACTTCCAATCCCAAAACTTATTCCACAGCTTGAAAACCATAAAAGAGCGATGCGAAAGCTTGGTTTTAAAGTGCAGTATTTACAGCTTCCCTCTCACCATAGAGAAATCTTATTATATGGTCATCGAGTCACGCAAGCGAATTGACTCAAGAGTTTTCTATCGCTAACCCAAGTTATAAAATACTTTTTCATAGCGTTTAACTGATAAAGCACCAATATCTGAAAGTCTCTACTTTTCGTAGAGAATGCTCCAGGTAATTATTACATGGAGCATTTCTTTGATTTTCTATTTATGTACAATAATAAAAAAATTAATGAAGCCTTTTTGACTAAAAACCATAAGTTAAATGAACAAATTACATGAGAATATTTTGAAAAATATATTAGTCCTATTCTTAGTGGTTTTCACTACTACATCCCATGCTGAAGTAATCTTTAAGCAAAAATTTAAAGGTAAAGCAAAATTATATTTTTCCTCTTTGGAAAGAGAAAGTAGGACTTTAATTGCCTCTGAAAGAGGTATGTTTAAGGGCAGCAGTTTAGGTTATTGTCAGTTAGAAGTCTTTGGAATAGATAGTTTCAATTGCGATTTTTCTTATAACAACTCATGGGACATAATTGGAAAAAAATCAGTCAACAAGCAATTCTACTATGAGATATCTGAAGAACAAGCCAGGAAATTAATAAAAAAGTTTATTACTTCAAATCAAGATTCTCGATCATCTTATTACCTTAAAATCGTAGAAAATAGTGACTCTTTCTATTCACAAGACTCGCAGATTTGCTTGGCAGGCTTAGCTTCAAATCGTAGTACAGTATGTGAAGATAATACGATTAGTATAAAGTTCTCACATTTACATGAATATCTTTTTCTAAAGATAAATTTAAAGTATGAAGTTGAGGAAATTTAAATCTCACTTTTGAAAAACTGTTTAAAAAAGTTAAAGTATAAATAATTTTAAAGAACCATTCGAATATAAAGAGGAAAAGGTATGAGGATTATAATATTAGGAATAGTGATTCTAAGTTCATTGACAGCATATGCATCAGATTGCTCTTTGAAAGGCATTAAATCAACTCCAGGATTCATATATTTACCTTGGATGCATGAAAAAGAGAATTTTCAAGTAGATTCCTTTGAGAAGTGCTTGGATGCTGCTAGAGAGTTACTAAATACTGCTAATGAGATAACCTTTTGTGACGGACAAATTTCAGGTCCTTGTGAAAACAGAACTGTCACGGAAAAGATTTCTAAAGTTAAGTTCAAATATTTAAATGCAGAAGAGGAAATATCTGGAGTTATTAAACACTAGATTGAAAAGCAATTTACGTTCACAAAAGCCGGCATTGAATGACCGGCTTTTATTTTGAGTCAAAGCACATGAATAAACACAAAGTTCTTATTATTAACGGCTCAATTAACGGACAATCAGGTCAATCAGGTACTATTTCAAATAAAATTATAGAAACGTTTAAGCATTTAGAATTCAAAGAGTTGATTCTCAATACAAATCAAGATTTAAAAGATTGGGACAAACAAGTTTCTTGGGCCGATGGATTTATCTTTTTAACTGGTACTTATTGGGACTCTTGGGGTTCTCCTCTTCAATATTTTCTTGAGCAAACAACTGATTGGGAAGTGAGTTCAAGATGGCTAGGTAAACCCGCGAGTGTAATTGTGACGATGCATTCTGTAGGTGGAAAATCAGTACTGAGTCGCCTTCAAGGCGTTCTTAATACATTGGGTCTCATCATTCCACCGCTTAGTGGACTAGTCTATTCATTAAATACTCATTTAATTGATAAGGAATCAGATCATAAAAGTGATTTTTGGAATTTGTCAGAGATTAATACACTAATGAAGAACTTAGTTCTTCAGATGAATACAACTAAAACAGACTGGGCACCGTGGGAAGTAGATACCGGCGATGTTAAAAGAGCCTGGTTAAATTCAGTTGACATCAAGCTTTAAGATATTGATCAAACGCTTTTAGAAATCTCTTTGGCGATTCTTGATCCATTCTAAAATAAAGTGCTGGCTCGATAAGTTCTAATTCAATGAGCATCCATTCATTATTCGAAGTGACTAAATCAACTCTTGCGTAGAGAGGGACTTCGCTCAAGCAAGCCAGTGTTTTTTTAGCAATTGCAATCGTTGTTTCGGGTGGCTCAATTAATTCGATCAATCCACCAAACTCTTCTTGAACTCTGAAGTCACCCTCTTTAGGTGTTTTTCGAATCGTATGAGAAAGTTCACCGTTAAAAAAATGCAGCGAAACTTCACCTTGAGTCGTAATGTCACTTATGAAAGGTTGAACCATGACCTCATCGCCACCAATCTCATCTTGAATTGTTGTAAGCTCATCCGTTTCAAAATTACTAGTCACAACAAATGTTCTAGCGCTTCCGGCGCCGATCAGTGGTTTTACAACTAATGTCTCACTTTGAAAGACTTCAAAAGCATCCGACAAGAAACCCTTAGTTACTCCTTTATGAAATAGCGTTGGAATAGTAGGAATCTCTTTTTCTTGCAATTCTTTTAAATAGCTTTTTCTAGCATTCCATTCAACCAGGTCGAAAGAGTTGAGTAGGCGCGCACCTGATTCAGATATTTTTTTAAGAGTTTCTAGAAATGTATGTAAGTTCGAACTGTAGTCCCAGGTTGTACGAATCAGTACGACATCATAAAGGCTCCACTGACGATCATCATTCCATGAGACGACTTCGACAGTATCTCCTCTGGCTTCAAATGCGGTCTGAAGGTGGTGGTCATCAACTACAAATCCATCGAGGTCGTTACAGCTTAAAAAAGCGATTTTCATAAAAACTCCTGATTACATTCTACTGCGTCAAGGCCCTAACTAACAAGCTTCTTAAGCATACGCTTTCTGTGTTAAATCGTTTAAGATGCCACATCTAAGGGAGATTTTTGTGAGCAATGCAACAAATGCTTGGGGTGACCAAGCAATGAAATCTTTTATCGATCTAAGTCCTGATCAAATCATGGATGCAGTTGAAACACTTGGTGTTCGTTGCACGGGTCGTATGCTCCAATTAAATTCGATGGAAAATAGAGTTTATGAAATCGAAATCGAAAATGGACTTCCTGAATCTATGTGGCCAGATCCAGAAAACCCTCCAGCACATCCAAAACTTCTTGTTGCCAAATTTTATCGTCCAGGAAGATGGAGCAAAGAGCAGATACAAGATGAGCATACTTTCTTACATGAACTTAAAGATAATGATCTCAATGTTATCGCTCCACTGATTCATGATTCTCAAACAGTTTGGCCAAATCCTACTAACGATCTTTTCTTTTCGGTTTTTGAAAAAAGAGCTGGTCGAACGCCATATGATTTACCAAAAGAAGAGTGGGAAAAGTTAGGTCGATTACTTGCGAGGATGCATTTAATTGGAGAAACAAAACCTGCTAAAAATAGGCTGACACTTAATCCTGCCACCTATGGTGACTCAAATATCAATGCTATTTTGCAAAGTCCTTATCTCACCGATAAATACCGCGATGTTTGGTATCAAGCCGCTAAAAATGCCATGCAATATATTACGCCTATGTTTGAAGGCGTAAAAAATATCAGAGTTCATGGCGATCTCCATTTTGGTAATATTTTATACCGCGAAATGGAAGGACCTTTACTATTAGACTTCGATGACTTTCTCAATGGTCCGGCAGTACAAGATATCTGGCTATTAACGCCTGGTAGAGATGAGAATGCCAAGCAAATTCGAAACTGGCTGCTTGATGGTTATGAGGAAATGAGAGAGTTTCCTTATCATGAACTTCAATTAATCGAAGCTTTAAGAACTCTTAGATATATTCATTTTACTGCATGGATTAGTAAAAGATTTGATGATCCATCATTTAAGATCACCTTTCCACACTTCGGTAGTGATGAATACTGGAGTGAGCAAATAGGTGATCTCTTCGAGCAGACTGAAATTCTATCAACCGGTAGTCAGCATTCCACATGAAATACCTGTAACAGTTTCACGAACTAACATCTCGTCGTGTCTTCTAAGCGCTTCAAGTTGTATTAAGTTTAGAGGATGAATCATGGCCGAACGAAAGAAGATACTTTCTCCAAGCCAAGGCCTATGCCATAAAAGATCCATTTCACTTGTAAGACTTCTAAGAAATTCTCTTGCCGCCTGATACTCATGTTCAAAAGCGAGATAGACTGCTTTTTTCGTTTTTTGATCAAGTCCAGAATAGTCTAAATAAGTACGCCAAACACCCAGCTCAACCTTTGCCAGTGTAAAGCCAAGCGACTTACAAAATGATGAAAGCAGTTCATTATTTTGATAAAGCTTTCTCATTGCCTCTTTTTCACTTTTATCTAAGCGTTTCCAAGCATGACCAACTCCCCACCAAGTTGGAAATAAAACGCGAGTTTGGGTCCAGCACAAGACCCAAGGAATAGCTCTTAACTTTCTTTTATTCTGTCCCGTTTGTCTCTTGCTTGGACGTGATCCAATTTTTAAAACATTAAGATAGTTATAAGGAGTTGCTTTCTCAATCACTTCAAAAAAGTCATCCGAGGCAACGGTTTGCTGATATCTTTTTGCAACCAAATCCGAAAACTTATCTAAAAGAGCAACTTCTTTGACTGTCTCATTTTTAATGGTCGATCCAGCGGCTTGCATGGCAATCTTCTCTACCTGGCTTCGCATTATAGTGGGACTTGAGAAATTTCTTGAAACCATCTCGCCTTGAGTTGTCGCCTTAAAAATATCTACTGCACTTTTTGGCCACCACTGAGTCTGTTCTTTAATAGATCCTCCTCCACGCTCAACACTACCGCCAGAGCCGTGAAAGAAGACAGGAACGAGAGAATGTTTTTTGAGGTTTTGATCAATGGCAACTAATGCTCTTCTAATCATCCAACGACTTGGGAAAACGCCTGACTCTTTTGAAGAATCAGAGTAACCAACCATTGTTTCAAATCTAGAGCTCCACATTTTTTGGTGGTGCTCAATAACCTTTGGATGCTTAGCAAAGTATTCATTCAAAATAGTCGTAGCATGAGTTAAAGCTTTAGCATTTTCAAAAAGAGGAACGACGGGGATTGAGTTTTTTGTCAGCATCTTTGTACAAAGTTTAAAGCCAGCACTGAGATCTTCTGAACTCTCCACCATAGATAGTACAAAACCTCTGATATACCATTTAGGATCATGACCAGAGGATATATTTTTTAACGTCGTTAGCATTTTTGCAATTGGTGCTTGGGTATCTTTAAGTGCAACATGCACAAGCTCACTATCTTCACGTATTTCAAGAGGTAGAACGAGAGCTGGATAAAGCCATACAAGATCTAATATTTCAGATAACTCTGGTGAATCAACACCAACTTTCTTTTTGTAAATTTTTGCAAGACTCTTAATCTCTTTAGTCAGAGAAACGACTCTTAGACCATCCTTGTCTTTAATTCTTTCTATTTTTTTTAATTTTTGATCAAACTCTGCAAAAATAGAGGCTTCTGCATTTATTAACTTCAAATGTTTCTTCGATATTTTAATTTTATCTTTAATAAAATCTAAAATGGCTTTTCTAGAAATTTGAAGTGACCGAACCATTGTTTTTTCATTGACTCCTAGATGCCCATCTTTATCTCCGCCAACCCAAGATCTAAAATGAACAACTAGATCGCGCTTTTTAAGATTAATCTGTTCTTGTATAATTTCTTTTTTTAAAACAGTTCCAAAAATATGTTTAGCTTCATCTTCCACCGTTGGTTTTACATTTTTTCCCATTGGAACTTTTAAAATGAGCTTTAGAAGATGATTTATTTCAAGTGAGCGATCACTCTTTTCTTTAATTTTCATTTCAAGACAATGTTGAATGGCTAAAAATAATTCTAATGCTGCCTCTCCCCTAGCTTCTGTAGGGTGTGCCGTAAAAACAAAGATAATGGCATGCGGTCTTGAGTTAATTTCTGTCTGTTCTTTTTGCTCGAGCCTTGTGACACGATATGCCGATTCACAGCGATTAATAAGTTCGAGCATGACTCCATAGCTATGAGCAATTTGATAAAGCTTTTTCTTACTTAGTCTTGAGAGTAGTGAGCTACTTTTTCTTAGACTTTGATGAACCGATTCAGAGTCTCTTCCTCTGTTAAGCTTCATTTTTTTTCTAAGACTTTCCACTTGAGTATAAATATCTTTGCCATATTCTTCTAATATAGCTTTACCTAGAATATCGACGGCCCAATAAACTAAATGTTGCAGTTCGCTAGAAATTTTATTCTCAGTCATTTTAGCTCCTTAGCTGATCGTATTATAAATCAGACGAGACATACTTACAGCTCATTTGCGGCGCACAATCTTATAATTAATTTAACTTATAAATTTAAAAATCAAGGCCTTTCATTCTGGTCTTCACCTGCCCAGATTGCTATGATGCATTTTTTATTCGTCTATAAAAGACTGAACTTTGTAGGACCAAAGGAAATTTTTATGAAGATTGCTAAAAATGTTGTCGTTACCATGAATTATACTCTCAAGGACGACAAGGGTACTGTTATTGACTCATCAAGCGAAAATGGACCACTAAGTTTTATTCAAGGTATCGGTAATATTATCACCGGCCTTGAAGCAAAAATGGAAGGCAAAGAAAAAGGTGACAAGTTCAATTGCACTATTTCTCCAGTAGATGGATACGGTGAAGCTGATCCTAATCTTATTCAAAAAGTTGAGCGTTCTCAATTTGGAGAAGGTGACACTTTAGAAGTTGGAATGATGTTTGAAGTTGGAAATGACGAGCAAACATTTATTGCACGAGTCATTAGTCTTGATGATCAAAATGTTACTCTTGATGCAAATCACCCAATGGCAGGTCAAACGTTAAATTTTGATATCGAAATTTTAAATGTAAGAGCAGCTGAAGCTAATGAGCTTGCTCATGGCCACGCTCACGGAGAAGGTGGACACCACCACTAAGATTTTTGAAATACATATGCCAAAAGCCCGCGTTTGCGGGCTTTTTTTAATTTAGGTCCACGAATGAAAAATAAAAATCAGATGTTTAAGCTTTTTACTTATGCGCGTTCTTATCGATTAAGAATATATAAAGCATCAATTTATTCAGTCCTGAATAAAATATTTGATTTAGCGCCACCAGTTCTTATCGGCCTAGCTGTTGATGTTGTTGTTAAGGGTGAAGACTCTTGGGTTGGTAATTATTTTCAACTAACTGACAAGTTCGAACAACTTATTGTCGTCGCTGTGGCAACTGTCGCAATCTGGATGAGTGAATCATTATTCGAATACATGTTTTCCATTGAATGGAGAAAACTCGCTCAAGATATTCAGCATAGTTTACGTATGGACTGCTATCGTAAAGTCCAACATTTAGATATTGCGTATTTTGAAGATCAATCGAGCGGCAATCTTATTTCTGTTCTAAATGATGATATTAACCAACTCGAAAGATTTCTTGATGGTGGTATTAATGAAATACTTCAAATTATCACAACTGTACTAATCATAGGATCGATTTATTTTATTAAAGATCCATTGTTAGCTGTTTTAAGTTTTGCAACAATGCCTCTTATCATTTGGGGTTCAGTTTGGTTTCAAAACTTCCTTTCTCCTCGCTACCGATACGTTAGAGATAAGGTAGGTCTTTTAAGCGGAGAACTCAGCAATAATCTTCAGGGGATGGCGACGATTAAAAGTTTCGCTAGAGAAAAGGAAGATTATGACAAAATCGCAAATCTCTCAAAGGCTTATGTTTCAGCCAATGAAAGCGCTATCGTTGTAAGTGCTTTATTTACTCCACTGATTAGAATGCTAGTCATGATTGGCTTTTTGATGACGATGCTTATAGGTGGAAAACTTGCCCTTGATGGACAGATTGAAGTCGGCACATACTCAGTTATTGTTTTTTTAATTCAGCGCCTTCTATGGCCCTTGACTCGACTTGGCCAAACTCTTGATCTATACCAAAGAGCATCAGCCTCGGCAGCACGTGCGTTTGAGCTTTTAGAAACACCCGCTCTAATTACTGACGGCTCTTATAAACCGGAACTTTCAAGAATTAATGGTCGTCTTCATTTTGATGACATACATTTTTCTTATAACGATGGATCTAAAGTTTTAAATAATGTTCAGTTAGAAATTGCGCAGGGAGAAAGTCTAGGTCTTGTCGGTGGCACAGGCTCTGGAAAAACGACTCTGATTAAATTAATTCAGCGCTTTTATGATCCATCTCAAGGGGTGATTACATTAGACGGAAAAAATATCGCTGAGTATAACCTTTCCATTCTTAGAAGTTCAGTCGCCGTGGTTTCTCAAGATGTGTACCTATTCCATGGAACAATAAAAGATAATATTCGGTTTGCTTGCCCAAGTGCAACGGATGAAGAAATTCGTTTAGCCTGTGTTCAATCATGTGTTGATGAGTTTATTACGGCTTTCCCAAAAGGATATGACACGATTGTTGGGGAGCGAGGACAAAAACTGTCAGGTGGACAAAAACAAAGGATTTCAATTGCGAGAGCATTGATTGCCAATGCTCCCGTTATTATTCTAGATGAAGCAACATCCGCTGTGGATAATGTGACAGAGGCAAAGCTTCAAAAAAACCTGGATGCACTTTTAAAAGGAAAGACGACAATCATCATTGCTCATAGACTTTCCACTGTAATCCATTGTGACCGTATCGTTGTGCTTGAAAACGGCAGCATTTCAGAATCGGGAACTCATCAAGAACTGATCCATTCACAAGGGCTTTATTACAATTTATGGAATGTTCAAACAGGAGCACCAGAGTTTTTTAACTAAGTCTGTTCATATTCATTGAGGAGCATGACTTTTTCGGCCATCAGTTTAAAGGCTTGATTGATCTGATAATACTTAAAGCCCAGTTCAGGATCTAATGCTCTAATTTTTGTACTCCACTTTGCCATAAGTGGAGCATCATTAGGATGGTTTTTAAGCTTAAGAAAATCTTCCGGATAATTCTCTTTAAAGACTTTGCAAACAGAGACGGTAGTACTTTCATTTTTTAATTTATAACCAGCAACTCCAAACATTCTACAGATCGAAGGACGATTATTATATTCAAGGCATTGACCTATCGAAGGATTATTTTGATTCATTGAATAGGCAAAACATAATGGAGACTGCTCAATAGCTTGGATAAACTCTAAAGTCAGCTTTTTTGAATCCAATAAGTCCATCACCATAGGCAACATCTCGAGCGGCGTGGCTTCGATATCAGGATTGGCACAGCATTGCCCGCACGACCGAGGACAATGAAGACCTGTGGAATGTTGGAAATCGTTGAAAACCCGAGTCATTTCAGTATATTCCTGACGAATTCTGACGGCTAAATCTCTATATTCTCTTAATTTAGGCAAGCATTTCTCCTAATAATCGTCATTTTCTTATAAATAGGACTGGAGTGAAAAAGCAAGCCCCACTCCCCCTAATTATTTTCAATATTCAATTTTCTGGTACAATTGTGATTGGAGAATTTCCCATGCAAATGTGGACCTGTTTTGACATTGATTATATTCGATCCCATTTAGATGAAATTCTAGATCAAAAGGGAGAACTCACTATTTGGCAAAGTAGTGGCGGAAAAGATCGTGAAAAACTTAAAGCTCATTTATACCAAGTTGATAAAACAGAAGTTACGCTAGAACTTGCAGCTGGTGAGTCGACACTTTTTAGTGCTACAGATCCCCTTTATATACATAGCTCCATTAATGATACTATTTTTAAAAGAGACCATTTTAAAAAGAATGGACGACTTATTTCTTTTAGATTTCCATTAGAAATTCGAATGAAAGATAAAAGAAGAATTTTAAGATACCCGTACAGATACCAAGACTCAAAAGTTGTAGCCTTTAATACGCCTCACCCTACTGATCCAAGTCAACCAAATGTTAAAATGTCGAGTATTCTCATTGATATTTCAATAGAAGGTATTAGTTTTGTTCTATCCGACAGAGAGCTGCGTTCATTACCCATCGGTACAGATTTATATATAACAAGACTGACAGACCAGATTTTACCAAATGCCCATTTAGCTAAGATTTTATATATTTCGCCTTACAGAGTTAACAAGAAAGGCCAAGAATATAATAGTTCTGGAATGATTAAGATCGGTGCAAAGTTTTTAGAACCTCTAGAATCAATTAGTTATAAGTCGATCATTTCTCTAGTTACAAAGAAACAAACTCGTACCAAAGGCTTAGATGTTGAAGGCTTTAATGGTTTAGATTTTGAGGATCAAGAACGTGCTCTTCGTAAAATTGCTGAAGATAATTTTGTTTTATCTAATAAAATACGAGACAGTATTGAGCAGCTAGATCGATTAAGGTACTTAACGACAAGTATGAAACAACAATTTCTGCTTGATGTTAATAAAGACTTGTTAGCAGCAGCCCTCAGACTCTCTTCCAAAGAGCTTATCTATGATCTACTTATTGATGTAAGTGATAGAATGAGAGAAGAATTTTTGGATAAACTGAACCAACAAAAGCCCGCTTCAGCCGTACAAAAAGCACAAGAAGATATTTGTAAATTTATACTTAAAAAAGAAAAAGCCGGTGAACTCATTCTAGATCCAACCGCCTTCGAACAATACGTCTAGTTATTGATTAATAAGTCTTGATCTCATCGGAAACTCAAATAAATTATAACTAAAGGCCCATATCGTATGCATGACGGCTGCTTTAGCAAAGGCTTTACCTATATTTTCTTTTCCCATACAAATCGTTTGATAAATTCTAGTTCCAATAGCGATATTCACAGTGTGATAAAGTGGACCAACACTAGCATAGAAAAATAATCGATCACTTCCGCCCTCACCTGTCTGAATAAGAGTTTCACTCCTATCCGGAGGCTCGGCTCCATATCGACCTTCGTAGTACATCTCAGCCGATAGAGCGCTCATCACTAGTTTTTGAATTTCAGGCTTATCTAGGTCCTCTGGTTTTAAATTTAATAGATCAACACTACTCAAGCCAATAGGATTGCCATTTTGAATGATCTCTTTCATTTTGGAGATCAACACTTTTTTAAACTTGGACACAAAGCCAATTTGATCTAATTGAGATTTTAGCAATTTCATTTTTTCTTGAAATTCTGGGGTCGTTTTCAAATCTTCGAATCTCTTTGTTAACTCACTATCATCTTGTGGGAAAATAATATTATAGGCAAACATATCCGCAGTGCCGATGACTAAGTCTGCGCCATATCCTCTAATAACTTTTTGAAGATAAGTTCCGGTCGGCTCAGAAAAAATCCGTCCAATCGTATAATTGAGAACAATTCCAATTGATAAGTCATAGCCTAGTTGCTTAAACCAAGCTTTAAGAGGTGCCCCCTCTCCTTCTTGCATTTGCGCCCATGCAGACTGCAGGTCACTCCAGTTTGCTACAGTATAACCAGCCAGCACGCTCATAGGTCCGACAGTCAGAATAAATCTTCTGAAGTTTTTTCCAGCCGCAGCATTATCACTATTTGGAACCTTTGCAGAACAGGCATACTTGAGTCGTTCATAGGTTTGTCGCTGCGTTCTTGCTTGTGCTCTCATGGCTTGAGTATCGCTAGTGTCACCAGCTTCAGAAACGAGATCCTTAAATCTTTTTTCTTCCCATTGATCAAATTTCTTTCTAGCTTTTAGGAACTTCTTTAGCTCCTTTGTGCCTTCTGGAGAATCCCAGCTTGCAAGTTCACTTAGGGCCCTTTTTCTTTTTTTAGGAAGTTGGCCCCCAGACCAAATGAGATAGTTCATTCGATCAGTTGTCAGTTCACTAGAGCTTAACGGTTTTGTAATTGTTAGTATTTCCTCACTTGAGAAATTTAATTTAACAAGGTCGATATAATTGTCTACTGAATCTTTGGAGCTATTCTCACTAAGCCAATCCCAAAGTTGAGATCGAAGTTGTGAGTTCATGGCTTGATCGTTATTGAGTTTTGTTAATCGTCTAACCTGATTGAGTACGTGCTTACAGCTTAGTGCCGCCTCAAAGGATGAAGGTTCGCGCTTACTAAGTGAAGTAGAAGTACACCCTGTGAAAAGTGTTATGAGTATGAGTGTTATGAAACTTTGATGCTTAAGCACACCCTCTTTTCGGTAAGTTAAAGTCCAATACTAAAGCTTATTTTTAAGAATTTTGATCTGGACTAATGAGCTAAATACATGAAAACTAAGGCATGACCGATTGGAATGAACAAACTTCTATCCTTTATCAAGACGAATTTATCTTGGTTGTTGATAAACCTAGCGGATTATTGGTTCACCCCTTTAAAGAAGCCTCCAATGAAAGGGATAACCTTATGGCCCTTATGAGGGATCGATTAGGTAAGTGGGTGTATCCGGTCCATCGTATCGATCGTCCAGTCTCAGGTATCGTCATATTTGGTTTTTCAGGTGAAGTCGTCTCAAAAATTAAAGAGTACTGGGGAGATAAGAATCTCACCAAGAAGCAATATATTGCCTTGGCACGAGGACAAATTCTCGAGCCTGGCTGCTTTGATTTTGAATTAGGAAACGATAAGAAAGTTCGACAAATAGCTATTACCAATTATCAGCCTCTCTATAATTTTGACGATACGACCTTGGTTCAAGTCTCTATTGAAACAGGTCGAAAACATCAAATAAGAAGGCATTTTTCTAGGCGTATGCAATGTCTCGTTGGTGACACTGCTTATGGCAAAGGTATTCTTAACGAGCGATACCGCCAAGATTATAATCTCCATCGAATCTTCCTCCATGCCTGGAAGTTAACTTTGAATCACCCTATGACCGGTCAACAAATGACATTTACCTGTCCTTTAAGACCTGAGCTCATGGACACGCTTAAAGCTAAAGGGATGAACGATTTTACCTGTCTTGACTAAATCCGAACGATCGTGCTATTATAGCTTTCATGAGTAAAGGTATAACAACCAAAGAAAATATTATTCAAGCAGCTTTCGATTTCACGAGTCGCTTTGGATTGGAGTCTCTATCGATTGGAGAACTGGCTAAGCTTGTTGGGATGTCAAAGTCTGGTTTATTTGGCCACTTTAATTCAAAAGAAACTCTTCAAATGAAAGTCTTAGAGTACGCAGCTCAAAGCTTTATTCGTTCTGTTGTTAGACCCGCGCTAAAATCGCCAAGAGGCAAAGAAAGGATTTTGGCGCTATCTACCCATTGGCAAAAATGGGCGAGTTCAAAGCTTGCTGGTGGCTGCCCTATCATTGCAGCAACTGTCGAATACGATGATCGTCCGGGAAAGATTAGAGACTATCTACAGCTACTTCAGGGCGAGATGATGAATACATTTTCAAAGGCCGCAAAAATTGCGATTGAAGAAGGTGAATTTAAAGAGGGACTTGATACTGAGCAATTCGCCTATGAATTTTACGCCAATATGATGGCTTTTCATGTTTTTACTCGCCTCCTGCGAGATAGAACTGCAAAGCAAAAATATCAATATACACTTGATCAGCTTATTTCTAGAGCTTCACACTAAAACAACAGCGAGGAATGAATGAACAATACAACCAAAATTTACACAACCCAAGTTAAAGCACGAACGTTCGATTCAATAACAACCATTGAGGATAAGATAGGGGGATCTATGAAGGATTTTTCACAGTTTATGACAAAACTAGCTATGCATAATAAAGACTTTATTAAAGAAAACCCACCAAAGCTTTTAGACTTAGCCAAGAAGGGTCTGCTTCAATACGAAAAGCTTATAGAAGGTTTAATTGAAATTGCGTTGCCAGTGAATGGTAAAGCGTACAAGCCCTCTCACTTGGAAACACAACTTATCAATGAGCTTGAACGCGATAATGGACATATTAACCAAGAAGCGAGCTAGTTTCTTGGATCCGTGAGCTTGTATTCTTCTTTGGGACTTAGTTCCTGATGAAATTTTTCAAGCTCACGATATAAACTTAAATCAGTAAGCTCTCTAAATTTAATCCAATCAAGTAAGCAATAAAGAGACACGACGATATAGTCGCATGTAGGTTTAGCTTTCGATAAGATCTCTTGGTTGAGAAAAGCTAGACCAGCTTGAACTCTCTCATGCTGGGCCATCACAAATCTCTTATCTTCTTCAATTGTCATCTGAGAAAGTTTCATCAAAAAGAGTGTAATCAAAGAATCATTCACACCATCAAGAACAGACAAGAAGTTCTCGTCTTGCAACGTAACTTCCTGTTTAAAATGAGTCTTGTTGATATAATTAAAAATGACTCTCGATTCATAGAGGTATTGAGTTGAATTATTATGATGAATTTTTAAAACTGGTATCTTTAAAATAGGCGAAATCTCTTTTAAAACGGCTCGATCTTTGGGGTCAAACACTGACATCCCCTGGAAGTCACTATCAAGCGTTTTTAAGTAAATTCTCAATCTTCTGACGTACGGAGAGGTGGTTGAACCAATAAGTGTATATTTCATTTAATTCCCTTTCCATAAAGGTAACATTCTTTAGTGTGATCATTGACCATACCTACAGCTTGCATAAAAGCATAACAAATCGTTGGCCCGACAAAACGAAAACCACGTTTTTTAAGAGTCTTACTCATTTCATTTGAAAGATCAGTCTGGGCAGGCAGCTGCTTGGATGTTTTATAATTATTTGTTATCGGTTTTCCTGCGACAAAGCTCCACAAGTACTCACTAAAGGACTCTCCTGCTTTGTCCATCTCCACATATATTTTCGCATTTTCAATAAAGGCATTCACTTTAAGACGGTTACGAACAATACCAGGATCAAGCAGAAGCTTTTCAATTTTACTAGATTTGTATTTAGCCATTTTAAAAGGATCAAACCCATCAAAGACTTTGCGGTAATGTTCACGCTTATTAAGTATTGTCTCCCAAGAAAGCCCTGCCTGAGCTCCTTCAAGACAAAGCATTTCAAACAGGCGTAAATCATCGAATACAGGACGTCCCCACTCCTTGTCATGGTAATCGACATAGGTTTGGTTAGTTGGATTGGCCCAAGAACAACGTTTTTTCATGGTTAGATTTTACTCATAAAAAAGTTCGAAGTATAGTTCGGCCATGCAACCCGTCAATGAAACTCAATCTCAAACACTTGATATGCGCTTTGGCGGAATAGCCAGGCTGATGTCACCACAAAACTTAGAACTAGTAACAAAAGCAAGAATTCTTATTGTAGGGATAGGTGGCGTTGGTTCTTGGGTAGCAGAATCACTTGCGAGAACTGGAGTGGGTCATATTACTCTAGTCGACCTTGATGATGTTTGTATTACAAACACAAATAGACAGCTTCATGCACTCAACTCAACAATTGGTAAACCTAAAGTTCAAGTGATGAAGGAGCGAATCTTTGATATCGCACCAGAAATAGACGTCAAAGCGATATTGGATTTTTTTACAAAAGAAACAGCAGAAGACATATTATTTCAAAATTTTGATATTATTATTGATTGTATTGATTCCATAGATAACAAATGCCTACTCATTGATATGGCCCGAAGTAATAATATTCCAATCATTACAATTGGTGGAGCTGGTGGAAAAATTGATCCCACTCTCATTCGCTCAAGTGATCTAAGCTATTCATCAAATGATACTCTACTAAAACGTGTACGAAGAACCCTGAAAATGGAGTGGAATTATCCAAGAGATAACAAAACTCTATGGAATGTTCAAGCCGTTTATTCAATTGAGCGTGCACGCTATCTTAATGAGAACGGTCAGCTTGAATATGTTCCAGACCTTACAAATCGCGGTATCAATTGCGCCACAGGTATCGGTACAGTAAGCTGGTTAACAGGTAGTTTTGGCTTTACTGCCTCAGCTCTCGCCATACAAACAATTCTTAAAAATGCTCGTTGATATTCACACCCACTCCCCTTCATCAGATCATTCTTGTATTAAATATAGTCGACGGCCATCAGTTGATGATCAATATCTATTTAGCGCTGGTGTTCATCCATGGGATGCTCACCTTTATAAAGATACTGATTTAGATGAGCTTTTTTCTCCCATTATTAGTCATAAAAAATTTTTCATTCTTGGCGAAATTGGAATTGATTTAGTAAAAAAAGAGAATCTAGAGTTACAGAAAGTCATTTTCAAAAAACAACTTCAAATAGCTAATGATAAAGACATAAATAGAGTTCTAATTCATTGTGTGAAGTCTCTCAACGAGATCTTAAAAATTTTAAAAGAAAGTCAGTATTTAGGTAAAGTCATCTTCCACGACGCAAACTTCAACAATATTGAAACAGAGCTCATTATTAATATGGGACATTTTCTAAGTTTTGGAAAAAACCTATTTAAAGAAAACTCTAAGGCGCAACAGACAATTCATTCAAAATGGCTGAAGCACTATTTTTTTGAAACAGATGATTCAGATAGAAGTATTAAAGAGATCTATCTTCAAGCAAGCTCGCTGATGGGGATCTCAGTAAATGATCTTACAGAGCAGACATTGAAAAATTTTCATCGACTACAATCTTAAGAAAGCTAAGTAGCCAGAATTAATAGAGCTCTATAGATCGTCCTATATTTCTCCCCTATTTTTCACGTCAACAGAGGTAAATATCGCTCACAAGATTAAAGGTTGGCAGGGTAACCAGTTAACCCAGAGGAATGACCATCAACCCTCTCTTCTTCTCATGGTTCCCCAAACCTAAGAAATGATGGTCGTTCCTTTGTTTATCTTATCTGAAGTAGAATATTCTGAACTTGCCCATCTAATGAATCAAATGGAACTGCAGCCGCTGTAGGATCAAAACAACGTAAAGATGTTTCACTGTTGGCGTGAAATCTTGCCGAAAAGAAATCATTTACAATTTCTGATCGTTTAATTTTATCTGCAACATGGGAGCTAAGCCACAGATCAACAATTGTTGCTGCACAAACCCTTGGCTGATTTTTAGATAATTCATCCCATAAGGATTTATTCAGTACGTACGAATCCGATTGTGTTCGTATGTTTCTTAATTTTTTTATAAGGACTTCAGGTTTTGTACAGCTTGGACTGCTTAACACAGTAGCATTACAGTTTGTGCCACAATTTTTCCACTTTAAGGCATTACCATTTAAATGCTTTCCTAAACCATCAATAAAGGTAGCAAAAGACAAAGCTAATGGCGCTCTAGCAAGTGATAACTTTTGACTAAAATCTTTAAGAGGTTCCATACAATCGGCTTGATCACTCAAAGGCCAACGTCTTAACACTTCACTGGTTTGAATTGAAGATTGATAGACTGTTTCACTTTCATGACAAACAATCCCCTCCGTTGAAACAACAGGAATATTTGGAATAATGAGTCCATCCATTCCGTGCACATTAAGCGAATCAGTAGGTGCAATTGGTCTTACGATAGGATTAATAATATCCGCAGGTGGACCTCCACCCATGCCTAACCCATCACTTGCAAAAGCGGGGGATATTAGAAAAAATAATATAAACAAGGCTTTATTGATCATTCATCTCTACCGTTAAGAAGGTATCGGAAAATTTAATAGAATTCTTTAATTTCAAAGAGATGGAAAACTGGCGACTCAAGAACAAACCCCACAGGATATTTTAATACAAGCTCAGCAAGCAATATTGCGAGGGGATTTCAAATTGGCCCAAGAGGTCGTATCCACTTTAATTAATAAAAAAGGTCTCTCGGTACAGCAGAAATTAAAACTTTCTCATGAGCTTCAATGGCTAGGCATGCCAGTTCAAGCGATGAAGGTTTTAGGAAAGATTGCAGCACCAGCCGACTTTCACCTCCTTTCACCTGAGGAGTTTTGTCTCCAAATCCGTGCTATTTACATGCTCAATTTTTTAGGAGCAACATACGTAGCCAGGCGTCTTTTAGAAAAAACAATTGAACATTTAGAGCATCATAAGATAGATCTTGCTGGATATCATTTTTCTCTTGAGACTTATAAAGCATTCATTTTTTATGAAAGTGCTAGATATTATGAAGCTTTGCCACTTTTTGAAAAAGTTGTCGAAAGCTCTAAAGAGCCAGCAACTAAAATCTACTTAGAATTACATCTTGTGGCTTGCCTTGAAGCCTGCGGACATGTGGATAAAGCTAAAGCATTAGCTCATGAAAATATTGCCCTTTTAAAACCTGAAAATGAAACTTTAAAAGCAATGTATCTGCAAAACTTAGCTCGAATACATATCATTGAAGGTGATCTAGAAAAAGGTCAAAAGTTTATCGATGAGGCAGCTAAGATTTTCGGATCTGAGAAACGTAATAAAGATCAAGCTTATGTTTTTATCTGGCAAGGAGTTATTAAAGGACAAATGGGAGAGAAAGTTGAATCGAAGAGACTTTTAAAGATTGCGTGGGATGTCCTACATCACCCTCTATCTCAACCTCAATCTCAACTTACTGTTTTGTATTGGATGGAGAAAATTCAACTTGAAATTGAAATGCCCTCAAGAATTGCCATTCGAGCACATTCTTGTATTCATAGTTTTTCATATCTTTTGGGTAAGCCTATTAACAAATCACCCTACCCACTTCACGCTAGAATAGAAAAAAGTGCAAAATATGTTGATAGTCATGACTGTTGGTACATCACGAAAGATGATGTTATACCTATGGCCTATACCGATCTTGGTATGAACGCATTAGACAATGTCCTGGACTTGTATTCTGGTGTTGAAAAGAAAGGTCAAGAAAGAGAAACATTCACAGAAATTCAAATTAGAGCTATTATAGCTGCTGTTGGTTCCGGCCCCATTGGCATTCATGAATTCGCGCTCATAGATTTTATCTATAGACAGGACTTTTGGGACTGGCAAAGTGGTAAGGAACGACTCAAGAAGTTGGTTCAGTATCTTAGAAAAAAAGGTATTCCTTTAACTGTAAATAATCAAATTCATCAAATCGATATTTTTGATTTAAATACCTTTCCAATCATTCTGCCCATGGCCTTAGATTTTCAAGGCCATCATCATTTTGTAAGTGCTCATACAAAGTCATTTACGAGACAAGAGCTTGAAGAAATCCTTGGAACCAAGAAAACAAATGCTAGTTTACTGCTTAAAGAATGGTCGAAACTAGGTATTTTGGAAGAGTCTTCAAAGGATGGGATCAAGGTTATCTATAAATTTGTGAAATAATTACAGTTCTATTATCAGGATTCTATTAACTTCTTTAAATCTAGGCCTTTTTCCTTCCATCACCTTGTTTTTATGGTACTAAAACTCAACTTTTAACTGATTTTGATGATTTGGAGCCAACATGAAAAAGGTATTCTTTTCGGTACTTATTTTAGCCTCATTCAATGCTTTCGCTTGTAAGCAAGAAGCTCAGTTTATTGCTCCACAAGTAGAAACATCTTTTGCTGAAGGCAACTGTATCGTTAAAGTCATTGAGTTTTCACACTTTACTCCTTCAATGATTTGTCCACTTTTTGCTGAAGAAGTTATTTCTGAAGGATTCTTGATTCAAACACTGGAAGAAAATTGCCAAAAAATAACTCAAATTTCTGGTTATCTTGTAAGAGACCAAGTATCAGACGTTATTCTTTTTGATTAATAAAGTTCGAAATATTGAAGTGAAGTGGGCTTTTATTATTCTAGCCTACTCACTTTTACTATTTCAATCGGTCCTCGATAACTCTCGTGGACCTATTTATCCTGAAATACTAGCTGACTTTAAGATAGATGCTGCCCGAGGTTCTTGGATTTTCGCCTTAGCTTCTTTTTCGGGCTTACTTGCGAATCTAAGTGCAAAGTGGTGGCTACCTGCCATCGAAGCCATTCATGCGACTCATATTGCACTTTTTCTCATGAGTCTCTCTTCATATCTTTTTGGATACTCTTTAGGACACGGACTCTTTCTTTTAGACCTTTCTTCACTACTTATGGGTTTTGGAATGGGCATGTCCAATGTTACGATGAATATTCTCATTGCCCGTGGGACAAAAGAAGAATTTAGACGTCAATTTTTTTCGGGGCTGCATTCAGTTTACGGAATAGGCTCATTATCTGCTCCTATAATATTAAATATTTTTTTAGCCGGACATAGTTCTTGGACAAGTTTTTTTAAATACCTGGCTTTTATTCCGCTATTTATGCTCGTAAACTCACTTCTATTTAAATCTAAGTATGATCACGAATCCATTGACAAGAATAAACCAAAGGCCAAGCTCATTGCCCCAATCCCCTTTTTAAACCGATTATCATTTGGAAGTGTTTTTGGTTTTTATGTTGCTTCAGAAATTGTTGTTTCAACAAGATTGGTTCTCTATCTCAATACTTCACATTCCATTTCATTAGATAAGGCCAGAACGACTTTGTCTTTCTTTTTTTTACTACTCCTGCTAGGTCGCCTGCTCTTTACAATTCTTCCCATTAAAGGAGCAAGCCAAAGATGGCTAGTTTTCTCGTGTGTGAGCTCTATTTTTATCTACATTTGCTCTTTAGTCTTTAGTCCCTATTTTTTGGCATTGCTTGGACTTACGATGTCGTATTTCTATCCTGTCGCAATGGACTGGTTATCTAAAAAATTCCCTACCGGCTTCGATTTTATGAGTGCATCTGTGCTCACAATAGTTAGTTTAAGCCTAGTCTTCATGCACTTAGGTTTTGGTTATGTTAGTGAACTCTTAGGCATTGAGTATGCGATGGGACTCGTTCCACTTCTACAGTTTATATGTCTCGTTCTATTATTAAGACTTGGTAAGGCTTAAGCTGAGTTTTGAAACAATAATCGAAGCTGCAAGTCCAGATAAAAGCCATGCAACAAAAGCAGATGGTGAATTATAGAGTGAAGGTAATGATAATGATTTATTCAAGATCATAAAAAATAAAAATGTAGCCACAGAAAACCCAGATAATAAACGATACTGATAATCAAAAATCACCATTCGTTCATAAGGCTTTAAGATCAGTAACGCCACTACCGTTGAAATTGAAAGATAGAAGGCTCCACAAAAAGCAGCACAAGCTATTTCACCAAACTGCATAAAAACATGACCAATTCCGTGACCATGAATTAAGGGACCTACTCCGAACTGAGGACACACGGCTAAAGTAGTAAGTCCTCCCGCAAATAAAGAAAATGTAAACTTAGGTAAAAGCTTTTTCAAAGGCGGTTGCAAATAGTTTAGGACTCTGTTTTTAACTCTGCTCCTTACTTGAACACTAACTTCAGCATCATTCGTCATAAATTTTTTATAATCACTTACATGTTCCTTCATAAGGAATCCCCTGTTTCCAAGAATGACTTTAAAGTCTTTAATGCTCGACTAACTAGTTTCCTTGCATTAATAGGATTAGTATTAAGTCTTTGAGCCATTTCTTCAAAATCCATTCCTTCATTAAATCTAAGCGTTAAGATTTCTCTACTCTTTTGGTCTAAATCTCTCATATCAAACATCAGCTCATTCCAAAGATTCTTTGTTTCAATGTTATCCGTTTTGCTAAACATTTCTTTTAGACGATCAAAGTACTTATTCTTTATTGCTGATTTTCTAAATTCATCCATCAATAAGTTTTTTGCTATCGTATATATCCAAGCACTCACGGGAAAATCACTTTTATAAGTCGATGATTTTTCATAGACTTTAATAAAGCAATTCTGAGTTAAGTCTTCAGCGACTTCAGTAGTACTTTTGGCTTTTAAGTAGTTGAAGATCTTATTAAAGTAACGATCATAGAGCTCCTCAAAAGCACCAATATTGTTAGCTTTGATTAGGTTCATCAACTCCTCATCACTTAAATCTTGGTTAACCAAAAGAACCTCATCAATACAACTACGTTTTAGACCTAAATATTGTGACTAAGTTTATGATTAAACGACACTATAAACGACTCTTTTTGCCGTTCTTTGGCCGACTAAATCATTTCAGCCGTCTGATATCAGTTATCTATACGATATTTACAATCTCGATCTAAATTTATCTCCGCCGCACCCGATACGCCAGAGAGTTTTATTTAGTTTGAGGGCCGTTATGATGCGAAAATTATTAGTTCTATCACTTGCTTGTATGAGCATGAGTGCTTGGTCAGGACCTAGAGAACAAGCGATTAAGCTCCATAATCGACTTACCGGTGTTCCTCCAACAACGGCTACGTTGAATCAAATGATCAATTTAATTAATGCTCAAGATGAAGTCGCCGCTGCAAAAGTAGCACTTGAGAGACCAGAGTTTTATAATATTAAAGCCAAAAATTGGATTAAGACTTGGACTAATGAAGCTAGAACAAACCGTGCTCCATTGAACGACTACGTTGCCACAGTACTGGGCATGATTAGAGATGATCGTCCCTTTAATGAAATATTAACAGAAGATATTCTTTATGTTGGACGTCCAGGCTTGGCCAACGTTGATGACTACGAAGACAATAATAATGATCATTATGAAGACTTGGAACGATTAAGAGTCGATCTTAAAGCAGACCTAGTACCAAGAACACAGTCAGCGATGAATAGTATTGCCGCCACAGCGGGTGTCATTACAACAAGAGCATCAGGTGAAGCCTTTTTTAGTGCTGGAACAAATAGAAGAATGACACGCTTCTTATTTATTAATTTCTTATGTCATGACTTTGAAGCCCTTCACGATATTACTGTCCCTGATATTTACGTCAGAAGAGATGTTGAACGTGATCCAGGTGGAGACTCAAGAACTTATAAAAATACTTGTGTTGGCTGTCACGCTGGTCAAGATGCTCTTGGTGGAGCGTGGGCATATTATGATTTCACAGGCAACAGAGTTGTCTATCAAGCTGGAAACGTAAGAAACAAAATTAATGCTAATAACTATTTTCCAGATGGCCACCAAGTCGTAGATGATTCGTGGATCAACTTATGGACTATGGGACAAAATAGTACTCTTGGTTGGGGCCCGACAACATCAGGAAATGGAGCTAAAAGCTTCGGACAAATGTTAACGCAAACCCAAGCTTTCGGTAAATGTATGGCGCAGAGATCTTTTGAAATGGCCTGCACAAGATCTCCAATGACTGATGAAGAAAGAAATCTGATTAGTACTCTTGGACAAGAATTTATGTCAACTGACAATTATAATATGAAAACACTAATAGCCAAAGTGGCTGTTAATTGTATGGGAGAATAATCGTGAAATTAAACAAGCGAACACTCTCATTATCGATTACAACCTTTATGCTGGCTGTTGTTCTCATCAGCTTTAATCATTGTGGTCTAGATAGTTTGACAAAAGTTAAGGTCAACAAAAAACTAAGTATGACTAATGCCTCAAATGGAGTTCCGAATAATGATCAGGCGGTAGAAGGTGGTGGTGATACCACTGAGCCACCAGAAGAAGAAATTGTTGCTCAAGAAGTTTATGTCGGTATTAAAAATTTCGAAGAAATTTATATGACAATGAGTGCATTAACAGGTGTTCCTTTTGATTCTGGAAGCGTAGATAATGTCTATGCAGACATTTCTGTTCAACTTCCAAGCGAAAATGACATCAAGACATTTTTAGCAGTCAATCAGGTATCAATTATTAAGCTTGCAGCAGAGTATTGTCATCAACTCGTTGAAAGTGGAACCATGAGAACAATGGTATGGCCTACGACAAATTTTGGCGAAGCTTCAAACACGGCGCTAGCCGGTGCCAAGAAAGACAAGATTATCGATGACATGATTATGCGTTTTTGGAATCTACAAAGCTTCCAGCTTGTTGAATACAACATGGAACGTGCAGAATTATCGATGTTGATTGAAGAGTTAAAGATGGGCTTAACGAGTAATTCTACAACCACAAGAAATGTTATCAAAGGTGCGTGTACAGCTGCTTTATCAAGCGCTCACGTTACCATGTTATAAGAGGCCGACTATGAGTATTAAGAAAAAATCTAAAGAAGAACTAGAAGGCCCAATCAAGATTGAAAATCATGCTCCGACATCACGTCGAGATTTTCTTGCCAAAGGTTTTATCGCTGGAACGGCATGGGCACTAGCTCCTAGTATGCTTGATCTTTTACTTGGTAGATCTCCAAGTAGTCTTACCATGGCACAAACTCCACTCGCCTGCGGTGGTCTTCCAGCTTTAAATACAAATATCCCTGTTATTATTTTTGATCTTTCAGGTGGATGTAATATCGCAGGATCAAACGTTATCGTAGGTAATAGTAATGGACAGATGGATCTCCTAGCGCCAAGTGATTATATGTCCCTTGGTCTTCCTCCTGACATGACTCCTGATAAAGCGAATCAAGTTGACTCACAACTTGGACTTAAGTTTCATAGCGACTCAGGCTTTTTAAGAGGCATTGTTTCTAAAACTGATAATGTCGCTAGATCAAGAGTTGAAGGTGGTATTTTTTGTACATCATCTGCTGATGATACCGGAAACAATCCTCATAATCCTATGTACTGGTTGGCTAAAGCTGGTGCTACGGGTGACTTAGGTCACCTGGCTGGTACAACAAATTCTCAGTCAGGCGGGCGATCTGATTCTCCAAGAGCCTCAATCAATCCTGCAAAACAACCGGTAAGCCTTAACTCTCCCACTGATGCCTTAGCTCTAGTGAGTGCGGGCAGACTTTCTCAGGTCACCTCTGATGCGAATGTACAAAAAGTTTTAAAAACAGTTGAGAGAATGAGCGAGAATCATCTTCAACGCTTTGATAACCTGACTCTACCAGATCAGATTAAAACTCTTGTTGAGTGTGGATATATTCAAACTCAAGACCTCATTGGACGTTACTCTTCAGCTGAAATTGATCCTGCTCAAGACCCACTTGTTATGCAAGCTTTTGGTAACCTTGATAATGGTGATAAAAGAAAAACAGCAACGATTGCAAAAATGGTTCTTGATGGACATATTGGCGCTGGAACAATTGAAAAAGGTGGATATGACTATCACACCGGTGACAGAAGTCGCGGTGAAACAAGAGACTTTGAAGCAGGTGAACTTATTGGCCAAGTCATTCAACTTGCCAAGTTAAAACAAAAAGACGTTCTCATTTATGTTTTCACTGATGGCGGTGTTTCTGCCAGAGATACTGTCGATAATACAGCAGCTGGTCGTGGTAAGTATATTTGGGGTGGCGATAGTTCACAACGATCTTCTGCCATGACTCTTTTATATAAAAATTCTGGTCGTGCCACGCTTAGAACAGGTAAGCGCCAAATTGGCGGTTTTAAGCCAGGTGGATCTGTTGATAATTTCGCTGCAACGACATCAAATTCAGTCATCAATCTCAATAAAGCTTTTGTTGCAAACTATATGGCCCTACATGGTCAAGAAGGTAACTTAGCAGATGTTGTTGGAGATAATCCATTTGGTGCAAACTTAGATCAGTTTTTATTTTTTAATAAGATTCGTTAGGAGTAGGTCATGAAGCCTTGGCAAGCAAAATTAGGTATAGTTGTTCTGCTCGCTGCAGTTCTTGGAACCTACACTCAATGTGTTCCTTCACAAGGAAAGAATAAATCAAAACTAAAATATAATAGTGATTCCGCCTCAACAACCAACCCTAGTGGAAACTCAGGCTCTGGTTCAGGGTCTGGTTCAGGCAGTGGAACAACAACAACGACAACATCTGGCTTAACTTCAGTTCAAGCCTTTGCTCAAACAACACACGCTATTACTCGTGCAAGATGTATTAATTGTCACGGAAGCTTTCAACAACCTCTGCATGCAGTAGCTGATGCCCAGCAAGCTCACGATGCTGTAGTGAACTCCTCTAAAGTCAACTTTGGCAATCCTGCACAATCAAGACTTGTGCTTAAACTTACCGAAGGGCATAACTGCTGGGGCGACTGTAATATGAACGCTCAAGAAATGCTAGATTCAGTTAATGATTGGATCTACTTAATGCAAGATACAACCACAACGACAAACACTGGTGGAGATGATTTTGTCACCACAGAAAGTAATACTGTTGCGATGGTTTTAGATCCAAACAGCACGGCTAATAATGGCGACATCATGTTAAACATGGAAGCCTCCATGACTCAAGCACCAATGGTTAAAGCAACTGAAGGTGGAGTTGAGTATATTTGGGTTCCTAATGGAACTCATGCCGCTGTACTAGCAAACAATAACGCTATTGCTGGCCGATCGTTCATAACAGCACAAATTCCAACCAATACTCAATATCGTCTATTTGGTCTTGTTCGTGGCTATGGTGATAGTGACGATTCATTCCATATTAAAGTTGGAAAAAATAATTATACTGAATGGCATGTTGGTGGAAATACCAATGGCTATAAATGGGTTGAGGTGACTAATGGTGCTGGTAAAGCTCGCCTAAGCTATAATTTAACTGCAACAAATCACCAAGTCGAAATTAGAGAAAGAGAAGATGGTACAAAGCTATCTAAACTACTTTTCACTGATGATCTTCAAATGACAGCAGATCAAATTGGCGGTGGCCCACAAGCAACGATGACATTCAATTTGAACGCTTTAGCTGCCGGATCTAATGCTCAGTTTAAAGTTGATGTCTCTGTTTATGATATGTACAGCTATCGTTTATCAAACCCTAGAGTAATGTTACCTAGCGGAATATTAAAAGTTAAAAATCTTAAGCCACTAGTTAACGGTAATTTTAATCCTCAACATTCAACTTATACAATTGTAGATAAAAATGTGACTTCAAACGATGGATCACTATCAGGCTCTTCAATGATCATTTTGAAAGATCAAGGTGAGACCTTTGATAAATTCTCCTTCAGCTTTGAGATTTTAGAGTACACACCGTAAATTTGTGAAAAACGTAATCCTATCTCTAACTTGCTTGGTACTAGTACTGGTTTTAGACCAAGTAAGTAAGAGATATGGCATTTCTCCACAAGACATCCATTGGAATTATGGGATTGTTTTCGGGCTTTATTCAGAAGTTTCTTCTACAGTAAGAATTATTACATTATGCAGTTTTGGTGGCTTTCTTTTAGCTATATATTTTATTCTTTTATTTTTTGTCCCTAAAAATATTTTAAGTCTTAAGATTGGCCTATCGCTATTGATTGGAGGTGTTCTTGGTAACGTCATTGATCGAATGGTTGATGGTCGTACCATTGACTTCATTCCAATGCCGTTTACAAATATTGTTTTTAATTTAGCAGATTTAAGTCAATGGCTAGGAGCCTTCTTTATCTTATGGAATATTTGGAGACGCGGCTCTGAGATTTGGCGACCAGATAATCAACGAGGACAATATCTCATTCTCCCCAAAGAACAGATGCAATTTTGCATGAAACTGATCGCCATTACATTGGCCACTTCTGGAATCGTTGGGATTTTTAGTTTTGCTTTTTTAAGAGTTGTCTTACTTGAGTCCAACATCTCAAATAACGCTGCGATTCTAACTAATTTTACTATCGCTTATTTTAGTATTGTTGCTTTATTTTGTGGCATCGTCTTTGTCTTTGGGCTCTATGTGTCACATCGAAGCGCCGGTCCTATCCATGCATTCTCGTTATTCGTTGATGATTTAACTCAAGGTAAGATTCGTGATTTTCAACTCAGAGATAAAGATCATTTTAAACAGCTAGAAAAAATTGCGATACGACTTCAAGAACATTTCAAAAAGTAGAAAGTTCTGGTCATATTGTTCTTCCCCTCGATAAAATGACTCTATGCTACGTATTCTTACTTTCTTGCTATTTATCTCGGGGATAAGTCAAAACGCTTTTGCTTACCCACAATTTATTGGACATGGCTATACCTCATGCCTAACCTGCCACTATAACCCTTATGGCAATGGACCGTTAACCGATTATGGACGTGCACTTGCTGCAACTATGGCAACTGACCGAGCGTTTATTCCAGACTCTGTAACCGACGAAGAGTTGGGCGAGCGTTCTGGATTCTTTTTCAAAAAAGCTGAGTCAACTTGGTTTAGACCTAATATCGATTATCGTGGCCTTTGGTATAAACGCGATATTGATAGCGAAACATCAGAAGCTGAAATTATTCACATGGATGCCAATATAACATTAGTTGGTAAGTTTTTAGAAAATGACAAACTCGTTACCGTTTTTAATTTTGGTTACGCCCCTCAGCCGCGCGGTCGAACAGGTTTAGAAGATGAACCTAGCTACAGAACAAGAGAGCATTATATTGGCTATCGTTTTACTCCTAAACTTGGAGTTTACGTCGGTCTAATGGATAAAGTTTTTGGTATCAGAATCCCTGATCATATCGCCTTTTCAAGATCAACCAACGGTCTTGCTATGAATGATCAAAGTCACGGTGTTCTTGTCCATACGGGCGGCGAAAAGTGGGAACTGGGAATCAACGGCTTCATGGGGAATCTTGCCCAAGACGCCCAGTTAAGACAAGTTGGGGCTAGTGCTAAGTTTGAGTATGATGTCGCCAGTAAAGTCAGAGTTGGTGCTTCTGTTCTTTCTTCAAAAAGTGATTTTCTTGAAACATACCTTAATGCTTTTCATGCAAAAATTGGTGTCGGTAAAGGCTCTGCTCTCTTGGTTGAACTTGGAGAAGCCACTAAAACTCAAGTAACAGGTGCTCAAGAAATAAAAAGCCGTTACACCCTAACTCAGGGTTACTTCCAAGTCAGACGAGGCACGTACGGCATTATGAATGTCGAATATTTCAATCAAAACTTAGATAATCAAAGTTATGTCATGAGATTTGGACCAGGTATTCAATATTTCCCGGTCCCAAGAATTGAACTTCGCGCTGATATTTATAATACGAGAATTTTTAGTGATAGCTTAGTATCCGAAGATACTTGGGATCTCACGGGGCAGTTGCACCTGTGGTTCTAAAATTCATTTTAATATTTCTTTTTTCTTTTCCACTTTTAGCTCAGCAAAAAAAAGCAGATATTAACAAATATCATTACAAGCAGATGGTTGAGTATTATGAATCAGGTCAGCTTGATAAAGCTCTTGAAATCCTAAAAACAAATATGAGTCTTAATCGTTCTGACGTCTCTAACGATATTATGTTTTTAGCTGCAGCGATCTATCATAAAAGTGGTAACTCGGGAAAAGCACTTTCTACTTTAAACTTTCTCATTAAGAAAAAGTATCTTTCTGAGCATAGGAATGCATTATCCACTTATGCCAAAGACAGAAGTGCAACCAACCTCTCTGATGTTTCTAAAGGTCTTATTCTTTTATATTTGCAAAAAGGTTTGATTTACGTCGATATCTTAAAAACTCGATATACATCATTTAATGAAAGACAGAAATCTAACTTAACTCGTATGATTAGAATGGCCGTCGATGTAGCGATTGAAGTTGGATATAAAGAAGACTTTGCAGACGCACTTTTGGCCACTCTTGTGCAAATCGAGCAAGATTACAAAGATAATCTCGTCAAAGAAAACTGGTTTATCGGCTTTGGCTATCTCACTTGGCGCGATGAAATTACGCTCAAAAATGCAGCAGGTACTGAACTACAAATTAGAACGACAAACTCAGGACTCATGGTTAATGGTGGAAAGCGTTGGGCCAATGCCTTTCATGAATGGAGTCTTTCCGGTGGCTATGCTCTGGCTGATGCCACTGTTGGTAATGATGACCCCAATTTATATTTTCAAAGTGGAGTTTTCACCAGCATTTTGACGACGAGTGCCGACTGGCACTGGCGTCCTAACTCTGATTCAATCGCCTTTGGCTTTGAGGGCATGCTTGCTTTTAGAGCTGGTGACTACGAAGCCCCTCCAGGTAGTGAGATCGAAGGAAAGAGTAAAATAACTCTTGGGGCATTGTTATCTGCAAAATGGAGAATTGAGCCAGTTGAATTTCAAACAAAGATCGGAAAGCTTTTAGGTATGCCTTCTTCCTTCGTATCCCTAGGTCTACTTTATCATTTTTAAAGATTAGTAATCCAAGTCTCTAATGTCTGTCTTTTAGTTTCGCTGATTTGTGGGTTTAACAATGGCATGTCTCCACCGACATTTTTTAATCTCATATAGACTGATGAAGAAGCTGTACTACCGGCAGAGATCAATCCTGCATTCTGCCAAGCGATATCAGTCTTATAAGCATTCCAAGAATTATGGTATCCAGTGTGACAGCTCATACATTCGCTTTTAAGAACTGTATAAGCAGCATCAAGGCGTTGCCCTGCCGGAGTGCTTGTATCAATGCCATTGACGGCAGTATAAGCCTCATCGCCTGAATTCGAATTGAAACTCTGACCACAACTAGTAAGAAATATTAGGACGACGAGATATTTCATTTAACTGGTAAACTCGCTGAAATTTTTACTTCGTCTTGAACCCCTACACCCATATAATTAATACCTGTGATGCCAAAGTCTTTAAGACTAATACTAAAGTTAACCTCAACTTCACTTCCCTTTTCAGAGTAAGAAAATGGGACCTTTTTTGAAATATTTCTCATTTTAATTATAGCTTGTCCTTTGCCACCTTTTCCCACCGCTTTTTCAACAACGATATTAGGATACTTTTTAAATTCGAGCTTCTCTTTTAAATGTTCATCTCTTGTTTCATTATCTGTATCAAAGGCTTTGACAGCAATTTCAATATTAGTCGCTTGTAACATATCGCCTTTCTTAGCAACATTTCCGCGAATCCTTTTAGTTTTAACTTCGAACGACCCCATAGGATTTAAGGCGACCTTGGCAGTCATTGACTTGGCAAAAGTATCAACTGAAAAGCATAAGGCTAAGATTAAAATCAAACGCATAAATTCCTCTCTCAAATTGAACAATAAACTATTATAAACATGTTCTGCCTTTAAGGGGAAAACGGTTTCAATTTCCTGTGTTAAGTGATCAAATAATTCAATGAAATATAATTATAAATCCCAGACTTTTTTAGTCCCCTTAATTCTTATATTGCCACAGCTTATTACTCATGGCTTTTCACTTCCAGCACCTAGTGCCATGGCAATTTTCTTTAGTATTACAATCTTATGGTTTAGTGAAATTATCCCACTAGCTGTATCGGCCCTACTTGTCCCCCTTATGGCGATCTTCTCTGGGATTTTAGACACAAAACTAGCATTTTCCTCCTTTGGAGATCCAATACTCTTTCTCTTTATTGGTGGTTTCTTATTGGCCGGTGCGATGGAAAAGCATGGTCTGGATAAACGAATGGCCTTCTTTCTCTTATCAAAGAAATTTACTTCTAAGTCTGTTGCTCATTTGTCCTTGGTCATCGCTTTAATATGTTGGATATTAAGCATGTGGATCTCGAATACGGCGACCTGTGCCATCATGACTCCAATGGTTCTAGGAATTATACAAACTCTTAAAACTCAACTCAAAGATAGTAAGGAAGTTGAGCATTTATCATCAAGACTTTTACTCATCACTGCCTTTGCTTCATCAATTGGAGGAATGGCAACTCCGGTAGGATCTCCTCCAAATTTGATCGCCATCTCATTATTAAAAAATGCCAATATCCATATTAGTTTTTTTCAATGGATGAGTTATGGCATTCCTATTTCAGTTGTCATGCTTTTAGCTCTTCTTCTAATGATGCATTATCGTCTCCCCATAAAAGATATGGATATGTCGAAAGTTTCGAATTCATTTAAAGCTCAACTTCATGAGTTGGGAAAAATTAAACGAAGTGAATTCTTAATCATGCTTTGCTTTTCAGTTGCAGTTATTGGTTGGATTGCTCCGGATATTATTTCTAAAATTAGCTTTTTCGATTCTTATTCCAAAGTGATAATCTCCAAACTCAACATTGGCGTTGTTGCTCTGTTTGCTTGCATGCTCCTCTTCATTTTGAATGATGAAAATTCAAAGCCAATATTACGTTGGGAAGATTCAAGTTATATTAATTGGGGTGTGATCCTACTTTTTGGAGGGGGACTTTGTCTTGGAAAAGTTCTTGATGTCTCTTCATTAGCAAACATTTTAAGTGAGTATATCTTTTTTGGAGGAGCACACTCACCATTCGTTTTATTAGTGATTGTAGTTTTACTTGGAATTTTACTATCTGAGTTTAGCTCAAATACTGCTTCAGCCTCTATTCTAGTACCTATTGTACTAGCGCAAACCCAGCTCATGCCTGCTAGCGTTAGCGCAGTTTTAGCTGTTGCTGTCGCTCTTGGTGCTTCTTGCGGCTTCATGTTACCTGTATCAACTCCACCCAATGCAATTATTTACGGCACAGGTAAAATTAAATTAAAAACAATGATACATTATGGATTAAGCTTTGATTTTATTGGATTGATTACAATCGTGTTACTGTTGCTTTTGCGATAAGCATATAATTATGATGCTTGATCAAGGTCAATAGGAGGAGCCGGAACATCTTTCAAGGTTTCTTTCTTAGTTCTTAAGCTCATTGGAGCACAGGCGACCGATGCACCAAAAAAGAATGAGCACTGAATAAAGTAAATCCAAGTGACGGCCATCACAATTGTTTCAAAGTTTCCAAATGTTGCTGAAAACTCTGCCTTCATATGATGAAGATAGACCCAATAAAATGATTTCCCTACTAGAAATAAAGCAACAAAACTAACTGCTCCTAAGATCGCATCAAGGTTTCTAATCTTTCCAGGAATAAAACTTTTATAGAATAATGAAAAAAAGCTTAGAGCTAAAGTCGTTTGTAAAATATTGTATCTTAATAAAAAGATCATCGTACTTCCCCACCATGCACCAGCACTTTGAGAAGACCAAAACCCAAGATCAGTATTTAAAAGAGTAAAGCCACACATAAAGACAGCAATCGCAATGGCTCCAAAAAATGCTCTCATATCCTCAAAAAGTTTTCCGCCTCTAGAAGGCTGAGCGGCCAATGTATTCATACCAAACAGCAAAGAAGATGAGTAACCCATCATGGCGTAGCAAAGAACGGCTATACTCGCCAGACTCACTCCTTTTGCTTGAGCTAGATGATTAACAACAATATTATCAAGTGAAGTTAAAATCCATGGAGCTAAGCCAGGAACATTATCTCTAACGAGGCTCATGACGTGGCCGTGAGCTAGTTCAACATCGCCTACAAACCAACCATAGACACCAATTGATAAGAGCATTAATGGAAGAAAGCTCATTAACGTAAAGAATGTTGAGGAAGCCGCTACGATTTCACCTTTTCTTGTCTTAAAAACAAAAAGGCCTCGAACACCTCTACCTAGAAACTTAGTAAGAGTTTCATAACCTCTAGCTTCTGCCTCTTCGCCGGAGGCGTACATTTTTTCACTATGGTCATTTTTAAACTCTTTCATATCTTTTCTTTTCGGAAATTCAACGGATATACTTGAGCAAAAAAGAGTGGTTTTGGTGGCTTATTTTCTTAATAAAATTAATAAGATAGACTAAGTTATGGAATTTTCAACAACTTCACGGATTATCATCTTCGTCCTAAGCGTGCTTGCTTTGATTGGCCTAGAATACGTCATCTCCAGAAGACCAAGAAATAAGGATCTTAAGCGTTTAGGTCTTAATTTAAGCCTTGGTACAGTAGGCTTATTGATTATTAAAATCTTAGCCCCACTAAGCCTTATTCATGCTGCTCTTTTAACTCAAGACCGTCATATAGGATTACTTAATTGGCTTGCACTAGCTCCTCTAAGTCTTCCACTAGGCTTTATTCTTTTTGACCTTCTTCTGTATTGGCAACATAGACTCTTTCATGAAATGGATTTTTTTTGGCAGTTTCACAAACTTCATCATCAAGATGAATTTCTAGATATAACTTCAGGTATTAGATTTCACCCTATTGAATTTCTTTTATCTTATGGACTTAAACTTATCTTTATCATTTGCTTTGGCCTAGGACCATGGACTGTCTTATTCAGTGAAATATGGCTCAGTAGTATGAGTTTATTCACCCACGCTAATCTTCGCATTCCAATCAAACTTGATATCTTTTTGAAAAGATATATCGTCACCCCAAACTATCATTTTGTTCATCACTCAACTGCGCATGATGAAATGAACTCAAATTACTGCAATGGAATTTCTGTTTGGGATCGCATGTTTAGTTCACACTCCCCAAGTGATGAAGAGCGCGTAGATCAAATTAAGCTTGGACTTAGTCAGCCAGACACTTAATCGGTGAATTCTTTTTCACGTATTCTTCCATGACAGACCAATAAGGCTTTGTCATATCTTCATTAAACTCAGGAAAAACATAGCGAACCTTATCTTTCACAAGAAGCTCTAAGACGTGACCAATTTCTGAAGGGAAAGCTAATGAGTAGCGTTTATCTTTTTCAACTTTTTCGTCCTTTACCTTAAAGCCATAAGCATAAATGCGACCACCAAGAAAAGGAATGAATCCTGGAAGTTTTAGTTCTTTCCAAGTGATACCATCAATATCAATACCAACTTGCCCCGGCAAATTCACAAGAGCGCGGACGAAGGCTTTAATAAACTTTCCATCAGCTTCAAAACTGGCAAGATTCCAACCTTGATCACCATAAGTTCTAAAATGAGGGTAATTATCGACTAAGTCGCCGTAAGTCACTTCGCCAGCGTCTTTAACAACACCTTGAAAGTTGGCCATATGGATACCAATGTCAGTCCCCATTGCTTCTTTCGCCATTCGAGATTGATGTTTTCCCCAACATGAGTTTTCAATAACTGCATTACCATTTTCATAGCCAGTTAATTTGATCTCACTTGTTCCAACAACTTCATCCCATTTTCCATCAAAGTACTCATTACGCTTAATGGTGGCATCACTTACAAATGTTGCCACGGCTAGGTCTTCACTTGTTTCTTTCTTCACATCAACTAATTTATAATCAACAAGCTCAACATCCCCAGGACCATTGACCTTTAAAAGCATGCTTCCTACTGCAAGGCCATGAGCTCCAGTTTGAACGACAGGAATAATTCTTTTCTCTTTATTTTTAATCATCAAAGGCTGTTCATAGCGATCATGAGAATGCCCGCCAACAACAACATCAATAAACTCAGTTTTATCAACGAGTTTTTCATCCGACTTAGTTCCTAAATGTGTAAGAGCAATGACAAGCTCGGCGCCATTTTGTCTTGCAAGCTTAGAGATTTCCTTAGCTACAGGAGTTGCTGGAAGTATGAAGCTTGGAAGAATTGGGTACTGAAAATGAGGTTCAGGAGTTGATAGACCAATCACACTGACACTAACGCCACCAATATTAAAGATTGCAGTTGAATCAACGAGTCCTTTCATACGTGTGTCACGAAAGATAACCATATTAGCGGATAGGATTTTCGCCTGCTTTGAGTATCCTTCACGAGACTTTTTAATTTGTGTTTGAAGAGTATCAATACCGAGCATATGGTCATGGTTGCCAATAACTGCCGCATCAATTCCAAGCTCATTTAAAGATTTAAATGAAGTTACACCTTCATCAACAAGAAAGAATGAAGTTCCTTCACCAAAGTCACCACCATCTAAAACAAGGCTTTCAACGCCACCAACTTGTAGATCAGTTCGTTTCAAAGCTTCGCTTTTTAGCTGATCAATAATCGTTTTAACTTTAGCGTAACCACCACGGCCATCAGCATGGCCAGTCAGATAGGAGTGAAGGTCATTGGTATGAACAATATTGATATATTTTGAATCAGCAAAGGATGCAAAAGATAAGCTCAACAATGTTGCAATTATTAATGTGTAGTTCCCCATGAAAAGCATATTAACAGGATGATGAGGACAAACAATAAATGCTTAGAAATAATGACTTTCTTTCATGGGCTAAGCTATTGAATAGATGAAATTAATTGAAGATATTTATTGTTGAAGCAAGCTTTTCAAGAACAAAGTAGTAACTAAAGCCAAGAAATTCATTCCAAGAACCTGGCATTAACCTTCCTGCCAAATGAGACGCTCTATACTCAATATCTCCGCTAGAATCAATAAAGGCACGATAATGCTTTCCACTACAAGTTAAGCAGCGACCAAACACTTCTTGTCTTACTCCGCCTTCTCCCCAAGGTGTTAGGACTGAAAAGAATTCGTAAATACCAAAAGATATAGTCTTAAAATGTAGAACGTCTTCTTTAACTTCATATAAGAAACCCTTATTTTGGGCCTTAAACTTAACCAGAATACTTTGAAATAAATTTGCATCAAAACTCATGATGTCGAAAATAGTAAATGTAGTGTCCCTAGAAAATTGAAATTCAAAGACTTCTTTAAGTGAATCACTTTTCACTGATAGAATGTAAGTCCGATCATTTTTTGTTAGACACGTTGTCGTCAGTTGATCATCATTATGCAACCAGTGCAGACACTCTCCCCTTTCTTCATAAAAACCATTTCTCATCCAATCGCGTGATGATTGTTGTAGCTTTGAAAAAATCAAACTCAATGTAAGTTTTTTTGATGGATGATTAGAAGGGAGTAAATCTTCAAGAGAATTCGCAAAAGTATAAAGTGGTAACAATAAAAAAAAGATAAAGAGCAGTTTCTTCATTTATCTTCCGGTCTATTATCTGTCACTTTGAGTAAGCCCGTTTCTAACGCTTTGATGACATCTTGGACAAATTGTCTGACAAGGTTAAGTTCAAGATTATTCAAAAGCCTTGTAAGGGTCCGTCTCATCTCATCTAAGAATCTAGAGTTTTGTCCTCCACTTGAAACAAATTCAGTTGAAGGCAACTCATCTAATAAGCGTTTTAAAATATTCCCAACAAAGCTTAAAGTTGAAGTTTGAATAGCGTGAGAGTATCCAGTCAAAAAGGTATTAATCCCAATACGACGATATTCACTATCAAAGATACGATAGCTCTTTTCATCCCACTCAACAGTCGTTCTAAAGTCAGGAAATCCCATTGTCACATTAAAGCTAAAACCATCATGAGAATATTGGGCGTTATAACCTTTAACAAGGTATTGCCAGCGGTTATCTTCTTTATACAAATCAAGGATTGATTGGTTCAAGAATTTAAAGGAGCTGATATCTCCAAAATGTCGCCATTCAAAAATATTAACGCCATGACCATCTTTGAAGAGATAACGAGATAACTTAGCCGGAAAAGAGCCTTCCAAATAATCACTGATACTAAATGGAACCTGCTCTTGAGTTAAAAATTGCTCAACTAAGACTGTCTCTTTATCACAACCTCTTAATTCCACTTGATAAGATTTCATGCCGGTAGAGAAAGACAGTGTCGCTAGTGGGCTTTTAGCTGGATAATTTTTTCCGTTGCATTCAATGTCATTAGAAGAAAACCAGATGATCGCTTGATTTGTTCTTGAAGCAATATAGTTTTGTGATAACTCATCCAGTTTAGAGCGTAGAGCGCCTCTATACTCCTCAACAATTGCACTCTCAGTTACAAGGAAATTAGGCTTTTGAGCAAAAGCCATGCTCGAAGAGAGGAAAATTAAAATGATGACTAGCGCTTTCACATTATTCCGAAATAAAGGCATTCGTTTGTGGATTATACCAAAGATTCTTCTTTAAAAGAGTTGGACCACGAAAGCTTTTAAACTTTAAAGTAAACTTTACGAGTTCTTTATCAATCGCTGCTCTTGGCAATTCATCAAAACGTATTCCGCTAATCATGAGATTCTCAATCGTGCGAATTGCTTTTTGTTTCATTCCACGCGTTTTGATTTCGATCTCAATATTTTTTTCAATCGTTCCCAAACTCGCCATTTTCTTATCCAGATTAAATCCAAGGATACGATCGCCTGAAGCTGTAAATCTAGCATAAGCATCAATACCAGTATCAAGGATTTGCTTAAGATCGGGACCAGTTGAGTTCATGGCGGTTCTATCAGTAGGAGTAAAGGTTCCATGAAGGTCTCTAACTCTCATGTCGCGCATGCGATCGATAACACTTTCAAATGACAAAGGCTCTGCTCTTACAACGACCATGAGTTTGGATAAGTTCTCGTCCTTACCTCTTTCAACTGATAATAAGCCCCATCCGCGAGTACGTGTGACTTCATCTGTTGTAGTTGAGACGATGAGATTTGATATTCCACTTAGAAGATAAACTTCAGGATTGGTCACTTCCAATACATTGACGCGATTACTTGCAGGATCAATTCCTGGAATTAAAACTCCATATCTAAAGCTGAAGTCTTGAATTTTAATAAGATCGTTTCTTGTACGCTCAATTGAAACTTCGCCGTCAATATTAAGTCCTACCTTTTCTTCTTTTACTGATCCAGCTGTTGGAGAAATATAGATATTTGAAGTATGTGAAAAATTAATTTCTGCACGATTAGGAATATAGCGAGTTACTGTTGTGAGCTTCTTCGTATACTTTTTTACATTTTTAGAACCAAGTGCTGATGCTAAAAGGTTTGTACCAAGCTTAAGTGTTAAGTCTAAGGCCGCATTTCCCGTTGAAATAGAAAAGTCTCCACTATCATCACTTGCTGGACCTACACTTTGAAGTGAAGCTGTTAAATTGGTTAGACCAGTTTCTGTTACTCCATAAACATCAATTGAGATTTGAACCAGACTAGTTGGATCAAAGCTTTCAAAAGTATCTAACGATGGAATGAGTCCTTTAAATCTCTCAAGTAGCTCGTCAGACTCAAGCCAAAACCCAATCTCTTTCAAGCTTTCAGCTTCAATATAACCTTCGCTTGGAGTTAGAATTGTTCCAGGAAATAAAATTCGCTCAATCCTTTGAATCAACTTGGCTGCTGTTCCATTTTGAACAATATAGGTACATCTTTTTACTGACTGATTACAATCAACAGCACCAGCTGGTCTTTCCAAACCAATTTCTTGGCTAAACGCAGAGAGTGAAAATAAACAGGTTAAAAGAATGAAAAACTTCATCTGACAAACTCCTCAATTAACAAACACGAAACTATAAAAGTCGGATGAAGAACTTGAATGGGACAGAGCGCAATTGATACTCATAACGCATTGAATTTATATAAAGAAAAAAAATATAATTTTCATGCACAGCACCGTATTGCTAAAACTTTTCTAATGGTAGATTAAATTAAATTTTGAATCAGGATTATACCTATGGAAGAGCAACTTAATGTTTTCGGCAAACCTATCAAGCCATGCTGTAGCGATCCGCTTACAGGTTTTTATAGGGATGGTTATTGTCATACCGGTCATGAAGATACTGGTGTCCATACTGTTTGTGTTCAAGCCACTGAAGAATTTTTAGAGTATTCAAAATCAAGAGGAAATGATCTTTCAACACCAAGGCCTGAGTTTAATTTTCCGGGAGTAAGACCGGGCGATAAATGGTGCTTATGTGCAGGAAGATGGGTTGAAGCTTATATGGCGGGTGTCGCTCCCTACGTCGACTTAGAAGCCACCAATGAAGAAACTCTTGCAATTGTTTCAATCGATACATTAATGAGATTCAATCTTAAAGGTGTACAATGATTTATCATCTCGTCGAAAAGAATGTTTGGACTAAAGTTGAAAATGAATATCGTCCCGAAAGTTTAAGTCATGAAGGATTCATTCATTTTTCCACCATAGAGCAAGTTGATGGTACCTATCAAAGATTCTATTCAAATAAAGATATGTTCCTACTTGTTATCGATGAATCTAAACTTAAAGCAGAGTTAAAATACGAAGAAGCTGACGGAATGAGTTTCCCTCACCTTTATGGCCCCTTAAACCTGGATGCCATTAAAGAGGTTCAAGATTATAAATACAATGGATAATCTTCATACGCTCTTACTGGTCAGCAGTTCTTTTTTCACTTCAATAATTTCTGCAACAGTTGGGATGGCGGGAGGAACAGTTCTACTTTCCATCATGCTTTTGTTTTTGCAGCCTTCAGTCGTCATTCCCTTACATGCAGGCAACCAGCTCATCTCAAATTTTTCTCGCTGCTGGTTACTTAGAGATCATATTAAATGGAAGTTTTTTACTCCCTTTGCCGTAGCCTCGGTCTTTGGAAATATCTTTGCTGCCATACTGATAAAAGACACTCTTGATCTAGCACATGGAACAATCTTTATCGCTCTTATGATTTTATATTCAGTCTTTAAGCCTGCAAAACTTCCAACTTTCACTCCGAAAGGAAAAGGCTTTTTTGCCATTGGTTTATTTATAGGATTTTTAGGGATGTTTATTGGTGCTACCGGTCTCATTTTGGGTATGGCCTTTGTTCGAGATGATCTCAATAAAGAAGAAATTTTGGCCACCCAAGGCTCGATGCAAACTTTAAATCATCTTTTAAAAATTTTAGGGTTTTTATGGTTAGGTTTTAATTATGTCCCTTGGTTATTTCCACTTGGATTGATGATGCTTGCAAGCATCATTGGAACGAACTATGGAGTGAGCCTACTTAAGAATATTTCCGATCATATCTTTAAATTAATTTTCAAAGCAATTCTCGTGATCTCTGCCATTCAACTACTGATTAAATGGGCTATAAGAATTTCGGGCTAATTGTGTGAAGCATTCGAACCGGTATTTGTGATTCGATATCTTCGCCTCTGACAAAGCCACATCCTAAAGCAAATCCATGGCGTTTAAGGATAACAAAACCTTTATCAAGTTCTCGTCCCAAGTCCGGGATGAGTTTTTTATCTAAGATGAGTTGAAACTGCTGCGTTGTTAAATCAATAACATTCTTATTAAGCATTCGACCAAAACGTTGTATAAAAACTGTTGTTGGTTTTGGCGGATTTTTATCACCGTTAAAGGCCCTAAGACCTCTTTTTTCAATAAATGAATCTTGTGGGCTAAACTGCAAAAGATCCTTTGGCATCATCCAAAAATCTCGAGCACTTTTCTCCCATGAGAACTGATGCAAAAACGTTGGTTCTAAACCAAAGCGGCTTTCCATATATTGAACTAACCCATCTAGCTCATCATTGCTTAATAAATGTCGCAAAGAAAAACCCCCATGAATTAAAACGATGAGGATAAATCCTCTTCGTTAATTTTATTGTTGGATCAAAAGTCATCTCTTTAAATTGATGAATCCCATCTTCCCAAGGCCCATCAATATTCATCTCGATTAAGCTCATTGAAGGATGCCTTTTCAAAAAGCCATCAATTTGCATTTCATTTTCTTCTGGATCATAAGTACATGTCGAATAAACTAATCGCCCATCTGGCTTTAAAAGCTCAATACTGCGATCGAGCAATTTTCGTTGCGATCGCTGCAGCGTATTTCTGTACTCGTCATTGCGATTATAATCAAAAGCCCTGGACCAGCTTCCTCTTAAACTCCCCTCACCTGAGCAAGGACCATCAAGAAGAATCTTATCAAATAAACCTATATCTGGTATTTTTTCACCATAGAAGTTAGTACATTGTGTATTAGTCACACCCATTCGATCTAATGATGATTTTAAAATTCTTCGTCGTGCATTACTTGGCTCGTTAGCAATTAAAACACCAGTGTCATTCATTTTCTCTGCAATAAGAAAGCTTTTACCACCAGGGGCTGCACACATATCAAGAATAACTTCATGAGGTTTTGGATCAAGCGCCATCACCGGAATAAAGCTACTAGCACCAAGCATATAATAAAGGCCTATATGATGCTCCCAAAGACCACCAACAATTGCCCTTGGAGCATTAATCTCAAAACAGTCTTTAACCCAATTGACTTTTTTAACGCTTTCAAAAGCACCATCGTTTAGATGCCTATCTAGAAATTGATTAAACTCAGCCTCACTACATTTAAGAGAGTTTCTTTTCACGAATACAGGAGGAAGAGAGGCCTGAACTTGCATAAATTGATCAAAGTCAGGAATGAAATCCTTATAAGTACTGAAATAGACTGGAGAGAGATAAGGTTTAGCCATTTGAGGATTATAGACAAAAGACCCTTAGACGGCTATCTTGAACGCTTTTATTTAAGCAAAATTTCATCCGAGAATTACTATGAAAGGTACATTTTTTCAAAAACCATTTGAATTCAATTTAGATGTACCTGGTGAACAATGGTTTCAAGGTCAAGAGCTTAAGGGAACCCTAAGTGTGACTAACCATGCACCTTCGAATGATCAATTTCCAGAAAATCTTGGAATTGCCCTTGCCATCGGAAAAAACAAAAAAGTTAAGGCCAAAAGCCCTGACGCTTTTGATATTGTTGAAACGGTTCCTCTATCAAGTAGTGACCATATCAATTTTAACTTTAAGCTACCAATCAACGGTCCAATCTCTGACAAAACTCAAAGTTACTACTTAGTGTATGGAGATCTTGCGGCCAAAGAAGGACATCTTCAGCTTAACGTTGATTCCTCTCTAACGTTTAAACCACTTCTTGATGTGCTTGATATTTTTTTTAGATTTAAACTTAAAGAGAAGAAATTTAGTAAGAAAAGTATTGAGTTTAAATTTATTGCTCCTGATGCCAAGGAGTTTAAGCAATTAGACACTTTAGTTTTGAATATGTCGGAGGAAGAAGACTTAACCATTCATATCGATGCGACATTCAATCTGAAAAATGTTGGTATCACTGACGGAAATGTTGCCGTTCAGAAAACGAAGGCTACAAAGAAATTACAATTAACAGCTAAAGATTATCTTTTTCAAAAAGACTCTCCTAATCAAGATGCAATCAGGAAAGTCTTTCAAAGTCTTTTTGACGATATTTCGCCAAATAAATTTTTCTAATTATTGAAGAACTTTATTTAAAAAAGTTAATGATTTAGACCAAGAGTCTGTATCTGCTTTTTCATCATAAGCTACTGGAAGATTCCACTTCTTTCCAACTTCATTAGATTCAGGGTTTGTAAAAGCATGAAGCGCACCTGGATAGTCTACTGATTGATACTTCACTTTTGCAGCTTTCATTTCCTTGTTAAATCCAACAACTTGAGCTTTTGGTACAAATGGATCTGCTGCACCATTAAATGCAAGAACTTCACCTTTGATTTTTCCTCTTTTAGCACTTTTACCAAAAGGAGAAAGTGTACCGTGATAGCTAATCACTCCATCAAGATCAAAGCCTGCTCTGGCCATATGAAGGACCAAGCCTCCACCGAAGCAATAACCAATAGCTGCAATTTTATTTTGATCAACATTTGGAAGAGACTTAACGTAGTTTAAAGCAGCCTGGAAACGTTTCTCAGCTGTCTTCATATTGGCATAAACGGCACCTGATAACTCACCAGCTTCTTTAGGATTGTCAGTCGTTTTACCTTCACCATACATATCAAGAGCAAAAGCGACGTAACCTTCTTTAGCAAGCATATCAGCTCTCATTCTAGCGTAATCGTTTTGTCCCCACCATTCATGGATAACAATAACTGCAGGCTTTTTGCCATCAGTATTTTTAGGTGTAGCAAGATAGCCTTGATAATCTTTGCCATCAATTTTGTAATTTACGCTCTTAGATGTACTAGCGCATGAAACAGAAAGAAATAATGTGATAAGTAATAATAATTTCATCGTTGACTCCATTTTTAGTGAACTCAACAATCATGACTTATTTTTCTATGACGTCAATCAATGGGTCTAAAAAGTCTATGAAACTTTGCGTCTTTTTTCTTTGTTTCATACACAACCATATCTCTTTTTTTAAATTCATCGAGTGCTCTAAACATCTCTTTAAATGTCATTGGTCGACCAAGAGAAAGTTCTTGATCAATCAACTCTTGTTGCAGTACTTCAGCGACCTCTTCCAAAACCACGAAGAGCTTGAGTTGTTTAGGTTTCATATTCAAAGGAAACTTTTCACGTACAGTACGACTTAAGATCGGTACTCTTCGCATTGCAAAACCCATAATCGCTTGAGCGCTCATGCCAAAGCTTGGCTTAAAATAATAGCCATCACTTTCCATCCATTCCATCATTTTGGTCAAGACAGCATCTTTTTGACGTGTGTCTGTCATTTTGGCAGGATTTCTCCACTCTGCCACAATTTCAAAATTAGGATCAAATTCAGTATCACCTGGGCCAAAAGTCAAAAAGGTATCGATATTATCTTTATCCACATCGATACCAATTTGTTCTAAAAACTTAAGTAGTCCTGGATTAAACTTAGTTTTATTAAGTGGAATATCGAGAGTTCCACCACTAGCGACTTCATAGCCTTCGTAGACGACTTCAGAACAAAATAGATCCTCATGGTCTTTATAATTCATTCCAAAGTCATATTGAATATTCTTTCTGCGATTGGTTGAATGATTTTTGACTCTTTCATAAATATGTTTTGCTGCTCGATGAGCTAAGTCCTCATCGCCATTAAATCGAAGAAGAACGCTTCTAGCATTTCTTTCATCTAGATGAGCCTGAAATTCTTTAGAGACTGAGCCGATTTCAATATGGGCTTCAGTTGTGTGAAGCTCTCCCTGGTCATCTTTATAAACCATGGTGAGATGACTAAACTGAGCATCAATATCACCAATTCTAGCAATAGCGGCCGACGTATAGGCGTTACCTCTAGAAATAATCACATCGCCAGACTTCAAGTCTTTCCAATCTCTAAACGTAAACTTAGGGTTTGTAATAAAGTACGGAGCTTTACCTTCGAAAGTCACATAACCAGTGCTATCCAATTTTTCATTTGTGCGTCCTTCAAGATGTTCAACTAAGTAGTCTTCGAGATAGCGAAGGCCTCTATAAACATTACGAGTCTCTTTAAAACATTCATAGGCATCACCTTGTGCCTGACCGATAGTCGTCGCCTGCTCTTTCATGGCCAGACGAATTTCAAAAGATAAACCAACAATTCTTTCAAGGTCGCGTTCATGAAAACTTTCAAGATCAACTTCTTCCCAATCTAGTGAAAACAACTTTTGATAATAATATGGAACAACTTCAAGACATTCCTTAACGCTTGTTAAGGGTGTTTGAACTCTTCTACTAAACTGTTCGATCAAGCCTTTTAAGTCTGAGCTTTCAGAAGCAGGCTTTCTTGTAGGTTGGCAGGCAGAGGTAATGATTAAGACAATAATAATTAGTTTTTTCATGCTCTTTTTTCGGCATAAATAAAGAAATGATTGAATCCTTTAGAGCGATAAGACTAAAATGCCATATGGATTTTAGAAGCGATAACACAGCGGCCGTACACCCCAATCTGATTAGCCGCTTAGCTGTTATAAACAGCGAAAATTCGGGATCTTATGGCAGTGACGAAGAAAGTAAAAAACTCAAGAACAAATTATCCGACCTTTTCGGTTGTGATTTACTCTTTGCTCTTGTCTCTACTGGCACTGCTGCAAACTGTGTTGCGCTTAGAACTCTTTGTCCAAGCTACGGCACAGTTCTCACTTCACAAGAGTCCCATCTAAACAATGATGAAGGTCAGGCACCAGAACTATTTTTAGCTGGTGGAAAACTTCGAACTTTTTCGACCTCAGATAAAAAGTTTGATTTAGTTGCTGCTCAACACTGGGTTGATAAGGCCACAAAAATGACCCCTCATGCAGCTAAACCAAGCTGCGTCAGTATCACTTATGCTACTGAATGGGGTGACCTCTATTCTGTACAAGAACTTCGTGATCTAAAAAGTTTTTGTGATCATAATAAACTCTTCTTGCATGTAGACGGAGCAAGATTCGCCAACGGTCTTGTTGCTAATCAATTATCAGCAAAGGAATTCGTCTCCATTTTAAAACCCGATGCACTAAGTTTTGGACTAACTAAAAATGGAGCTCTTCAGGCAGAGATGATTGTTCTTTTTAATCTTGATTTTAAAGATCACTTCTATTTTATTCACAAGCAAGCAGCACAGCTGATGTCTAAGACAAGATTTATCTCTGCGCAAATCCTAGCACTTTTAGAAAAAGATCTTTGGCTAGATTTAGCTATTCATGCCAATGAAAAAGCATCACAACTAAAAGAATCTCTGAAAGATCATCATTCTTTTAAAATTGTTAATTCCGCCAAAACAAATCAGCTTTTTGTTCAAATGAATGAAAAGACAAAGCATGTTTTAGAAAAGCAGGGTTGCCTTTTTTATCATTGGCAAGATGACATCTACCGTTTTGTAACGAGCTGGATGACTAGCGATGATGAGATTAAAGCCTTTGAAAAAATGACTAGAGCGTTGGCATCATCGTAATATTTTTTGATCGATAAAAAACACCTCTTGCAACAAAAATTGAAAGTAGTGTTAACGAGATCGTAATATATCCAACTTTTTCAAAGCCAACTATATTTCCAGCAGCATCTTCAGAAATAATAAGACCTGCCAATAAGGTTGCACTTGCCGTTCCAAAAGATCTTAAAGAATTGAGCAGACCCATAAAAGTTCCACGGTCAGCTGTATCTGGAACTTGAGAAACCATCGTCATGACAGGAATCATTCGACCTGAAACCATAGACATGAAAATAGCACTCAAAACAAGGTAAAGACCAAAACTTAGAGGTCCTGTGTGAGTATAAATCCAAATTGGAAGTACTGATAAAATCGCGATCAAGCTAAAAATCGTAAAACTTCCATGACGATCAGTCATTTTACCAAACGCTCTCGCCGTAAAAATCGTACAGATACCGGCGACAAAATACATATATTTTAATTGCCCAGTTTCAATTCCAATATTATGGACGGCGTATGGGCTTAGAAACGGAATAATAAAAAACATCGACATGGCACTCATTAAAATAAGTCCATAAGCGCGCAGGTAATCAACTCTCTTAAGTAATGTTATAAAGCGAATAACAACTTCTTTTGCCGGAGTAAAATCTTTTTCCACGGGACGACTTGGAAGAATCTTCCATCCTGCAAAAGCAATAAATGAAGAGAAGAAGGCAATAAAGAAAAAAGTCCAATGCCAAGAAATATAATCTGAAATGGCTAAGCCAATTGGAATGCCGATAACACTGGCAACCGAAAAGGAGGCCATGACAACTCCCATGGCATTACCTCGTCTTTCAAATGGAACAAGGTCTGTGACAAGCGCAAAAACTAAGATATTTAGAATACCTCCAAAGACGCCTGTTAAAATTCGACCAAGAAGAAGAAGTGTAAAACTTGGAGCAAGTCCACAAAGAACAGTTCCAATAATAAAGCCAAGCATACTGAAGTCGAGTAATTTTTTTCGATCGAAGCGATCAGCGATTGTACTAAAAACCAAGCCCGTAATCGCCGCGCTAAAATTATAAGATGAAACTAAGGAACCAAATTGAGCCGGTGAAATATTAAAATCAAGCATCAATGTTGGGCCTAATGGCATAAGAACAACAAAGTCTACGATATGGGCAAACTGAACAGCTGCGAGAAGGAATACAAATTTATTTTCGATTTTTAAATCAGTCATTTATGGGACAATAAGTCCGACTAAAGGTTGTGGCAAGCTCTCTCTAATGTTTGTTTAGCAAGCACAGAAAAAAGCCTTCAAACCTTGGGGATGGAGTTATTCTTAAGGCTTCAATTCGATCATTTTTAATAGGTAGGTATTCTTCAATATTATGTAATGGCGTTTCAAACGCTGTACAACTGAGCTCTGGATGCTCAAGTAAAACTTGTTTAACCACAAGCTCATTTTCTTGATCATTCATCGTACATGTCGAATACAAAATTCTTCCACCAGGTTTTGTTAATCGGACGGCAGCTTTTAGAATTTTGTACTGAAGTCTAGCAAATTTAGGAACAGTATTATGCTTCCAAAAAATATAACTCGGTTTATCGTGAAGATTAAATCTCCCCTCACCTGAGCATGGTACATCGGCCAAAACAGCATCATAAAGTTCAGATTCTTCTTTCTTAAATTTTTCTGCTTGGCCTTGAATAAATTCGGTATTTTTAACACCCATGATATTGCAGTTAAATTTTAATCTCTCGAGCCTAATATAGTCTGGTTCAATGGCATCAATATGACCTTGATTATTCATAAGACCAGCAAGCATTGTCGTCTTACTTCCTGGTGCTGCGGCCATATCTAGAACATGCTCACCCGGCTTAGGATTAAGCATCAAGGGGGCTAACATTCCTGAAAGACCTTGAAGATAAATCATCCCGTCTTTATAAGGAGACGTTTTTTGAAGTTCTTTTTCACTTGAGTCGAGTAAGAACGCATGTTCGATTCCTGGAACATCACGAAACTTAATACCTTCTTTACGTAACTGATTAACCACATAAGAACGATCTGCTTGCAATAAGTTTAATCTAAAGCTAGAAACTCTTTTTTGGCGAATGCCTTCTAAGCATAGACGCAATCTGGCCGGACTCAATTGAGCCTCAAATTGCTCTAAGGCAATATCTGGTATTCGCTTTTTTACGTCCTGTATGGAAAAATGCATTTCATGGTGATACATCAAAAAAATCTAAGTTTCGACCGTAAATGGATAATTTTTGAAGACAATTATCTTTTAGTACTTAATAAGCCATCTGGTCTAGTCACCATGGGCTCAACTGGTGAAGACTCCCTCTTCGCTCGCGCTCTTAACTACTTACAATCAAAGAATAAAAATCAAAGTAAGATGCCGGCTAAGCTCTTTGCCTGTCACCGACTTGATAAAGATACCTCTGGTCTAGTTCTCTTTGCCAAAGATGACCGCTCCCTCAAAGTCGCTCAAGACCTCTTCAAAAGAAGGAAGGTTCAAAAAGAGTATCGCGCTGTTACTCTTAATGATTGGCCAAATCTATCACAAATAGAAAATTGGCCAATGCAGTGGAAGCAAGACCCACAAGTCTTTGAAAAATTAAAGGCTATGAAAGCTTCCGGAAAGGATTGGCTTGAAATCACCCTGCCATTGTACGGTATCAAGACTAAATCAAGGGTCGATTTTGAAAAAGGAAACGAGGCTTACACCAGAATCAGCATTGAACAATCTGGTGCGGACTTCAGTCTTCTTCGCGTTTACCCTAAAACTGGCCGCTTTCATCAAATTCGTTGTCACTTGGCTTATTTAGGATTTCCAGTTTTATCGGATCCTATCTATAAAGGTCCAAAGTCATCACCAAGACTGATGTTGCATGCTTCACAATTAGGCTTTACGTGGCCTGTAAATAAGCAACGTTATGACTTCACCTGTCTACTACCTTCTATTTTTCTAGAGATGACTAGACCTTCTTAAGCTATTGAAATCTAGACAATTTCTCATTGTAAAAAGTACATATCCCCTGTTTAATGCGCCTCGCATCATTTAAAATGCTGCAAACGTCTTCACGGGATCATTATGAACAAGCTCATGACTTTAGGTCTGGTTTTTAACCTTCTTTCGATTGCTCCAAGCTACGCTAAGGGTTTTAAGTCAATTTCAGTCAGTGAAGGCATCGAGGTTCTTAACAACACTTCTTTTTCTGCTGAGTCCGTAGCCATATCCGACGACGGCGAAAAAATTTGTTGGATTGCTAAATCAAAAGATTCAAAAATTGTCATTCCAAGCGATGTTTTCTACCGCGATCTTGGAGATAAGAAAGTTCATCGTCTTGATAAGCATGGATTTCTAAATGCATTTACAAAATGCTCATTCGATCAAGACAATAATTTAGTCACAAGTAAACTTCATTGGCGTCCATTGGCCTTATCAAGAACTATTATTATGGGACTTTTAAAGGGCGAATTTGATCCAATTGGATACGCTTCTTCAATTACAACGATGGATGAGAATCAAAAAGTTCTATCTACCATCATGCCTAAAGACTTAGGTTTAAAAAGTGATCGCATCTTCTTAAAGCATCCTCGCTATTCTCCTGACGGAAAGTGGGTTACTTATTATTTAAAACATGGAAAAAAACTTGAAGGTGTTTACCTACAACACCTAGCAACTGGTAAAACTCATCAATTAAGTTCTGGCTATGATAAACATCCGACATGGTCACCTGAAGGCGATAAAATTCTCTTTCACTTTCAAATTGATGCAACTGAAGCAAAACCAGAACAAGCTTATCTTGGATACTTTGATTTAGAACTTAATGATAACGGTGATGTTAAGTCTTCAAAGAGGATCATGCTTGATGATATTGAAAAAGTAGGTTTTCGTTATCAAAAACATCCGGCCATGTTAGCTGGGACTGACTTTGTCTTTTTTCACGGTGAGGAAGAAGCAGGCGACAAGAAAGACCTATTTGTTAGAGAGCTTAAGCCAAGTTCAAAAACGTACAAGTTAAAGTTAAAACTTAATGATATAAAAATCACGAAGGCGAAGCACCCTGCTTCAGGTGCCTTTGATAATAAGATCGTCTTCATTGGTAAAGTCAAAGATACAAATGAAGATCAAGTCTTAATGCTATCTCCTAAAGCTATCGACAATATCTTAAATGAGATTGAATAGATGAAACTTTATAAGATCATTTTTAAGCCATTCTTCTTTTTGCTTGATAAGTATATTAAATCAAATAGAAGCTGGAACTTTCAAAGAATTAAACTTGGAAGTGAATTACCAATAAGTGAGCTTGAGGCACTTCACGCTTATAGACTTTCTTGCTACGAAAAAGATAGTCCATACCTTATTCCGAAGGCACAAGAAGAACTTGATTCTGAAAAGGCTTTTGATCTCAACTCATTTCATATCTATGCCAAAGATAGTGACGGAAATATAATTGGAAGCCTAAGGCTTCTCAAGCGTCCCTTTGAAATGGAAAAACTCAACTTTTCTGATGAACATAAACAAGGTCTAGATGAGTACCTTGAAATATCACGTCTCGTTTGTTCTGTAAGACAAAAAGGTCTTGGCCGAAGACTACTTATTAGGGCCGGGATTTGGTCCATCGTGAGAACTCAATATAAAGGGTTCACAGCGATCTGTAAGTGTCATCGTCTTCCAATGTTCAAACGCTTTGGACTTATTCCTAAAACAAGTTTCAAAATTCAAGAACGTGAAGATCAGACTTACCATTTGATAAGAGCTGACTTTTCTGAAATTACAATGGTGACGTTCAAGGCTTTTGTGACTATACAATTTGAAACACTGACAAAGTTAATCCAAGAAGCTTTTAGCTTTAATCGATCTGCACTTTAAAAACATTACTTTTTTCAAGTCTATCGATCAAGTTGAAAGAATCAACCTTTGACAGCATATCCTTTAGCTTTAAAATTCTTTGCTGCAGAATCTTTTCAAAATTTAAATCACTCCATAATTGCGATTGTTGAGCTTTTGATAGCTCCTCTCCCACGTCACTAAAAACTTGTGAAAGCCAGTGAGCTGATTGCATGGCATTGATAAAGTCTCGAGTGTATTCAAAGATTTGCTCTTCATCTTCTTTTGAAGGAGTCTCCTCTTTCGCCAAAATGATTCCAGTTCCGTGATGTCTAGCTTCATCTTTAAGAATTTGGTCATATGTTGCTTTAAGCGGATCAAATAAGCAGGTTTCTTTTAAGCCATTATAATGACCCATTCCGAATCCCTCTAAGAGAACTTGAATAACAAAAACTAATGATGTTTTAGAACCATCACGAATAACTTCGGCTAAGGGTTTTAGCATGGGATGAAAATGGCTTTGTAAATTATAATCAAAATTCATAAAATTTTGAAATTCACGAAGATGAACGGCTTCGTCACTAGCAAAAAGAGCATAAGTCGATTTCTCTTCTAACGTTTCAGAAAGAAGAATCATCTTAGCACCATAATTATGGCCTGAAGTTTCAATAAAAGCTGACAGAGCTAAGTTTAGCTCCGTCATTCTTTCTAGATAAGCCAGTTTTTTAGATTCACTAAGAGCATTGAACGCCTTTGTGTTTTGCAGTCCGTAGCGCTCTGCTCCCCATAAAACTTTTGGAACACTCATCCCTTTTTTAGAAACGGTTAATTCATCCAGTCTTTTATCAAGAAGTGTACTTAAAGATCCTTTAGCCTTTCTCTTTGGTTCAAGGATTTCTTTGGGATCCAAAATCTTTGAGAGCTCTTTTATTTTATTCATCGCCATTATCACTTGTTTGGTTTGGATAAACTGCCTTACCAGCTTCGATAAAGCTTCCGGCACTGACCTTCGCTCCTGGTGCAATCGTAACTCTGTACGCCAAAACGACATCATCTCCTATTTCTACACCTTTGACGTAGAGAAGGTATTTGTCTCCTCGTTTTTTAATGGCATGAGCGGCGATATAAGAATGATTTCCGATTAAAACTCGACTTCCTATTTTCAAATGGGTGCGATCGACTACACGGCACTCAGGAGTCCAATTAACTTTATTTCCAATCTCACTACCCCAAAGTCTTAACCAAGCACTATAAGCACCAGGCAATAAAATTAAGATCTGCTCAAAAAAATGAAATGAATTAAAAAGTTGTTGCAGGTGAAATGCCACAAACCATGGGTTACCATCTTTAGTTTTAGTACCAAGATAACTAATTCCTTCCGGTTGTCCCCATATTGCTTTAACAACTCTCCAAATGATTGGTGCTTGCACATACAACAACACAACACCAAGAAGAGAATGAATATAATACGAAATAAGAATAATTTCGACAATGAACGCTAATGTATAAAACTTACTAAGCTTTTCTATGATCTTAGGAATGCTCTTCGCTTTAGACATTAAACTCTCTTATTTGATGAAAGGATACCTTGTTGGCTTGCCTTCTTTAAGCTTGCAAAATTCATCAAAGACCTGATCCATCATTCTTGTTGTTAAAATTAAAGATCCGACCATGACTTCAGTGACGGCATCCCAATCTTCAGGCGTTTTAACGAATCTTTTAATGGCTTCTTCTACTTCTTCAGCATGTTTTGCATCGATTTCAGAGTGCTCATTAAAGAAAGTCATCGCTTTTTTAGGAACTCCTAACCCATCACTTAGCATGGAAAGGAGTGGTTGAATAAATTCATAACTTCGCTCGGCCCAATAACTATAACCAAGTCTTGCTAATGGAGAAAAGTGTTCTGAGATATGATACAGATAAGCGATCAATGTCTCCGTTGAGACTAACGGCTTTGGTAATGTATCGACGGTTACATCAAAACCAAGTGACTTTAAATCATGTAATGCCATCATTTCATGTCCCGCTTCTTCAAGAGCATGATTAAGGCAGTATTTCATATACTGAATACTCGTCGTATCTCGACGAGTGGCAACTAAAGCTTGGTTTCTAGCATTGTGTAAGGTGTAGTGATAGGTTTCGCATAAATACATCGCATACAATCTCTTATCAACAAAGCCAGGCTCTAATACTTTTTCAAGATTAGGGCTTCTTGATAAATTTTCCATTTCAGATTCTAAGCGTGCATTGAGCGCTTTAACATCCATTACTATCTCCTTAATTTTTTTAACTTATCGGTGAATAATTGCTTTTATTTATTTGTTAATTCCCGATAAGTATCAAAATTTCAATGGAGTCCTCATGTCTACTATTCGCCCTGTTTACGTCGTTGCTGGTAATCGTATTCCCTTTGCTAAATCTATGACTAAATACCTTGGGCTCAGTACTCAAGACCTAATGACAGCGGCGCTTAAGGCCTTAGTTGATAAAACGAAGCTTCAGGATAAAACAGTTGGAGATGTCGCCTTAGGTGCCATTATGCAAAATCCAAAAGATTGGAACCTAACTCGAGAATGTGTCCAAGGCTCTGGACTCCACGCTCATACACCTGGATATAACGTTCAACGAGCATGTGGAACTGGTCTAGAAACATCATGGCAAATAGCTAATAAGATCGCTCTTGGTCACATCAATGAAGGTATTTCAGGTGGAGTTGATACAAACTCTGACCTTCCCATTACCGTTTCACCTAATCTTAAAAAAGCTCTTTTAAATATCAATGCTGCTAGATCTATTGGTGATAAATTAAAAATTTTAGCCACACTTCGACCTAAAGATCTTGCTCCATCTTTTCCTGCTGTTAGTGAACCAAGAACAGGTATGTCGATGGGTCAGCACACTGAAAAAATGGTTCAACACTGGAAGATTGATAGAAAATCACAAGATGAACTTGCCTTAGCCAGTCATCAACGTGCGGCCAAAGCTTGGGCCGATGGTTTTCACTCTGACTTAGTTTCTAGCTTTCATGGTTTAGAAAAAGACACTATCGTTCGTGGAGATACGACCTTAGAAAAACTAGCAAAACTTAAACCAGCTTTTGACTTTACTGGAGTTGGTACATTAACAGCAGGTAATTCATCTCCATTAACTGATGGAGCGTCTTGCGTTTTACTTGCAAGTGAAGAGTCGGCGAAAGAACATGGTTGGGACCTTCAAGCTAAATTTGTCGACTGTGAAGTTGCAGCGCTTGATTACGTTGGCGGTGATGGTCTTCTGATGGCACCAACGATCGCCGTGGCGAAACTACTTAAGCGACAAGGATTGAAGCTACAGGATTTTGACTTTTACGAAATCCACGAAGCTTTTGCAGGACAAGTTTTATGTACACTTAAAGCTTGGAATGATGAAGCATGGTGCAAAAGACTTTTAGGCCAAGCACCTTTGGGCGAAATTGATTTATCCAAATTGAATATTAACGGAAGTTCATTAGCGATCGGACATCCATTTGCAGCAACGGGCGGACGTATTGTGTCTTCATTGGCCAAAATGATTAAAACTTCAGGTAAACAACGAGGTTTAATCTCTATATGTACAGCTGGCGGAATGGGGATAGCAGCAATCCTAGAGAGGGTCTAGAGAAAGATGGCATTCTTCGTATTTTGTGGCGCTAAAAATTGATTTAATACCCATTTTAATACGAGAGACTTTTTCGCGATTTTCAAAATAGACTTGCATCCTACATGTCTTAAATCCTGACTTCGAGCTGATGATTGCATAAAGTCTGCCATCATCTCTATCACTTGTTAGGGAATAAAGATCGTAGGAAAAAGCGCAAGATTTACTCTTACCATCCTCACGGTAATGAAAACTGGCACTTCCTCTTGAGTCTCGAATATTAATTCTACAGATATCACCTTTGTCTGTTGCACCGATGTATTCTCTTTCAAGAGAATCATTTCCCATCGCACTAAAGCTGCTGATGATGCATAAAAGTAGAACGATTTTCATAAAAACCTCTTATTTAATATATCCATATCATGCATCTAGCGCAAAAGCATAATCGGGAGAATAAGTGAACGCTGGAGTTAATCAATCAGCCACTAGTTTTAGTTGTTCATTCTTTTAAGCTAATCCTATACTATCTGACAAAATTGATTGGAGATTCGACTGAAACATCCCCTTTGGCGCTTTCGTCATATTTTATTATTTTCTTTTTCCCTGACCTTTCTATCTGGATTTGGACAAAGCTTTTTCATTTCTCTTTTTATTCCAACATTTTTAGAGACCTCAAATATTTCTAATACTACTTTTGGAACTTTGTATGCAGTAGCAACTCTTGTCAGTGGCTTCTCTCTACCTTGGGCCGGCAGACAATTAGATCATGTCAGTGTTGCTCGTTATGCAAAAGTTGTATTTATCGGACTCGTGAGCGCTTGCGTTGTTACTGCATTTTCACAAAACGTCTATACCTTAAGTCTTGCCATTTTTTTACTTCGATTTTTTGGCCAGGGACTTTTTGGACATACCAGCGACACAATCACCGCTAAAAAATTTGGACCCAATAGAGGAAAAGCACTTAGTATCGTGGGACTTGGATACCCTGTTAGTGAAGCCATCCTCCCAAGTTTAGCTGTTTTAATATTAAGTTCTTTTGGTTTGAAAGTGACTTGGCTTTGTGTCGCTATTCTTATCACTTCGTTTATTCCTTTCATTAACTTTCTCGCCAATTCCCCTGGAGAAGTTGAAAAAGAAGTTCATTTCAACAAAAATGTAGATTTAAAAGAATTTAATGGATTAAAAAATATATCGTTTTGGGTATGGGCCAGCGCAACTTTAATGCCGCCTTTTTTATTAACATCCTTATTTCTTTATAATGCCGTTATAGCTGAACTTCGTGGTTGGAGTTTGGAGTGGATGGCGACATCATTTATCGCCTTTGCGGTTTGTCGTTTTATTTTTTCAATTATTGGCGGACCTCTTGTTGATAAGCTCACTGCAAAAAAATTATATCCTTGGCATTTAATCCCTCTCGCGGTTGCTATAGCTATCTTAGCGCTTTGGGAAAATAAATTTGCGGCTCCAAGTTATTTAGCATTATCAGGTGTTTCTATTGGTCTTGGAGCTCCAATTAAAACTGCTCTATGGGCTGAGATTTATGACCTAAAATATTTAGCTAAAATCAGAAGTTGGCTCTCATCTTTTGGAGTGATTGGAACGGCCGCTGGCCCCCCTGTTTTGGCCTTAATGCTAGATTCAAATATCAGCCTAAATCACGCACTACTTATACTAAGTATTAGTTTAGGATTAGTTATCTTGATCTGTGGCAATTTAAAGCGCATTTATCATTGATAAAACCTATGACACAAACCGTCTATTGCAGTTAATTTAAATATTTAACGCCCCAAGGCTTAACAGTCCCTTAAGACAATCACTAAGATTTACCCTTGGTTTAAAGAGGATTTTATTATGCAAATTCAGTTACCCACTGAGACCCACAATTGTTTAAATTTTATTAATAACGCCTTCGTTTCTGCTGCAGGTGAACTTTTTCCAATCGACTCTCCCTGGAGCGGAAAAAAAATTGGCGAATCTAGATTATCAACGAAAGGTGACGTCGATGTTGCCGTCAGCGCAGCAAGTGCAGCTCAAATCGCTTGGGGCCAAACTCCGATCAAAGAGCGCACAAAAGTTATGTTTAACTTTAGAGACATTCTTTTAAGAGACTTAGATAAGCTTTCACAAATAGTTGCTGCCGAAAATGGCAAAACACCGATTGAAGCCAGAGCTGGCGTCATGAAAGGTGTTGAAGTTTTAGAATATGCTATTTCTCTTCAAAATCTAGACCTTGGTGGCAAGATGGAAGTTTCTCGTGGTGTTCATTGTGAATACCGCCGTGAAGCCTTAGGAGTTATCGCCAACATCACGCCATTTAATTTTCCAGTCATGGTTCCAATGTGGACAATTCCAATTGCGCTCACTCTAGGTAACGCTTATATCTGGAAACCTTCAGAGAAAACTCCAATTGCATCTCAATACCTTGCGAGTGCTTTAAAAGAAGCTGGTTTACCTAGTGGTCTTTTTCAAGTGGTTCAAGGTGGTAAAGATACAGTTGAAGCAATTATAGATCATCCACAAGTGAAAGCTGTGGGCTTTGTTGGTTCAACTAAAATTGCTAAAGCAGTTTATGAACGCTCAACTTCACTTGGAAAAAGAGCTCTAGCTCTTGGTGGTGCTAAAAACCATATCGTTCTTTTACCAGATGCCAATCTTGATCTTTGCGGTGCTGGTATCTCTGATTCATTTACTGGCTGCGCCGGTCAAAGATGCATGGCCGCTTCGGTGATACTTGCCGTTGGAAATGTCGATAAACATATTGAAAAAGTTGTTGAGCGTGCAAAGTCTCAAGTTCTTGGAACTGATATGGGTGCCATCATTACAAAAGAGCAAGTTACATTTTTAAAAGATGCAATCGCTCGCGCGGAAAAAAATGGTGCAAAGATTTTACTAGATGGAAGAAACACTCCTGCCCCTAAGGGGATGGAAGAAGGCTACTGGTTGGGACCAACAGTTCTAGACAATGTTAAGCCTGGCAGTGAAGCTGCTTCATTCGAGCTTTTTGGACCAATCGTTTCGATCATTCGCTGCCAAACCATTGGCGAAGCGATGAAAATTGAAAATGAAGTTGAGTATGGTAATGCTTGTTCTGTTTTCACTTCATCAGGGGTGCATGCAGAAAGAGTCATCCAATCAGCCAAAGCTGGCATGGTTGGTGTGAATGTTGGAGTTCCTGTACCACGTGAGCCTTTTAGTTTTGGTGGCATCAATGCTTCAAAATTTGGACATGGTGATATCACAGGTGTTCACTCACTCGACTTTTGGACAAATACGAAAAAAATTACAACCAAATGGGAGCCACAAAGCGACCAGAACTGGATGTCATAAGGAAAATCATTATGGAAAAATCATCACACGTCATTCTAACTTCTCATAATTCAGAAGTTTATAAAGATGCTCTACCAATTCACTGGGGCGCAAAATCACCTAAAGAGCGTGGCCCTGTTGTCGCTTCGATCTCAAATGTTCTTCATAGAAATGCGATCGGAAGTCACTCTGGAAGCTACACTGTATACAGAGCGCTTTCAATCGCATCAGGACAGTTTCCTAAGATGCATATTCCAGATTTAAAAAATACTGAAAGTACAACGACAATTGGGCCATATGAGTCTTGGACTGATGCCGATAAATTTGTCTCCATTGATCCATGGGGAGCTGACGTTAATATTCATTTTAAAGAATATATGGAAAAAGGATATGACGTTAGACCAACTATTGCCGTAACTCAGGCACGACTTCAACTTCCAGAAATTTATGAAGCCATTAAAGCTGGTCGTCTAAAACCAGACGGCAAACTTATTAATGAAAAAGGTGATGTCAAAGTTACGAAAGTTGCTTTTGAGCCAGTATGGTACTTACCAGGAATTGCAAAAAGACTTGGTATCAACGAAGGAGAACTTAGAAAGATTCTCTTTAGTGAAACTGGTGGCATGTTCCCTGAACTTGTCACTCGCCCAGACTTAAAAGTTATGTTGCCACCAATTGGATCTACAACTGCCTATATTTTTGGAAACCCAGCAGATCTAGCTAAACCTGAAATTGAGTTAACTTGCCGTGTGCACGATGAATGTAATGGATCTGACGTATTTGGCTCTGATATTTGTACCTGTCGTCCCTATTTAATGTACGGAATTGAAGATGCCGCTCGTACCGCGCAACGTGGTGGTGTTGGTCTAATCGCTTACTACAGAAAAGAAGGCAGAGCGCTTGGAGAAGTGACAAAGTTCTTAGTTTATAATGCTCGTAAACGCCAGGTTGGTGGTGACTCGGCCGCAACGTACTTCCATAGAACTGAATGTGTTGCTGGTGTAGAAGATGCACGCTTTCAAGAATTAATGCCTGATATCTTACAATGGTTTGGTATAAAAAAAATCCACAACATCCACTCCATGTCGAATATGAAGTTTGATGCCATCGTGAAAAGTGGAATCGAAATTGTTAATCGTATCTCTATTCCAGACGATCTCATTCCACCAGATGCTCAAGTTGAAATGGAAGCTAAAAAAGCTGCAGGCTATTTCACTAAAGGCGAAGTTAAATCTGGCGAAGATCTTAAGAATATCAAAGGTCGCGAAATTGATGAGGAAAAAAAATGAGTGAAAGAACTCAGTGGCTACTCACTCCTGAAGCTATCAGAGAGCGCTGCTTAGCCCTTCATCAAAGAAATCTAGATGGTAAAGGCTTACTTCGCGTTGATGAGTCAAAGTGGCCAGAAGTCGTATCCTTTACATTAGAAACGATTAAAGAAAAGTATCCAACACTTGAAATTCCGTTTCACTCTCGTCTTGGACATTTTCGTCCCGGCAATGTCGATAGAGTCCATTGGCTAGAAGAATTTCTTGAAGGGGCTGATGCAACAAAACGCGCTAAAGCCTTAGTTGATCTCATCATTCCTTCAGTCCTCCTTGATGCAGGAGCTGGAGATGACTGGAAATACTTCGAAGAACGTACGGTTCAAACCTTCAATCGATCCGAAGGACTTGGAGTCGCAAGCTTTCATATGTTTCTTGCAGGTGATTTTAGTTCAAATGACGAGCTTAAAACAGATGGCAAAGCCTTAATGTCATTAACGAAAGCACAACTTGAAAAAGCCTTTCAAGTCACAAAAGCAAATCCACTACTTGGAGTAGATGGCAGACTTAAGCTATTAGCAGGACTTGGAAAAGTTCTGGGTGTGAATGGTCGTCCAAGTGATCTCGTTGATGATTTTCTTGTTAATGGAAGAGTGAATGCACTTGATGTTTTAAATTCCGTTCTTAAAAAGCTAGGACCTATTTGGCCATCAAGACTTACTTTAGATAAGACTCCTCTAGGTGATACATGGTCTCACCCAGCTCTTGGAGAAGCAGGGACATTTGAATCACTTGTACCTTTTCATAAACTTTCCCAGTGGCTTTCCTACTCTATTTTGGATGCCATGGAGACATGTGGTTTTGAAGTCATCGGTGTTGAAAAACTAACAGGCCTTCCTGAATATAGAAATGGTGGACTCTTTTTGGATTTGGGCTTACTTCAAGCAGTAAATCCAAAAGATCTCACTCGTGGAGTGAACGCAGAAGATCTCTTTGTTATTGAATGGAGAGCATCAACAGTAACGTTGTTGGATCAACTTGCAGCAAAAGTTCAAAAAGAACTTGGCAAGACTCCTCAAGATTTCCCTTTAGCAAAAGTACTTGAAGGTGGAACTTGGTGGGCAGGTCGTAAAATCGCGGCGAAGAAAAGAGCTGGTGGCGTACCACCAATTAAAATTATAAGTGACGGAACAGTTTTTTAGGAGCTACACATGAGCGGAAAATATATACAAATTGATCACCCTCTACTTCAACATAAGCTTTCATATTTGAGAGATAAAAATACAACAGGTCATGACTTTAGAGAAATCACAAAAGAGATCTCTAGAATCCTAGCCTATGAGGCAATGAGAGATTGGAAGGACGTCGAAACGATTTCAATAGAAACTCCAATTGCGAAAGCTGCCGCTACAAGAATTAAAAATCCTCCAATCGCCGTTGCGATCATGAGAGCAGGTAATCCAGTTTTGGAAGCTGTTCTTTCAATGCTTCCTTTTGCTAGTGCCGGACATATTGGGATCTACCGCGACAAGTTTATTAGCAATACGGTTGAATACTATTTCAAACTCCCAGAACACTCTGAGGGTAAAGAGATTTTATTATGTGACCCATTAATTGCGACTGCCGACACAATGATTGCTGCCATTGATAGACTTAAGAACTACAAAGTCGGAAGGATTAAAGTTCTCTCACTTCTTGTAAGCCCAGAGGGTCTCGAAAAGCTTTTCCACTTTCATCCTGACATCGAAGTTTATGCTCTTCAAAAAGAAGAAGGCTTAACTGAAAAAGGCTATTTGATTCCAGGTCTAGGCGACGCTGGAGATCGCCTCTTTCAAACCAAATAGGGGTCTTTTGTGAGCTGTACAATCATTGGTGTAGCGGGTGGTTCTGGTTCAGGTAAGACTTATCTTGCCAGAATTCTTCATCAAAAACTGGGCGATAAGGTTAGTGCAATTATTTACCAAGATAATTACTATATCGATCAATCAGCTCGCTTTGATCATGATGGTGGCTCAGTTAATTTTGATCACCCTGATAGCTTAGATTTTGATCTTCTTGCGACTCACCTTGAAAAACTCAAAAATGGAAGTGAGATCGAAATTCCTGTCTATGATTTTGTTACACACTCAAGACAAGAAGAAACTATCAAGCAAAAACCTCAAAAAGTTATTTTAGTCGACGGCATCCTTTTATTATCTCAACCTCACGTCAGAAAGCATTTCGATATATCAATTTTTGTGGATACAGCGGAACAACTAAGGTTCGATCGTCGTCTAAAACGCGACGTCGAAGAGCGCGGCAGAACACCAGAGGGAGTAAAGGCTCAATTTGAGAAGCAGGTTAAGCCGATGCATGATCGCTTCGTTCAACCTAGTATGGACCACGCTAATCATATCGTTACAGACTATCAGGGCTTTGATGATTTGGTTGAGAGTCTTTATCAGCAGTATTGTAAATAATACTTTCCAGACGTTCAGCAACCTTTGTATGACCAAAGGGAGTATAATGAACCGAATAGACAAACGATTCCATATTATCAGCTGTTATAAGATCCTGCATTGAATAAAATGGAATGCCTTCCTTCTCACAGAGAGCACTTAGCCAATCCTCAACTTTAGTTCCATTATGCTTTGAATATACGATTGGATAGATCGTAGGTATTAAAACAATAACGAGCTTCTCTTTTGTAATCTTATGAATTTGCGCAATAATTTTTTCAGTCTTTATATATGCTTTTCCAACTGAATCTGAAATTTGTTTCAAATAGAGTTCTTCATCTGAAATGATACTTGCCCCTTCAGTATAATGACGAAGCATGATCGAGTTAAAGCTACCTTCATACCACCCTTTCTTGCTAGCAAGATAGTTGTACGTGTACGACAGGCCTGAAAGTTGCCAACGAATTCTCTCATCATCTGCCATTTCAATGTAGTCTTGAACTTTCAATTGATCATTATTGAATTTAACAAATCCTTTGGCGTAGTTTTCGCGAATGTCATTTGGGGAAAAAAGCAGTACTGTTTTTTTTATATTGGAAAGATCAGTGTTTTTTAATAAATAAATCAAATGCTGATCATTACTCCAAGCCGGTACACCTCTATTAATTATTTTTAATCCACTAGATTTAAGTTTATTTGAAAAGAGCTCCTTTTCATCAACTTGAAGACCTGCCAAATAGCTATCACCTAAAAGCAAAATACTGTCTTTTAACTCATCATCTGATTCTTCACTTCGAAAACCAAGAGAGTTCGTTTTTACATGAATATTTTGATCTTTAGCCTCATAGTTCAAATCAACATTCGGTCGCAAAGTCCAACCATAATCTTTATGAATTCCAACAATTGAAATCCCACTAAGATTTAATGTTTTAAAAATCAGTTCTGAAAACAAGAATGATAAGACTAAAGAAAGGAATGAAATCCCAACGATATAACATGCTTTAAAAAAGAACTTCATTATTAAAACAGCCTATCTCTCTAAGGATTAAAGTAATTCTTTTCAAGCTCAATATAAATACGCTCATTCATATTACCTGCACGCGAACACATTAGATCTGTTGTATCTAACTGGTAATTCACAAAAGCATTAAGATTTGTGTCATAGAACTCATGATAGCAATCAGGAAGACCCAAAACGTGACCAAACTCATGCCTAATCACCCACTGACTTTCATATTCTTCAATAGATTGATTTGAATCCATAACGATATTATTACCACCAAGTCTATCAACGTGAGGAACAGTACCAGTTTCAAACTTTAATCTAGGTCCGTTAGCAAAAACTCCAAACCTAAGAGTTAGGCTCCAATCATTAAATTTAAACTCATCATGAATATTATCTCTAAGGTAAGGAATGAAGCGCTCTGCCTCGGGCGTATTAAAAGGAATCTCAGCCCTGTCCGGTGTTCTCCACGTGATATCTTTCCTTGCAGCATCATCAGGTATAACAAAGAAAGCATTCCAAGTCTGATCACCGATCTCAAAAAATTCTTCAAAGAGCTTTGGTAGATTTTTTTGATTTTCTGCTTTTTGCACAGAACGCTGACAACCAAGTTGTGTTTCACCAGAGTTCAAACATAATTGAGTTAATAAAAATTTTAACTCAGTCTTAATTTCAGGAGATAATGAGTCAAAATTCTTAAATCTCTCGGGCGTCCATTTATTTTCTTTAAAATAGTGATACGCCCTAATATCTTTCGCTTTGGCTTGTTTGTAATAGCTAATATAAGGTAGTAGCGATTTAAATCTAGCGGCACTTTGGTAATTACGATCAACTTTTCTAGCGAAGACAACAAAATCGGCATCACCAACCGGTAGCTGAGTCGGAAAACTGTCTCCGTTCAAAGTATCTAACATTGGGCCAGGTAATTGCTCCGTTAAGTTTTCAATTTCCTTAGCAACAGTTTTATCAGAATAAACAGAAGGTGAATCAATAGGGATACCTCTTCGAGTTCCTTGTGAAGTAAGACGAAGTTGACGATCAGCTGCTCTTCTAGAGTTTTCAAGCTCAAGCCACTGGGCCAAACGACTTCCCCACTTCAATGCTTTTTCAATTGATGGATTATTATCTTTAAAAAAAATTTTATTTTTTGAAAGATGATCTCTGTATTGAGATGAACTAGCCTCAAGATCAAGATGAATAGGTGCGGCCATAAGATTAAAAGAAATGGCGACAAGACAAAGCGTTAAATAGGTCTTCATAAAAGCTCCAAATTGATTTAATTTAAGATACTTTTTTACTCAAACTTTACCTATCCTATAATTCTCACTACTTCTGACAGAGTAATTATTGCATTGCGAAGCACTACTTCCTTGCCCATAGATAGACTGGCATGTTAACTATGACTTACTTAAAAAGGACAGTGTCCTTATCTTATCCAAAACAATTTATGCGCCCGCCTCAATCTTGCTACAAGGAGATCCATGGACGCTGTAACAACTTTTGAGACTTGGTCTATACCAAGTCCTGTTAGAGATTCTCTTTCTAAGCAAGGAATTGTAACTCCAACTCAAATTCAAAAACTCACACTCGATCATTCCTTAGCAGGAAGTGACCTTATTGGTTTAGCCTCAACAGGAACGGGAAAGACACTTGCTTATAGCCTTTCACTTATTTCACTCCTCGATAAAAATGAGAATAAAGATAAAAGCGGACTTATTATTGCACCATGTGAGGAAACAGCAACACAGGTTCACAATGTCATCAAGAAATTAACATCTAAAATGACTGGTCGATGGAAACCTGTTTTGGCCATTGATGGAGAAAGCACGGATATTGGTCTACAAGAATCCAACTTAAGAAAAAGACCACGAATTATTGTGGCAACTCCAAAAAGACTAGAAGCCCATATAAATAGTGGAATTGCAAAACTTGAGAACGTTAAGTTTTTAGTCATGGAAGATACAGATCGCATTTATGATCTTGGGTTATCAGATTCAATTGATTCGATCGTTCAAGCCTTACCTACTGAGAGACAAACAATGATTTTTACTTCGAATTTAGAAAATGACGTTAATGATATTTCAAAAAAATTAACAACTGATGCAAAAACGATTGAAGCTGGAAGTCAACCGATTCCAGAAGTCGTAGCTACAGCAGAGAAAGAGGAACCAGGTCGCTTTGATGCATTATTAAAAGGACTTGAATCGCATACTGGAACGACTATTGTTTTTTGCAGAACCAAGTTTAGAGCGAGAAGATTGGCCCAACGTCTTTTTAAAGCTGGCCACCCTACGGACTGTATCCATAGTGATCGTTCACAAAATCAAAAAAATAATACAATTAAAGCCCTAGGCGAAGGCCAGTTTAGAGTTCTTGTTGCAACTGATATAGCGATTGGCTCAGTTGAATTAGAGACTATCACCCATTTAGTAAATTTTGATGTTCAAGAATTTCCAAGTGATTACCTTGCACTAGTTTCAAACAAAGATGATGTTCTTGCCTGGGTAAATCCTGAAACGAATGAGCAATGGCTTGCGCTTCAAAAAGTTATTGCAGCTGCTGCTGCAGAACGAGTCGCTGAAATTCAAAAACAAAAAGCTATTGCTAGAGAAAATGGCGAACTACCACTGCAACCTAGAGCAAAGAAAAAGTCTTCAAAACCGAATCCTAAACACAAACCTCGCCGTGAACATTCACAAGCTCAATCAGTAGAAGTAAATGGCAATGCGATGCCTGCTGCCTATAATGAAGACGAAGATTCGCAAATCTTTTTTCAACCTTCAGTTGAAGAGCAACTTAATCAACTTGATACCATTATCAAACATAAGGTCAGACCTAAGACCAACGCAGCCTATGGTAACGTTAACCATAAACGTACAAACCATAAGAAGCGCCCAAATTCAGCCAACCGAGGTCCTAGAGGCAACGGAAATGGTAATGGTTACTAGACCTAAGTTGTTGTTTTTAAAGACATTTAGAATAAATGTTCTCAAAGTCTATCTTTGGGCTTCGCCTCGTGTTATTAAATGTTTCTGTTTAACGTCTGTTTTGGGTTTTCGACATATCGTCCGTATCCTCCAAACGACCCCACGCCTTTAGGAGGATTTATGGGTAACAAACTTTATGTTGGTAATCTGGTTTTTTCTGCAACAGAACAATCACTTACTGAAAACTTCTCAGCTTTTGGAACAGTTCAAAGTGCTAAGATCATCACTGATCGTGACACTGGCCGTTCAAAAGGTTTCGGATTTGTAGAAATGGCATCATCTGATGAAGCTGAAGCTGCAATCGAAGCTCTTAACGGTAAAGATGTTGATGGTCGTCGTATGACTGTTAACGTTGCTAAGCCAATGGAACCACGCACGAACAACAATCGTGGTGGCGGATCACGTTGGTAATCTAAAAAGTTACAAACGAGCTGGCCTTTAGGGGCCAGCTTTTTTTTTATTTAAAAATGGATTTATGAAAAAAGATTTAGAAAAAATTCACGAATGGTCACCGAAACGTCTACGCACACTTCGTAATAATTTAAATAACCGTCTCTCTTCTTTCAGTCTTGGCGAAAAGCCAAAAGACTTACAAGCTAGTCATGTTCTTTTTGGTTTAGAAGAAGGTGAATGCAAAGAGCTTTTAAATAAAGTTCAAACAATCATTAAAGAAAGATCTCGCGCTTAAGCCAGACCTTTCTTTTCCAAATACCAAGAATAATTTCCAGGCCATAAAGTCACTCCTCCCTTATCAACTTCCATAACCTTGCTTCCAAGAGCGTGAAGAAAATAACGATCGTGACTTACAAATAATAATGTTCCTTCGTATGCCTTAAGTGCATCCATCAAAATACCACGTGAAATAATATCAAGATGGTTGGTAGGTTCATCTAGAACTAAGAGATTATTGCCTTGTGAAAAAAGATACGCCAATACGAGTCTAGATTTCTCTCCACCAGATAAATGTCTTACTTTCTTTTTAACGTCATCACCGCGAAACAAAAAGGCAGCAAGAAGGTTTCTAAGGTAACCATCACTGACATTGGGAAGACGGGACCTCACTTCATCAGAAACGGTAGCTTCTGGATCTAACACTTCTAAAGAGTACTGACTAAAGTATCCAACTTTGATGCTGGGTCCGATTGAAACTTGTCCTGAAGTTGGATCAGTTTGACCACAAATCACTTTAAGAAGTGTCGACTTACCAGCGCCGTTAACGCCAACAACTGCAATTTTTTCTTGTCTTGCCACCATGGCACTGAGGCCTTCAAAGACTTTCAAGTCCCCTTCATCAGTCTTCCAAGTCTTTGCTAAGTTTTCCATCACGACGACATCATCAGAGCCACGAGGAGGAACAGGAAAATCAAAGCTAATGGTTTGCTCTTCCGGAGGAAGCTCAACTCTATCAATTTTTTCTAATTTTTTAACTCTTGATTGAACTTGAGCGGCATGGGAAGCACGCGCTTTAAATTTGGCAATAAAGTCTTCTTCCTTCGCGAGCATATCACGTTGACGAGAATGTTCGGCCTCAAGTTGAGTTCGGCGAATATCGCGCTCTTTTTCATAAAAATTATAATCACCAGAGTAAACAGTGATTTTTCGATGAGCGATTTCTATAATCTTTTTAGCAACATTATTCATGAAGTCACGATCGTGGGTCGTCATGAAGACAGCGCCTTTAAATAATTGTAACCATTTCTCAAGCCAAAGGATTGTTTCAAGGTCAAGGTAGTTCGTCGGCTCGTCCATGACGATCAGATCTGGAACAGTCACCAATACTTTGGCAAGAGCGATACGCATTTTCCATCCGCCAGAAAAACTCTCCACTGCGCGGTGATGATCTTTTGGCGCAATACCTAAACCAGTTAACACTTCTTCTGCTCTAGAGTCTAAATCATAGCCACCAATTTTTTCATACTCTGTTTGAACATCACCCATCTTTTCTAAGATCTTATTCATTTCATCTGGATCCAAGTCTGGATCTGATAACTTATCTTCATACTCTGTGAGTTTCTTTTTTAAGATAGAAACCTTGGCATCTCCTTCAATCACTTCTTGAAGCGCAGATCGTCCAGCCATCTCTCCAACATTTTGAGAGAAGTACGAGATTCGTAATCCTTCTGACGTTGAAACTTGTCCTTCGTCAGGTCGATCCTCACCAGTAATGAGTCTAAACAATGATGTTTTGCCCGCACCGTTTGGACCTACAAGCCCAACTTTTTCACCAGGATTTATTTGAAAAGTTGCCCCTGTGAATAAGGCCTGACCTGTTTGAATTTTTGTGACGTTTGAAAAGCTTAAACTCATGTGTGACCCAACGTTAAAATTGAGTCAGTATCCTACCAAGGTATTGTCGTTCCGTCCCAATTCTTAAACTCACCTGTGGATTTTAGCTCCCTAATTACATTTAAAATATTGCGAGCACTTTCAATTGGGGTCCATACTCTATGTTTAACATTGCCTAAAAATGCCTTAGATAAATCAGTTTCGGTAGTTCCAGGATGGATAACAGCTAATTTTGTTTTATAACCAGCTCGAGAATATTCGATAGACGCTGTTTTGATCAATTGATTTAAAGCTGACTTTGCTGCGCGATATCCATACCAACCACCAATTTGATTATCACTAATACTTCCAACCATGGCGGATAAGAAAATTAAGTTATTCTCGCTTGTCTTGTTAAGACGAGCTTTGGCATGTTTACAAATCAACATAGGAATCGCCGCATTAACTTTGAAAGCCTCACTCAAACTTTCTACGGATATATCTCTGAGTGATTTTTCCGGTTTTTGCAGAGCACCTATTGTGCAAATCACTAAATCGAAGTCTGGAAGAGTCTTAAAATATTCATACAGTTCCACTTCATTACTTGGATCTAATTGTTTTGTAAGAGCAGAAGTCTTTAATAATTCATTCGCTCTCTCTTCGTTTCTATAAGTGGCAAAGACTTGAGCCTGTGGAAACTGGTCGATAAGGCTTTGAACAAGACCTAATCCTATGCCATGACCGGCTCCTACAATTAATACGTTTTTAATTTCCATAAAAAACTATAATTTAAGCTGAATTTAAAGGCTTCTGACACTATTTAGACAAATAGAATTTGACTCAGTGCCAAGGGTCATAAAATACTAAATTTGATAAGAATGAGCATATTTTTATGTTCATTTACTGCACCCAAAAGAGGCAACCATTAATACTACTACTCCTTTCTCAGATTTCGGATTAAATCCAGTTTTACTTAAAGCACTTGATACCGCCGGCTGGTTAAATGCTTCGCCAATTCAAGAGCTTACTATTGAGCCTATCCTTGAAGGCAAAGACATCTTCGCCCAAGCAGAAACAGGAAGCGGAAAGACCGGATCTTTCGCTATCCCAATGATTGAACTTTTTCTAAAAGACAACTCTCCTGCTGCCGAAGCTAACTCGCCAATTTGGATTGTCATCAGCCCGACCAGAGAGCTAGCTCAACAAACAGATTCAGTCTTTACTAAAATCGCGACACCAATTGGTTTAACTACTGCTTGCGTGATCGGTGGTGAAAGTATTGAAAAACAAATTGATCTGATTAAAAATGGCGCGCATATTCTTGTCGCGACACCAGGCAGACTTGCCGATCTTATTAAACAAGGCGAAGTCAAACTAAGTAAAGTTCAAGGCGTTGTTTTTGATGAAGCCGATCGTCTTTTTGATATGGGCTTTAAAAAAGAAATCGAGTTTATTTTAGGCAAAGTTCCTAAGTCTCGTCAGATGATCATGGTTTCGGCCACTACGAACCTTGATGTACTTCAAACAGCTTATAAATTTCATTCTCAACCCGTTGAGCTTAAAGTCGAAAGTGATGGTTTGCTAGTTGATAAAATTGATCATCAACTAGCCATGGTTAGTCGTGAAGAAAAATTCGCACTTTTAGTAGGTCTTCTGAGAAAGCAAGAAGATGCCTACGCCATCGTTTTTTGTAATACACAATTTCAAACTCACTCAGTCGCGGAATGGCTTATCGCCATGGGCTTTAAGGCTAAGCCTATCTCAGGTCGATTAGCCCAAAATAAGCGTACTCGCTTAATGGAAGACTTCAGAGAAAAGAAAACAACCATTCTTGTTTGTACCGACGTTGCAGCCCGTGGTCTTGATATTAAAAAAGTTAACCTAGTTGTTAACTATGATCTTCCACAAGAAGCTGCAAGTTATGTTCACAGAATTGGACGTACAGGTAGAGCTGGCGAAGAAGGTCTTGCGGTTAGCTTTTGCGCTTTCGAAGATTGTGAGTACTTAGATCCAATTACAAGAATGATTGGCAATCCAATTCCAAAGATGGAACTTAAAGACGAGATGTTTGCGACTGATCTTTGCAAGAAACCTTTCATTAATAGAGACTCTCTTCAGCTTGAAGAAGATACGCGCCCTGGCAGAAATACAAAAGACAGAAAGCCTAGAGATAACTCAAATGAATCGCCAAAACAAAACGCTCCGACACAGCAAAAAGAATTTAGAAACACAGCAGTTTCACTTGATCTTAAGCCAATGAACGATAAGAGATCATTTGTTATTGATGCTGAGTCTCTTCAGGATGCTTCTGGCGAAGCTCTGCACTATTGGCGTTTAAACGATGCAGAACTTCTTGGCCACGAGATCATTGAACAAGGTAGAAAGAAATTTATTTTCTTTGGACCAAGAAAAAACAAGTACAAGTTTTTCATCAAGCCAATTTATAAAAAAATACTAACTCCATTTATCGAAGATATTATTCTTAGAGCTGGTCTTGATCTACAAGTACGAGTTTCGTTTAAAGAACCACTTCTAAAAGTTACGTTTAGTGGCGATGACGAAAAGATGTTGGGTGCTGATAATGGTAACCTGCTTCTTTCTTTTGAACATTTGATTAAAGAGTTTTTAGTGCCAAGAGTTCAACCACATAAGGGCCTTAAGCTTTCTGTGCGCGCTCAAAATGATATTCCAAAGAGATTTGATACTGCTAACGGTGCCGGTCCTCGCGCACATGGCGGGCCTCGCTCAGACTTTAGAGATAGAAAACCTAGAGTTGATGAAAAATCACTTATCGCTTTAGCTGAAAAATTAAAGCAAGAACTTTACAACAAGAACGCACCAGTTCTTATGAAAGCACTTTCTCCAGCAGAAAGAAGAATTGTTCACCAACATTTAAGTGAAGACCCAAAAATTAAAACAAGCTCTATTGGCGATGGTCGCTTCAAACAAATTGAGATTAGCTTAAGGTGAAAATACTTTTTGTACTTTTTGGCTTATTACTAAGTCAGTCATTATTAGCATCCCCAAGCGAAGTCACGGTTGGGGCTTTTGTTAATAATATTCAAAGTCTTGATTTAAAAACTCATAGTTATAATGCCGATGTTTATATTTGGTTTAAGTGGAAAGATTCTGAAATTGATCCTTCTGAATCATTCGAATTTGTTAACCCACAAGATCTATGGGGGCACACTCAAACCAAGGCATACGAAAAACCTGACAAACTAGAAACTGGAGAACTTTACCAAGTTGTTCGTGTTCATGGTCGCTTTGGAACTAAGTTTGATCTAAGTAATTATCCTTTTGATGTTCAAAGACTAACAGTTGAATTTGAAGATAATTCTGCTGAGGCGGGAGCAATTAAATATATTGCCGATACTGATGCAGTATCAGTGAATGAGAAACTCCAACTTCCTGGCTTTATTTTTGGCAATCCGACTCTTTCAATATTAGAGCAAAAATATTCATCCAATTTTGGTGATCCAAGGATTGATGGCAAATCAAGATACTCTAGAGTTCGTATTGAACTTCCTATCCACAGGCCTCGTGGCGCTTACGCTATAAAGTTCCTACTTCCAATTTTTTGCGTAGTATTCTGTGCTTCACTCATGTTCTTATTTAGCCCTAAGTACGTTGATGCCAGGGTTGGCGTTGGCATTACAGCACTTCTCACAATCGTTGCGCTTCAGTTAACCCTTGGAGACAACCTGCCAGAAGTCGATTACCTTGTTTTGATTGATAAGATTTATCTTGGTGCTTATATCTATGTTGTAGCAGGCCTATCTTTAGTTGTTAGAACAACTTGGATGCTAGAGCTTCATGAAGAAGATCCTGCTGTACTCGCTAAGGCAAACAGACTCGATCTTATAGCCCTCGCTATTTCTTCATCACTATTTTTATTTGGTGTTATGGTCTTGCTCATCTCTGCGATGTAGAGGCCTTGTCTAAACTTATATCTTACGTTCTCCCTTTACTTGTTTATTGCGACATTCCATATAGTATTAAACTTAATCAGAGGATTAAAAAATGAACGCACTTCTGCCAATTCTCTTCGCGATTGCCATTTTACCAGCAACTGCTTGTGCTACCTTTTCAAGTAATATCACTAAGACTCTAAAAGAAGACGGTCGTTTCACTGTGCTTACTAAAGCCCTAGAAGTCACAGCTCTTGATGAAGCCTTAGAGCACGATAAGTACACAGTCTTTGCTCCAACAGATGCAGCTTTTGCTAATCTTCCGGCCGGAACACTTAATGATCTTCTTTCTAAGCCAGAGCAACTTAAGGCGATTCTTTTGTTTCATGTTGTAGAAGGTAAGTTTAAAGCGAAAAAAGTTGCAAATAAAGTTGGATTAAAAACTCTGTCTAATGAATTTGTTTTAGTTAAGGATCTTTCTTTTGAAGAAACTGATGTTAAAGCATCAAATGGTGTTATTCATATCCTAAACTCAGTACTAACTCCTAATGCAATTCCTGCTGATCCATCAACTAGAGAAATTGTAGATATCGAAAAGTATATGGGCCTATGGTATGAAATTGGTCGTTATGCAAACCCATTTCAAAAAGAGTGCGGACAAACAACGGCGAATTACTTTCTTAGAGATGATGGAAAAGTAAACGTTCTTAATACTTGTAAGCTTTTAGAAAATCCTACAAAGATTCAAGAAGGTAAGGCCATCGCACTAGTGAAAGATAAAGAGACCAATTCGGTACTAGCTGTCTCTTTTGTTCCATTCTTTAATCGCTTTGGTCTTTTCGCGGGTGACTATAGAATTCTAGAACTTGGTGCTGACTATGAATGGGTTATGGTTGGTGATGCTAAAAGAGAATACTTTTGGATGCTATCTAGAACGGCTGAGCTTGATGAGACTCTTTATAATGATCTAAAGGCAAAAGCTGAAACACTTGGTTATGACTCTTCTAAGGTTAAGAAGACTCCTACTTGGATAGATTAGACATCATTCGTTTCAAACTTTAGTATGGGTTAATGAATAAACGCTTATACTTTGCCTTATTATATTTTGCAGAAGGCGCTCCCATCGGATTTATCTGGTGGGCCCTTCCTGCTATCTTAGCTGAACGTGGCTTTGAACTTACTGAAGTTTCTAAACTTACTGCCTTGGCCGCCCTTCCTTGGAGCTTAAAGTTTTTTGCCGCTCCGGCTGTCGACTTACTTTCTCGAAAGTTTGGACTCAAACCACCTTTATTAATTGCTCAAGCCATCATGGCAATTACAGCTCTAAGTTTTTTCCCGACGATTGAAGCTGGTAACCTTAATTACTTAACATTACTTCTCATGCTTCATTCAACTTTTGCAGCCATTCAAGATGTTTGTATTGATGCCTTAGCTGTTAAATCAGTTCCTGATGACGAGATGGGACGAGTCAACGGCGCTATGCAGGCGGGCATGCTTGTTGGCAGGTCTTTATTTGGTGGCGCTAGTCTCATGCTTATTCATAAGCTCGGTCTAGAGTTCACATGTGCTGCACTCGCCGGTGCGATTATCATTAGTAGCATAAGTCTTTTCACCAGAGCGGAGCCTAAAGAGCCTCATCAGCTTGATGTTAAACAGTATTTTACTGGTTTAAAACTATTACTTCTTGAAAGAAAAACTTGGGTTTTAATTGCAACGGCCTTCATAGCAAGTCTTTCATTTGAAGGCTTGGCGGGGATTGCTAGCGCAGCATTGGTTAAAGTAGGAGTCCCTGCATCTATTCGCGGCCCGCTATACGCAATTGGAGTTCCACTTGCGATGTTGGTTGGCGCCTTATTTGGTGGAAAACTTTCAGATGCATACTCCAAAGGAAAGCTTCTTTCTCATGCCACAAAGCTTTGTGCCTTTTGCGCCGTTGCTACTGCCGCATTATTAGACACAAAGTCGGACTACTTAGTTCTTTCAAGTGCCATGGTGATCTTTTACTTTTCCATTGGATTGTTAACTTCAAGTCTTTACGCCTATCTCATGAGTCATTCCAACAAAGACTTCCCTGCGTTTGCCTTTAGTCTTTTTATGGCCATGACGAATTTCTCTGAATCAAGTGCTACAGTCTTTGTTGGTAAATTTGCGCCAATCTGGGGCTATTCAGCTAGTACTGCCGTTCCTGCACTAGCTAGTTTGCTTATTGTTATCCTTATCATATCAAAATCAGAAGATACTAACCCCTCGTAATTACAGACAAAAGAGGTCTGTAATTAAAACAGGGGGTGATGCCTAAACTCAAATGCTTTGATACTAAGAGCGCACTAAACTTTTGAGGTTCTTAATATGAAAAGTCTAAAAATTGCATTACTAGCTCTTCTACCTGCTACGCTTTTGGCAGCTCCTCCTTATGCACTATTCTCACCACATCAAGGTGATGAAGCATTTGAGAAAATGTATGACTACGTTAAAGGTGCTAAGAAGACCGCTCACGTAACTATTTATAGCTGGTCTGATGGTGGCATCACTGATGCGATGGATGATCTCTTAACAAATAATCCTGGAGTTAAACTTCGTGTTGTTCTTCACCGTCCTCTTGGTGGAAAAAGTAGCATCCTATCTAAAGTTGCAAAATTAGAAGCCAAAGGTGCAATGTTCAAACGTGCCAAACAAAATATGCATGAAAAATTTGTTTTAGTAGATTCAAAAAATCTTTCTAACTCAAGTGCCAATATGTCTGGTGGAGCTAAAAATAGATATTCTGAAGACTTTACTTTCATTGAAGAAGAAGGCGAAGCAGAAAACAAGGCCATCATTAAGCAGTTTGAAAAAGAATTTGCTGTTATGTGGAATAGTTCTGACGATATCGTTACAAAAGACGAAACACAAAAAGCTGATGTCTTGCCTCTTGATATCGTCTCAGCAAACTTACCTGTCAACTCTACTGCGATGACATTAATTTCAAGTTCAATGAACTCTACGATTTCAGAAAACTCAGTTAACTCTGCTGACTATAAAAAAGGTAGAATTATTGATTTGAATGATCGCTATCTTGATAATGGTGAACAACCATATATCGTTTCTACTCAACTTATTAATGCAATTGATAATGCTGAAAAGAGTGTTTGGCTGGCCCTAAACCATTTTAACCTTTACAGCGTAAGTGAAGCCTTGATTCGTGCAGTTAAGCGTGGTGTAGATGTAAGGCTTTCTGTTGATAATCAAGAATTTAAAACAAATATTCGTGATACTGCTACTCGTCCATCGATTGAAATGACTCCAAGATTTGTTCGCGACTTCAAAAAAATTGCTGGCAATGATAAAAAGGAAGCTCCTGTAAGAGTTCACTTTTATAGTCATGCTCCACATTTTTCTTCATGGATTCTAAATCACCATAAGTTTGCAATTATTGACAGTGAAGATCCTACAAAAACAGTACTACTAGCTGGAAGCTTTAACCTTTCTGCCAATGCTGAATTTAATCAATTTGATAATTTAGTTGAATATAAAGGTGCTCAATTTGCTGGTCTTTATAACGACTACGCTAAACAACATGAAAACCTTTGGACTCTTAATAGAGATTCTGATGATAAACCTAAAAAGGCTGCTATCGATTACTTTAAGACCAAATATGACGACAGCTACATTCGCTTACACGCAGCAACTCCAGAAGATGCCGTTGCTCTTACTTGGTCTGAAGCTATTAAGCTTAAAAAAGATATGAATTCAGTTGCACCTGGTATGTTCCGTCAGCTTTACAGCAAAAAAGGATGCATGTTCTTTAACTTTGTAAAACAGACCTATTTTGGTGGTGCTGATTGTCGCTAAGAAATTGAATAAGAATTTAATGAAGGGCGCATTAAGCGCCCTTTTTTTATATCAAAATTGCTAGGATTGTAACAATGGAACCAATAATCAAAGGAAGTAAGAACTTCTTTCTTAAAGATCTGCTGTAAAAACTAAGAATAATTCCTGAAATCGTCAAAAAAATCAAACCAATTCCAGCTCCAATTTCTAAAGACTTAAAAAGAGACGGGCCATGACCTTTATGTAACTCAATCATTTTCAAAAGAAAATTTGGCTGGATTTTAATAAACTCACTTCTATTTTCTTGAACGCTAACAATATAGTGATCAACTGAGCTAGGCCTAAGAATTAAATCTTTGCCATTTACTTTTATATATTCCCATTCAAAATTAATATTATTGTTTTTAAATTGATTTTTAATCCAGTCGTTTTGTTGATTTTTTTCTATCGGTGGAAGCTCATCAACAATGAATTCCACACTAGAAATTTTTGAACCTTTTTCACCCAACAAGTAACTAACACCTGTGATTGGCATTAATAATAAAAATGGCAAAAAGAAGGCTGCTAAATAGAGATGTATGTTCAGATAAAGTTTACGATTCATGATTTAATCTCGTGGTTAGATCAACTGGTATAAGTAAGATAAAAATTAAAGCAGCGTTCATAAGATGCCAAAGGAAATGTGAACCAAATGCATTCAGCTCACAAAGATAACCATCAAGCGTTCTAAAAACTAAACTCAATAGGAAAACCTGTAGACCAGCACTAAAATACTTAGTGTATGGATGTCTCTTTTTTCTAAACAAATATGTCACAACACTTAGAGCAATGACAGCATGAGTATAACCCAAAGATCCACCTAGAAGATGTCTTGGTTGATAAATTTCGATCAAGATAGCTGCACAGACGAAGACGATCATTACGGCCAAGGTCTTTAAGTTCGAAAAATTAAGCAAACGTTTTTGAACAAAGACCAAAAAACTACTCATAAATAGAGCTATCGGTAAAAGGTCTGCAAGATGGGCCCAACGGGTAGCATAGGTATGAAAAAGAAAACTTCCAATACCGACTAATAAGGCCAAGAATGACAAAGAAAACATCCAAAATGATTTAGATGACTTCCAGCAATAAAAACCAAAAAAGGCTGAAAAGACGAATCCCAAATTAGATAAGGCATTAATTGGTTCTGCCCAAAATCCGGGAAATAACCTCTCACAATAAAAATCAAGCTGCTCAAAATAGTTCATGCCAACATTTTCACTTAAAATATGCATATAATCTATAAAAACCGAATAAGGATTTAGTAATGGAAAATAACTACTGGCGTAAATGTAGTACGTGCAAAAAAGAAATTGGATTTAATTCAATTTATCAAAAATGCTCAGTTTCAACATGTAGAAAAAATATTTATTGTTCTGTCACCTGTTGGGATGTTCACAACCCTATCATGAATCACAAAAGTGCTTGGGCCGAAGAAGAAAAAGCTCCAAGTAGAGAGGCTGCTTTAGCCGAGCAACCACGCGAACCGAAGAGGATTATTGTTTCAAGTAAATCAACAGTAAGTTCAAATAATGACTACCCTAAAGACATCCTCATTGTAGCTTCGAAGTTAAAAAGCTACGTCAAAGATCGCTACGACATAAATACATCAGCTGGTGTGATGGATAAACTCTCCGACTTAGTCAGAGAACTTACCGACCGTGCTGTTTCGAATGCCAAAGCTGAGGGAAGAAAAACTCTAATGGACAGGGACTTTTAATGTATAAGATTATTCACAACCCTAGATGCTCAAAAAGTAGACAAACTCTTGCCTTGCTTGAAGACGAGTCTGATCATGTCGAAATTATTAATTACCTAGACGGTGAACTTTCAGATGATCTTTTGAGCTTCATTTTTACAAATTTTAAAGGTAACAGCGAAGATCTTATTCGTAAGAAAGAGGATGAATACAAAAAAGTTAAAATAGATTTTTCTAGTCAAGCAAGTTTCACAAAAGCTGTATTGAAATATCCAAAAATTTTAGAAAGACCGATTGTGATAAAAGGTAAGAAGGTGGTCATTGGTCGACCACCGGAAAATGTAAAAGAATTATTTTAAGATAATCTTTTTTTGGACAGCGACGCCTATCCCCCAAGCAGCATTAACAATTAGCCCGATTATAACCATTTTCATCACAACAGTAATTCCCTTTAGAGGGAAAACAACTAACATGGCAACTGCTGTTGGAAAAATTGCTCCAAGAACAGTGGCAGCTATCCAATACTTTGCTCCATGAAGTTTTTCAAGAATCACTCCAAGAGGAATTCCCCAAAGACCACCAAAGAATGATAGGGAAATAACTTTAGGAACACCAAGTGGAGCTACAGGGCTAAAGTCCCATGGCATCGCCGGTATTTGTCCTGCAAGGAATAGCAGATAAAGACTAACTTGGTGAAAGACGATGGTTGCGATAAATCCAAAGATAAAATAAAAACTTATTTTTTTCATTTTTTGTACCCAAAATAATTACTTTTTTGTCATATTAGTTTTAATCTATAGCTCTTACAACTACACAAGGCTTATATGTTCAAACTCTTAGTATTATTAATGTTTGTCACCTTTAAATCTAATGCGAGCGATTATATCTTTCTTGAGTGCAATTCTTGGGGTAACGACAAAACATTTGAACTTAAAGGTGAACTAGATGAGTCTGGCTCAAACTTTCTAGACGGATATTTAGATATAAAAGCCTATGACCAAGGTAAACTTGTTTTTGATAAAAAGCGTATCGATTCAACAGGATTTTTCTGGATAGACGAAGTCCGTGGACAGCCTGTTTATCTAGCAGAACTTGTTCCCATTAATCGAGTTGGTTATAGCTTCCTCTCCATTGCTGCAAACCATCCTATACAAAGTGGAAACAGCTACCTAACCATCAATAATATCGAATACTTAGCTGAATGTACGACAAGCTATAAATAGACTCTTCCCCTAGCCTTTTGATAGAAACGTGATACTGCCTAGTCATCTAACCTTTAAGACTAGGACCTCAGTGAAACATCTCAAAAAATTTATCGCTTCGATTATTTTAATAGCGGCAATCGCGCCAACATTTGCCACTCAAAATGTTGAAGAATATCTCGGAAGCAATTTCAATAGTGTTTGGAATCAAGTTTCAAGTGATCAATATCAACTACCAAAAAATAAGATTTCTTTTCATAGCCTCTATGGTTTCTTTAAAGACAAAATTAAAAAAAATGCTAAGAGAACTTTAAGCGATCGTTCAGACATTCTTCCACAATTTAATAAACTTGCTCACCCCAATGGCATTTGCTTAAAAGGAACTTGGAATATCGATCAAGAAAGTATTTATTCTGGTTATTTCAAAAAAGGCTCTAACGCTTCAATCATTGCTCGTGCAAGCACAGCGCTTTCTCATACTAAAAGAGGGAAATATAGAGCGTTTGGATTTGCAGGTAAAATTTTTGCCCAAGATGAAAATGATTTTGATTCTAAAGTTAAAACTGCCAACTTCTTTATGGTTGATGATCTAGGCGGTACAAAAGCTGAACATTACACTGACGTCGCCATGCTTAATGAACCAGCCGTTAGTAAAACAACTGATGTTATCATCCATGTTGCTTATGCAATTAAGTTAGCTTTAACGTTTGGCAAGGCCGACAACAATGCTGGAATCAGACAGCTTTATGAAATTTCAGAACTTGGTAATCATAAAAATGTGATCACTCCTAAATGGATGAATGTTCAAGCACGAGTTCAAAAAAAAATTGATGAAGATGATTTTAGACAAGAATTAAACGAAGATAATTATCAAGGTGAGTTGGTCTTTGATATCTCTGTTGCCAATAAAGAGGATGAAAAGGGACAAAAGAACTGGAAACGTATTGGAACAATTAATTTCAATGAAAGTATTGTCAGTAACAGCTGTGACCATAGACTTCATTTCCATCATCCTAAGTGGAGAACTGATCTTAAGCACTCATTATAGTAGATCTCTAACTCTTTGAGCCAAACTTTTTGAAGAAGCTTGGCTCGCCTCCATTAAAGATCATAGGCTCAAAGGCCTTGTCTTAACGTTAAAGTAAGGAAAATTGTTAAAAGCTAACGATTAATCCGAATACTTCTTTAATAACCTTACAATGCAATACAATTCACCTTTGTTGCAGTTTAATAAGCTGTTTCGTTTTACAGGAGAATTTATGAAATTAATGACGACGATTTTATGTGCGCTTTGTTTTTCAAGTGCTTTTGCGAACCTTCATCTTGCACCACCAAATTTAAAAATTAATGGTGTTGAAGGTGTATTTGTTGACATTCAAACGGCAAAAACAGTTTTGACCTACGACATCTCTAAAAGAACTGCTATTGCAAAAACAACTCTTGAACTTAACCAACCCGTTAGCGGAAAAGTTATTTTCGATTTAGTTAATGAGCCAACAAAGATTCTTTTTGATGATCAACTGACTTCAAGCTCAACCACTTCAATGGATGGTGTATCAACTGTTCGCTACCTTGATCGTGACACTGCAGCTGGCAATCACACTTTAGTTATTACTAACGAGATTGATAAAAATATTAGTTTTTCTACTGATTATGTAAAAAGTGCTTTTTGGATGAGTGATCTTTCTGATCGCCGCTACCTTGAACAGTACCTTCCTACAAACTTAGAGTACGACCAATACCAAACGGATCTAGAAGTTAAGATTGTTGGAACAGACGCTGAACATGTTCTTTACACGAACGGTAGTGTTAATGAGCTTTCGATCAATCATTGGAAAGTAAGCTATCCAGCAGGTTACACAGCGAGCTCTTATTTCTATCACCTTACTAAAAAAGGTCTTATCCCTGAAGAAAAAGCGACTTATAAATCAATTGATGGAAGAGTCCTGCCTGTTACCGTTTACACTGATCAATCAACATCACGTTTCATGAGCGCAACGCTAGAAATACTTGCGGAGCTTGAAGCTGATTACGGTCCATTCCCACATGCTCAAGTTATTATCTATGGAGCAGGCTCAGGTGGTATGGAATATTGTGGAGCAACTATTACAAGCTTTAGCGCCTTAGGACATGAGCTTACTCACTCTTATTTTGCACGTGGAATTATGCCAGCTCACGGCAATGCTGGATGGGTTGATGAGGCGATTGCAAGCTGGAGAGATGGCGGATACAGAAGCTATACTTCAAGAAGTCTTTCAAGAACTGATATGGCCGGTCATTCAGTTTATCAAAGAACAACTGATCGTGATGCCTACACACGTGGAATGAGATTTATTGGTTTCTTAAATGATAAATTTCAAGCTCAGGAAAGTTTCAAAGTCTTTCTTAAAGACTTCTTCACTGAAAGAAAGTTTAAACCTTTTAAAACTGAAGAATTTCAAAAAGCTATTGAAGATTTCTACAATGCTGACTTAAGCCGCGACTTTGATTCTTATATTTACGGCAAGAAGGGAGTGGATAAACATGTTGAGATTAAGCATGAAAATCCATATCACCCAAAGCTTAGTGATAAACAAATTTTCGATCTACTCTAAAGATTAAGCCACCTTCGGGTGGCTTTTTTTTGCCTTTTAATCCCATCTTTTTTGTGCTACGTGTAAGCATCTCAAAATATTAAGGAATTCTGATGATTAGTACTTCAAACCTAGGCATGAGCTTTGGCGGTCAAAAACTCTTTGAAGATGTGAATATCAAGTTCACTCCAGGCAATTGCTATGGCCTCATAGGCGCCAATGGAGCCGGTAAATCGACCTTTTTAAAGATATTATCAGGCGAGCTTGAAGCTCAAACCGGTGACGTCATCATTACGCCAGGCCAACGCCTTTCAACACTTAAGCAAGATCACTATGCTCATGAAGAAGATCAAGTTCTCATGACCGTTTTAATGGGTAACGAGATTCTTTATAATCTCATGATTGAAAAGGATGCGATCTACGCTAAGCCAGATTTTAGCGATGCCGATGGTATTAAGGTCTCTGAACTTGAAGAAAAGTTTACGGAACTCGGTGGCTGGGAAGCAGAGCCTGAAGCTGCCAATATTTTAGCAGGTCTTGGACTCGGCACTGAGTTTCTTGAAAAGAAAATGAAAGAACTTAATGGTGGTGAAAAAGTTAAAGTTCTTCTCGCACAAGCTATCTTCGGTACTCCAGATATTCTTTTACTGGATGAGCCTACCAACGACTTGGATATTGCCTCGATTCAGTGGCTTGAAAATTTTATTTTAAACTATAAGAATACCGTTATCGTTGTTTCCCACGATCGACACTTTCTTAACAAAGTCTGTACACATATTGCTGACATTGATTTTAGAAAAATTAATACATTTGTCGGCAACTATGATTTCTGGAGAAAGTCTTCAGAACTAGCAATGCATCTTCGTGGAAATGAAAATAAAAAGATGGAAGATAAAGCCAAAGAGCTTAAGGCCTTCATTGCGCGCTTTAGTGCTAACGCCTCTAAGTCTTCACAGGCGACTTCAAGACAAAAACAACTTGATAAGCTTCAACTACATGACCTACCCGTTTCAACCAGAAAGTATCCTTATGTGCACTTTGTTCAATCACGTGAAGCTGGCAAGGAAGTTTTAAAAGTTGATGGTCTTTGTAAAACGATTGATGGAGTTAAACTTCTAGATAATTTAAGCTTTAGTGTTAACAAGGAAGACAAAATTGTCATCTTGGGTAACGACGTTGCTAAAACGGCATTATTTCAAATCCTCATGGGTGAAATGGAACCAGATGCTGGCTCATATACTTGGGGCGTAACAATTACGAAAGATTACTTCCCTGCTGATAATTCAAAGCATTTTAAAAGCGGTGAATACGATATCGTAAACTGGCTTAGGCAGTATTCAGAAGATCAGCATGATACATTCTTAAGAGGCTTTCTTGGAAAGATGCTCTTTTCTGGTGAAGACGTTTTCAAGAAGACTAACGTTTTATCTGGTGGAGAAAAAGTTCGCTGCATGTTTGCCAAGATGATGCTTTCAGGTGCCAATGCTTTAGTTCTTGATGGCCCAACATCTCACCTTGATCTTGAGAGTATTACAGCTGTGAACGATGGTTTGATTGATTATAAAGGTACACTCATTTTTACTTCGCATGACCATGAGTTCATCCAAACAATTGCTAATAGAATTATCGAAATTGATCAAAAGTTAGTCTTTGATAAATATATTACTTACGATGAGTACCTAGAAGCTAAGCTCTCTTAGTTCCAAGTACCTTTAAAAACACCGTGGCAAAGAACATGCCGTAATAGACATTAAATTGCCACGGACCATCTACAACGTAAGTATTAAGCGCAACTCCACCAAGATTAAAAATATAGGCTATGAGTACATTTGAGCGGTTTAGGATTGTTCTGGTCCATGACTGCCAAACAAGTTGAGAAAAGAATAAAGCAGCTAATAAGCCACCTGACCATGAAGCAATCTTAAGTCCTAAAACTAGAATCCCCTCCGACTGACTGGCGACAATCGCAACGAGTAGTAAAAGCGACGTAATAATAAGCGTGTCGATAATCATGTATTTTCTAATTTTATGAATATCTCGGTTCGGCCAAATTTCACTCCAAAGAACACTTGATAGTGCATTGATTGTTGAGTCTAGCGTACTCATGGTAGCCGCTAAAACTCCAGCGAGCATTAAACCTTTAAGCGGACTTGGAAAAAACTCTTGAATAAAATAAGCAAAAACTTTATCCGACTTTAAATCAGCTGGTAAAACATTGAGTTGATAGTGACTCCATAAAAGCGAGCCAATTCCTAAAAACAATAATCCAACCATAATAGAGAAAAACGAAGAAAAGAAAATTGAAAGCTGTGCCGTTCTAGCAGACTTTGCTCCCATAAGACGTTGAGTAAAATCTTGATCAACTCCATGAGTACAAAGATCAAAAAGAATACCTCCACCTACACCAATGGCAAACGATGGCCAAGTCGCCAAAGAAAAGATGGTTGTCTTACCAGCCGCACCCGCCATGCCCATTAATTCACCCCATGAATGACCTGAAACATCTGGGATAATAAAATGTGCAGCAATCCCGCCGCCAATGAAAATTAATGATTGAAGCAGATCAGTTCGAACAACGGCCTTGAGTCCGCCGATTAATGTATAGAAGAATGTAATAATACAAATAATGAGTAAAGCGACGATGATATTTACATCAAAAAATTCTGAAACAAGAATACTTCCAGCGTAAAGACGAACACCAATAGAAAGAAGTTTCGTTACCGAATAGATAAGTGCAGTAAACCTTGCCCCACCTAAGTGAGCATCATTACCAGCAATAATTGAATAAAGAGTAAGACCTTTATTGTAAATTCTAGGTACGATGATTTTGGCAATGAGATAGCGCCCAACGATGGCACCGATATAGATGTGAATAAATGAATAATCATTAGAAAAAGCAAAAGCAGGAATACCTAAAAAAGTTAATGCAGAAACTTCTGTGGCAATGATACTGCCAAGACTTTCGATACCGCTGAGGCTTCTTCCAGCGAGGTACTGATCATTTACGATATCTTCATCACTTGATTCGTGTTTAATGTTTTCTCTTCTTGAGTAAAAAGCTAAACAAAATACGATTACGAGATATAAGAAGATAACGATCCAGTCCAACATAGCGGAACTCCAAAAAAAATCAATGTATTCAGACACTTAGACTAATCGGTTTTACCGAACTTTACGAGTTAATACTTATACTTAACGCTACATTACCGTAAAATGAATTATGGAAAATAAAACTAAGAAAAAATCTGAACCTAAAACATCAAAAACACTAGTCAAAGAAAAACGCAACCATGCGTTAAAGCATCGCCCTCTCAATCACTTAAGAAAAAGTTTAGAGACGGAAAAGTGTCTCTCTAGGCTCTAATTCTTTAATACCTCTGCTGGATAACCTGCATCAAGTAAAGCCTTAGTCGCTTGATCTTGCGTTAGTGTATCAGAGTGTATTTCAACCTGCTTTGACTCCATTTGAACCGAAGTTTTGGCATTGCTATCAATTTCTTTGATGGCATCATCGATATTTCTAAAACAGCTCATACAGTGCATTTTATCAATCTTTAACTTAATCATCACAACTCCTTGACCTTCCCATAGAGGGAAGGTTTATGATAACCACTCTAACCTAGTAGGAGCAACCAATGCAAGAAACAGTGAATCTAGATATTAAAGGTATGACTTGTGCTTCATGCGTTGGACGAATAGAAAAGTATCTAGCTAAAAATGATGCTATTAAAGAATCAAACATAAACTTGGCAACTGAAAAAGCGAAGATTGTTTACAATAAAAAAGATCTTAATATAGAGAAAATTATTTCAATCATTTCAGACGCAGGCTATGAAGCTAAAGTTCATCAAGACAAAGAAAAAGATCAAACTGAGCAAAAACTAAAGAGTATTAAAAAAGAGCGAAATATTGTCATCATGGCTGCTCTATTATCTGCTCCATTATTTATTCCAATGATTTTAGAACCCTTTGGACTTCATTTGATGCTTACAGGGTATATCCAACTTATTATATGTGCGCCGATTCAGTTTATCATTGGTTGGCGTTTTTATAAGTCTGCATGGGGTGCAATTAAAACCCTATCGGGTAATATGGAACTTCTGGTTGCTATCGGCACAACTGCGGCCTTTGCTTTAAGTACTTACCTATTAGTCACACATACCGATGGCCCGCTACATCTTTATTTTGAAAGCTCGGCTGTAGTCATCTCCCTCATCTTGCTTGGTAAATATTTTGAGTCCAAAGCAAAATTTCAAACCACTCAAGCGATACGATCGCTTCAACAGTTAAGACCAGATACAGCGATTATATTAAAAGATGGCAAAGAAAAAGAAGTCGCCATTGAAAAGATCTCTTTAGAAGACGTTGTCATTGTAAAACCAGGTGGTCGAATTCCTGTTGATGGAATCATTAGCGAAGGTCAAAGTGAAATTGATGAGTCACTTATCACCGGCGAAAGTCTTCCTATTGATAAAAAAGAAGACGATAAAGTGATCGGTGGAAGTATTAATGGTTCTGGAAAACTTCATATTAAAGTAACCGCTCTTGGTGCAGAGACAATGCTATCGAAAATTATTCGTCTGGTTGAAGATGCTCAAACACAAAAAGCTCCAATTCAAAGACTAGTCGATAAGATTAGCTCATACTTCGTACCAATTGTTATCATCATATCCGTTATCACCTTGATATCCAGTGGGTTAATTTTAGGAGACTGGGAAGTTGCTATCATCAATGCTATTTCCGTCTTAGTCATTGCCTGCCCATGTGCCTTAGGTCTAGCAACACCAACAGCCATCATGGTTGGAACAGGTATTGCGGCAAAAGCAGGGATTCTGATTAAAGATACCCAAGCTTTAGAAATATCTCATACGATAACAACTGTTGCTTTTGATAAGACAGGTACACTGACAGAAGGAAACCCTTCTGTTAGTCATCTCCATGCATTTGGAATTGATGATAAAAAAGCGCTATCACTTTTAGCCAGCATTCAAAGTGGAAGTGAGCACCCTTTAGCAAAAGCTGTCTTAACTAAAGCTAAAAATGATAATATTAGTTTCGGAAAATCTACAAAATCAAGATCAATTACCGGTGTTGGCATCGAGGCTACAGTTGATAATCATCAATACATAGTTGGTAGTAAGAAAGCTCTTGATAAAGAAGATATGATTGAGGAAGTTCATAAGTTTTCAAAGGAATTTGAAAATAACGGCGAAACAGTCTCTTACCTTATCGATAAGTCTGATCATAAAGTACTAGCGATTATCTCTTTTACAGACTCCATTAAATCTTCTGCTAAACAAACAATTCAAAAGTTAAAAGAGCTTGAGATTAAATCTATAATGCTGACAGGTGATAATCAATCCAGTGCTAAAAAAGTCGCCGATCAGCTTGGATTAGATGATTTTCGATATGAAGTCATGCCTGAAGATAAGTCCGATGTTATTTCAAAGCTTATAGAACAAGGTGAAATCGTCGCCATGATTGGTGATGGAATCAACGATGCACCGGCTTTGGCCTTAGCTGATATTGGTATTGCCATGTCTACCGGTACAGATGTAGCGATGCAGTCAGCTGGTATTACGCTTATGAGAGGAGACCCTCTACTCATTCCTGATGCTATATCAATATCTAAAGCCACTTATTCAAAAATTAAGCAGAACTTATTTTGGGCCTTTATTTATAACGTTATCGGAATTCCATTAGCGGCCTTTGGTTATCTCAATCCAATGATTGCAGGTGGTGCCATGGCCTTTAGCTCAATCAGCGTTGTATCGAATTCACTGCTTTTAAAAAGATGGAAACAACAAAAGAGATAGGTCATGAATATAGGTGAACTTTCAAAGTTAAGTGGAGTCAGTAGCAAGATGATTCGCCGTTATGAAGACGACGGAATAGTCGCTAAAGCAAAGCGTACAGATTCTGGCTACAGAATCTATCAACAGCAAGATGTTCAAATTTTTAAATTTATCAAGAGATCTAGAGAGCTTGGTTTCAGTTTAAGTGATACCAAGCAACTTGTTAGTCTGTGGCGAAATAAGTCTAGATCAAGTGCCAAAGTTAAAGAAATTGCAAAACAGCATGTTCAGGATCTGACAGAAAAGCTTAATGAAACTAAACAGATGATTCTTCAGCTTAATCACTTAGTAAAAAACTGCCATGGAGACTCAAGACCAGATTGTCCTATTATTGACGATCTAGAGTCTCATTAAAAAATCTGTTCATAAAATAAAGTGTTTCATCCATCATCTCTCCCATTAATGGATCAAGATGACCGGCGTCACTTAAATTCAGAAAGTCAGAGTTCTGAGCTTCGGCTTCAAAAGCGATCGAGTTTTCTGGAGCGATTTTATCCGCACCTGCGGAAATAAAGGCAAATGGGATATGCCTTTTTTCTTCAACAAAAATTTTAGCATAGTCAGTCTGAGTATCAGAACTCATAAGTCCTTCACTACCGACACTTCTAACTTGTTCAATCACAGCAGGAGGAACAGCTCCAAATCCATATCTTGAAATTCGTCCAAGATCATAATCTGTAATACGGTGATACTTCATATTAAAGAGTAATTTCATCGCCGTAGACACAAGTGGCAGTCTTGAGGCCAAAGTATTGACTTCAATCGCTTTTGCATACCATAGATCAAAAGCAAGCTTATCTGCCAAGATCACTTTAGAAAGATCTTTTGTTCCAAAAATTCCATTGGTTGGAAGATTGGCAAAGATGGGTAAAAACTTTTCTAGGGATTCTGGATTAACTCCATTAGGCGAAGCGATTGAAACAAAGCCATGTAAGCGAGCTTTAGAATTTCTTTTAGCAACTTTACTAACGTAGTACTTACCAGTCCTTGGACTTTTAACTACTCCAAGAACATAAATTTTACTCAAAATACCACCAAGAGAGTGGCCAACTAAAAATGCTTTTTTACCTGTCTTTTTGAATACATAGTTAACAATTTCTTTAACTGTAAGAGAGCCGGCTTCATCAATATTACGATCTCTATTCGCTGCCCATGTAAAGGCCCAAACATCATAACCAGACTTATAAAGAGCAGGAGCTAGATCCATCCAATTATGAGCATTGCCACCAATCCCGTGGAGAAGAATAACGGGGACAGCATTCTCTCTATTCAGATGAATTAGAGGATATAGGGTTTTATCAGAAGAGCTAAGTTGAACTGATTGATGCTCCGCTTGAACCCAATCTTGATCAATAACTTGAGCATGAAGAGTGAAAGAAAGAAAACAAAGGGCAAGGATAAGTTTTTTCATGCCCAAATCCTATAATCTGGGCATGAAAAAGCAAGGGAGATGACAAGAGTTTTAGTATTTTTTCCTTGAGACAAGACTATAAAAACAAGGAATTACAACCAGTGTCAAAAGGGTTGATAGAAGAACACCGCCTATCACTGCGAGTGCCAAAGGAACTCGCGTCTCAGATCCAGCACCAGTTCCTATGGCCGCAGGAATTGTCCCTACAACTGTTGAAACTGAGGTCATGACAATTGGTCTTAGTCGAATAGGACAAGCTTCAAGCAAGGCTTCTTTAATCTCTAAACCTTGAGATCTCAGCTGGTTCGTAAAATCAACCAGGATAATAGAGTTCTTTTTTACAATCCCCATGAGAAGAACTATCCCAATCATGGAATAGATATTTAGAGACTGACCACCAAGCCAAAGTGCGATGATCGCTCCTGTAATAGAAAAAGGAAGAGCCAATAAAACAGTTAATGGGTGAACAAAGCTATTAAACTGACTTGCAAGAACCATATAGGCAATCAAAATACCAATCATAAAAACAAAGATTAATCCACCAGAGGATTCATCAAAGGCTTTTGAAGAACCCGATGATTCTAGAACATATCCTTCAGGAAGAATTTTAGTGATTTCATTTCTAAGAGTCGTTATCACTTGTGCTTGCGAAACACCTTTTTCAAGGTTGCCGTAAATCTGAATAGCACGAGCACGATCAGTTCTATTAATTGAAAGCATCCCTTTGCCTTCTACAATTTTCGTCACTTCTCCTAAAGGAATGAGCTCCCCTCTGTTATTTCGAATCATAATTTGAGAAAGATCCTTAATCTCTTTAAAAGCTTCGTCTCTTACCTTGACTCGGATATCATAACGACGTCCACCTTTGGCAAACTTACCGGCCACAACACCCGCAATCATCGATTGAATCGTACGCCCGATATCATTAATAGAAACACCTCGCTCAATCGCTTTTTCACGATCAGGAATAATTTGAATCTCAGGAATAACACCTTTAAAGTCAGTGTCAGCGTCTGTCATTAATTTCGACTCAAGCATTATATCTTTGGCTTTCTCAGAAAGCGAAATCAAGGTATCCCAATCAGGACCTTTTAAAGAAAACTCCACTGGATAACTTCGTCCTGCCGAAAATCCTCGAAGAGATGGATCTGAAACAATAGCAAAAATACCTTTAACTTGAGAGAGATCTTTCTTTAGCGATACTGCAAATTCTTGTTGAGTGAGCGCTCTTCCAAGCTCTGGATCAATTGGTCTATCTTTATAGTCTTTCAAGGTAACGTAAGAGTTTGCTGAGTTAGACTGACCACCTCCAAATCCCCCAACGGCGACAAGGTAGCGATCAATTTCTTTTTTGCGTAGTAGAATTTCTTCTATCTCGCGAGTTTTTTTATCTGTAAATTCTAAAGAACTACCAGATTTTGTTTTTAGGATAATAAAGAGTCTTGATTGATCTTGAGGAGGAATAAATTCTCGGTTTAATTGCATCGAAGCTGGGATAACCGTCAGAAAGACTAAAAGAGCAACAACGAGAGTTTTCACTCTATTTTCTAAACACCAAGTAAGAACTCTAAGATAAAAAGCTTCTAGCTTCGCCATCAGTTTATCAATTGTTCTCTTTCCTTGATTCTTATCTTCTTTTAGAAAAAGCGAAGATCTCATTGGAGTTAGTGTGACTGCATCCACAAAAGAAAAAGCAATGGCGGCGGTTATCGTTAAAGCAAACTGGAAGAAATACTTACCGACGATACCTGGGATAAAACCAATAGGAAGAAAGATAGCGATAATAGCAATGGAGGCTGTTAAGGCGGCAAAAGCAATCTCTTGTGTCCCTTCTAGAGCAGCTTTAACTTTATCTTTAAGCGTTTGATATTTTCTCGTGATATTTTCGAGAATCATAATATTATCATCAACGATGAGCCCTACGGCTAATGTTAGGCCAAGCATCGTAAATGTGTTTAAGGTAAAACCAAAGAGTTTAAGCGCTAAAAATGTTCCAATGATGGCCGTTGGAATAGATAGAACAACGTTAAGAGTCGCAGACCAAGAACCAAGGAAGATCCAAACAACCAAAGCCGTTAGGACGGCCGAGTAGATCAAAGTCATCTGAAGTTCATCTGAAGACTGCTTAATAAATACTGTTAGGTCGAAGTTCACGCCCATTCCCATATCTTCAGGAATAAACTTTTTAACTTCTTCCATTCTAGCTTTAACGCCATCGCCAACTTCAACAGAATTGGAACCTCGTTGTTTTCTAATCCCGATACTTAAAGATGACTTACCATTAACACGGTTAATTCTAGAGATATCGGCCAAGCCATCTTCAATCACAGCGACTCGACTCAAAGGAATTGGACTAAAGTTAATGCCTCCACCACGCTGATTAATTGAAAGCATTGAGAACTCTTCTACAGTTAAAGCTTCTCCTAAAGTCCTTACGTTAAATTCAGTTGTAGGTGTTTCAAAAATACCCGAAGGGATTTCTGAATGTTCTTTAGAGATCGCATTCACTACATCCAAAGGCGTTAAATCGTAGCGACGTAACTCTTTTTCTTTTAGCCAGACACGTAGATTGGGATCAATATAGCCGCCAAGAATAACTTCAGAGACACCTTCAACTGTTTGAAAACGATCTTTAATATTATCTCTGACGTAAGTCATAAGATCTTTTCTGGACATGGAATCAGAAGTAATAGAAAGCCAAAGGATTGGTTGATCTTCTGGGTTAGACTTTCGAATAACGGGTGCTTCAACTCCTGTAGGCAATCGGCGCTGAGCCTGACCCATAATTGATTGAATCTCTTGAACAGCGATATCAATGTCTTTATCGAGATTAAATTCAAGCGAGACTCTCGCACTTCCTCGTCTTGCTTCACTAGTCATGCTTTTGATGCCCTCGACTCCAAGAAGCGCACTTTCAACAGCATCAAGAATGTCTAGTTCAACAACTTCAGGCGCAGCTCCTTCCCAGTCTAGAGAAATACTAACGACAGGAAAGTCGATATCTGGACGTTCACTGATGCCTAAACTTTTAAATGCAATGGCACCAAAAATAATAAAGGATGCCATGATCATCCATGCAAAAACAGGCCTTTTGACTGCGACTTCAGTTATTTTCAAAAGAATCTCCAAGTAATGTGATGAGCCTGTAGTAGTCTTGATTTCGACTCGCAATAAGATTGTTAAGACGTGAGCGACTTTCCGTATACTGACTTAACGCTTGTAAAACTTCTAAGTTATTCACAAGACTTAATCCGTAATCTTTAAGTTGAATATTATAGTTTTGTTTATTTAAAGAAACTGCTTTTTCAAAACTATCAATTTGCTGATTAGCCGAAGTAATTGAATTGTATAAGATTTTGATATCTCTATCTAAACCTTGTTTAAGATATCTAGCATCACTCTCAGCCACTAGTCTTGCTTGTGATGCTTGCTTAATATTTGAATAGGTTTTACCGCTTTCAAAAAGAGGCAACGTTAACGATACCGTTACGGCCCAATCCGAGCCATTATTATTAAAACTCTCACGATCAACAAAGTATTCACCTTTTAAATCTACAGTTGGCCAATGATCACCCTTCGCAATTTTAATATCTTCATGAGCATTTTCTAAATTCAATTGTTGAATTTTAAGGCTTGGGGATTCGTCGACTTTGGTTAGATAACTCTCAAGAGGCTTCAACTTTAACTTTGCCTCTAGCCGCTCTAAATCAACGTCAGTTGCAAATCCTGTTAAGAATGAAAAATATTGGCGTGAGGAAACAAAGTTTGCCCGAGCAGCTTCTAGTGCTGTTAGATTACTAGCCACCAACGCTTGAGCAGATACTAACTCGCCTTGACGTGATCGACCTGTTTTAACTCTTTTTTGAAGAAACTCGACTCGCTTTTGAGAAAGAGTATGAATTTCTTTTGCTAGTTCGACTTCGTCAATTTGATATAGAACCTGAACGTAAGCTTTAGCAACCTCATTGAGAAGCTCGCTTCTCGTAAAATCTAAATCGACCTTCGATTGGCTTAAAAGATTTTCTTGTTTTTGAAGAGTGCTGAATTCTTGAAATCCTGAGAAAAGGCGCTGAGTAACACCAACACTGACCGAGCGCTGTGACTCACGAAAAAAATTGGACTGAACGCCTGAAGCGTCTTGACGAGTATAGTTCGCATTTAAGGCAACTTGAGGCAGGGCCGCTCCCCTAAGCTGTTTATATTGAAATTCTTTTTGTTTAATTTGTGCCATCGACTTTTTGATAGGCTCTTGCTTTAAAGCAGCTTGATATGATTCGTATAAAGAAACTTTCGCAAAACATGAACTCGAAAGACTTAAAAACAATAAAAATAATTTCATAAATTTCTCTTAGGTTATAACTGAGTAGACCCTATCCATGCATATGTGTCTTCGGCTGAATCGAAATAGCCATCGCTCATAATAAATTCATATATTTCTTCATCTGAGATTGTTAGATTTTGTTGAGTGTTCTCGTTTTGCTGACGAACGAAAAAGATTGCCATTGCCATAGAACACGCAAGAAGTGCAATTTTCCACCCTTTAGGTGAGGAAGATTGATCTATTTTGTATTTAATAGAAGCCCATTCACTTTTAGGAGTTTCTTTTAAACTTTGATCACTTTTTAATAAGTTTGTAATTTCTTTATCATCCATTTTGGACTCCAACATCTTTAACAAATTTCTCAAACGATTCTTTAGCGTAATGTAACCGAGACTTTACTGTCCCCTCTTTAACATCCACTAGCTGTGCAATCTCTTTTGTAGTGTAACCAAATTTATAAAACAAAACGAAGACCTCTCTTTGTTTATCATTAAGCTTAAGCAAGGCCTTCGTTATTAAATCTTCGGTCGCAATATCAGCCTTATTTGTATCAACCACTTGGAAATCATCAATATTAAGATCACTTTTATTTTTCTTTAAAAAATCATAAGTAACATTCATCGCTATTCTATAAATCCAAGTTTTAAAGCTCGCCTTATTTTCAAATGACTTAAAGTTTTTCCATGCCTTTAAGTACGTCTCTTGTACTAAATCATCGACTTGATGTGAGCGAATCATCCAGTAGATTGATGTTCTTACAAAGTCCTTAGTCTCTACGTAGTGAACCTCAAAATCCTCTAGCGTATTTTCATTTGAAAAAGCTAGAGGATTAAATAAGGTTTTTAACTTGGTTATCACTTCAACAACTCAATCTTCTTTATGTCTTCTATCTTTTTTCATATCCATAAATTTCTTACGCTGTTCTTGATTTAGTAGGTTCTTCATAAAGATCATTTTACTAAATCTAGCCTCTTTCATTTTTTCTTGTTCTGCCTGAAGCTTTGAATTTAGATCTTTAATCTGTTCATCAGAAGCACCATTGATAAAAGCAATTTTAATATCTTCCTTCAATTGCTTAGTTTTTTTCCAATCTGGTCTCTCTTTTGTTTTATTAGCCTTCCTATGCTCTTTAAGAGTATCAATCTGTTCTTGTGTTAAATCTAACTGCTTCAAGACTTCACGAAACTTTCCGCCTTTACCCTCTCCATGCTTATCACCGAAGGAGTAAGCAGGACCTGACAAGCACATTAGGAGCAAAGCCATAAATGGTAGTGATATCTTTCTCATTTTATAATCCTAGATAAATGTTAAGCTTTGCAAAGCATATATGTTAGACGCTTTAATGTTCAGGAAAGTTCATTTTTTTTTAAGCTTGTATCTATCTATTTTTATTAGAATTTCCAGAATAGACCTGCAGTAAATTGATCCTGTGAGCCATTACCGCGTATACGATCAGCCTGAACATTTGTCTTTTTATTGATCTCACTATGACTGTACTTTAAAAGTAAGTTTCCACCATAGATCAGCTCTTTTTTAAAATAGCTAACAAAATACTCTGTGTGCGCCATTCCTCCGACTGCACCAGCCCCATAAACATACTGGTTATTATCTCGGTCCCCATAACCTTGCCCAATACCAACACCAATAAATGGAATTAAATTTGTTGCAAGCTGAAGATATGAATAGCTGCCTTCGCTTCTTTTAACATCTCTATGATATTCGATTGAAGTATTGAAAAACCACTTGTAGCGATATTCATATTTGATAAATGTATCGATAGTAGCGCTTCTGGTATTTTTAAAATCTTCATTCTGGCTCTTAAACTTGATGACCGGTCCATTTGGTTCATTATCATCAAAGTAGGATGCACCAAGACTAATCTTGTTACCTTTTTGTATTTCGTAAAAAAAAGTTAAATTTGGCCCTGCAAGTGTGATGTGATTGAAGAAAGTAAAACTTGGACCAGCCATCAATGTTGGCGAATCCCAAATCAACGCTCCTCGCCAAATACGTTTATGCGAGTAGAAGGCTCCAAGGTTAATTTCAACCGCACCTTGATCAGCATAGACGACAAAAGGACTGAGTAAGGCAATAGCGATGATGATGATAATTTTGTGCATGATAAGCTCGCCAATTGATTTTGAGCAAAAGCCTATCACGTTAAAAGGAATTGAAGAATAGAAAATGAGTTATACAACTAACAATATTATTTGAATATTTGAGGTTTTGGTTGCTCATCTAACCAAGAAAAAAAGTCTCGAAAGAATCCTTTATAATAATCAGATTCACGATCAAACTGACTCCAATTTCTATTGCTAACATTGAAGAGATCTACAGTATTATAAACTTTACTTGACTCAGGCCCAAAGCGATTAGCCTCAGTGACAAAAAACATAAGTTCGCTACTAGTATTTTTAAATGTTTTCAGACTCTCCATCCATTCATCATGAGGAACTAATCCAGTCACATTATCTATGACAAACCATTTTCCATTCTCGCCTCTAACCATATAGGCAACATGATGTCCCCAATTACCACTCATCGGGCCGACGACCCAAATCTTTTTCATTGATTCAGGATGAACGCCTCGTCTTAAAGCATGAAAATGAGAAATAATAGCTCGACCAAAGCAATACCCTAAACTTACACCAGGCCTTTGGTATGGGCCATCGTTTCGAACACAAGGAGTGCTCGTCATATCATCGTATAGCTTTTGAGCTTGGGTTCTTGTCACTGTATTGACTCTGTCATCTAGCGGCTCAAGTGCACCATTGTCATCGTCCAGTAACTTTTTTAATTTCGTATTATTTTTTTTAATTTCTTGATTAGAAACTCTTGATTGAATTGAAAAAAAACTTTCATCTCCATATAAATCTTCAACTTCAGATAAGCTTTTTGAAAAATGAAAACCAGTTGAGCCATACCCATTTGATTTTTGAGAATGGTAAACAACTTCACTAAGCAATTCATAGCAGCTGTGCCAAGAGGCAATCTTGCGCTCAACCCTCACCTGTGGAGCTTTCGTACAAGAGATGGCGACGAGCAAAATAAGGAGAGGTATTACTCTTTTCATGCCTAAGTTATCGGTAAATCACGAAATAAACATGATTTCATGCTTTGAATCATTCATAAAATCAATAACTTATGCGAGGTAAGACTTTCTTTTAGTCTTAATGGCCCATATACAGTATGCTTGCGTAAGGTTTTAAATGTTTAGAGCCCATCTTTTAAATATGAGGAAGTTCATGAGTACAGGTAAAGTAAAGTTTTTTAATGATGCAAAAGGTTTTGGTTTTATTACTCCTGATGATGGAGGAAAAGATCTTTTTGTTCACACTACAGCCGTGGAAAATGGACCAATCAGAGAAGGCGATAGCGTTGATTATCAAGTTGGCGAAGGTCAAAAAGGACCATGCGCAGTTAACGTTAAGAAATTATAAAATTAAGATGGGCCTTTAATTTATTAAAGGCCTATTTTTTTGCAGCTGGCACTGTCTGAGCAGGCTGATCTTCATCAAAACTATCAATCATTTCCACTTTAGCCTTATTACTTTCATCCATTTTAGTTTTTGCGACGTACATACCTGCTAAAGCTATGATAATAAAAATGTATTTAATTTTTCCCATAACTTATCTTACACCAAGATAGAGATAATCGGGTTCTTTTTATGATCAATTTTAAAAATAGCTATGAGTCTCTTCCTTCACGCTTTTATGCAAAAAGTACACCTGCAATATTTAAAAATCCTAGACTTATTTGTTTCAATGACGATTTAGCAAACAACGTCCTTAATATTGATACTTCAAATCTATCTGATTTAGAAAAAGCACATTATTTTAGCGGTCAAAAAATTTTCGACGATGCAAGTATGATTTCAACGGCGTACTCCGGTCATCAATTCGGACATTTCAACCCAACTCTTGGAGACGGGCGTGCCACTTTAATTGGTGAGATTCAAAACAAAGAGAATCAACGTTTTGATATTCAGCTTAAAGGTTCGGGCCCAACTCTCTACTCAAGACAAGGGGATGGACTCTCCGCTCTTGGACCAGTACTTAGAGAGTATATCGTGAGTGAGGCTATGCATTCCCTTGGAGTTCCAACAACACGCTCTCTATGTGCCGTAGAAACTTCAAAGGATGTTTACCGTGAACAAATCCAACCTGGTGGAGTTTTAACTAGAGTGGCTAAGAGTCATATAAGAATTGGAACCTTTGAATACTTTGCTTCGCGAGGTGATCTTGATGGACTTCGTATTTTAGCAGACTACGCAATCGAGCGACACTACCCTAACCTTATAAATCAATCCGACAAATACCTTGGATTTGTTAATGCTGCAGCTTTAAATTGGTCAGCTCTAATAGCTAAATGGATGTCAGTCGGTTTTATCCATGGAGTAATGAACACAGATAATATGTCGATCTGTGGAGAAACCATCGACTTTGGCCCATGTGCTTTTATGGATACATTTAAGGCTAATCAAGTTTATAGCTTCATCGATCGTCATGGTAGATACGCCTATAATAATCAAATCAATATTGGGAAGTGGAATTTAGCAAGATTCGCAAGCGCCATCCTTCCATTAATTGATAAAGATGAAAATCTTGCGATAAAAAAAACGAATGATAAGCTTGAAATGCTCTACCCTTTGTATGATCAAGAATATATTAAACTAATGTCTGCAAAGCTTGGAATCATCGACTCTCACGAAGAAAGCACTCAAGTGGTAAACCAATGGCTGAAGTTTTTAGAGGAAAATAATCTCGACTTCACCCTAAGCTTTTATAGACTCAGCAACGAGATCGAATTTTTCGATGAATTTACAGATTTTTGTGAACTTAATAATAAAAGGCTCAGCCTCATTAAGAATAAAGAAAAATCTATTGAATCAATGCGACTGCTAAATCCCTGTCTCATTCCAAGAAATCATCAAATAGAGAAAGTCATTCAAACAGGTCTTATGGGTGACTATAGTCTTTTTCATCAAATGAATGCTGCGCTTAAAGATCCATGGCAACCCAATGATCAATTTGGATTGCCACCGCTTCCAGATGAAATTATTCAAAATACGTTTTGTGGTACTTAATTGAGATTATTCTTTTGTTTTCAATTGAGATTCATTTTCTTGTATAAACTCTAGAATATCTTCTTTCTTATCTAATAATCTAGTCCACTGCTCTTGATACAAAGTGACAGGAAATCTGCCAAGTCCATAAGCCGAAACCGCACCTTTTTGTGAGACTTTGAAAAAGATGTCTTTAGACTTCTTTTTATCTTGTTTTAGCTTTTCGTTTTCTTGCTTTAATCTCTCAATTTCTTTTTGAAGGTCTTCACTCATAGATAACTCCTATTTATTTTTAATACATTCATGATACCGAACACTTAACTTCAAAGGCCATCAAGACTCTATATGGCAATAAATATGGGCATGACCTTTCTTCTAAGTATAGGAAAATAAAAGAATACTAGATCAAACTCATCAATTTTAGGTAATACGCCAATAGGGGTTTATCTTTATTAATATATTATATTAATGATGAATTTGCTGAGGTTCACTTGAAAAAGAAACTTACACTCGTATTGATACTTTCCTCTGTTTTGTTTTTATCCTCCAAAAGTTACTCCAAAGAAATGACAAATAAAACAGATCGAAAAATGCAAAAGCTCTTTGCTACTCAGATCGAAAATCAGTACACAAGAGAATTCAAATACAATATTCAAACCTTCAATTCAAAAAATCACACCGTTGGAAGTATCGCAAAGCTAAGTAAGAATCTTCCAGAGTATCAAGCCTATGCTGGATTAAAACTTCCTCAGATCAAACTTCAAGAAAATATCGCATCGATAACGATTGGAAATAGTAAAATTACTTTTAGTCCAGACTCACTTTTTGACGGATACGTTCTAATCAATGAATCAAAAGTTAATATCCGCCATGTTGAATATAAAAATATTGAAAAAGCATTAATGAATACTAAGAAAACTAGTTTAACAATTCAATTATTGACTTGATTATAGCTCAAGCAAAGGCTGAACAGGATAAATTCGAGGTTCTCATCTTTAGCACTGTCATTGCCATTAATTACGATTTCAACACCTCGTGGTGTTTCTTTGAAAGTTGTGACAAAGAAAAAGGCCGAAGAAATTTTGATACAGTAATGCGAGAGATGTCAAAGCAAGCTCAAGACTGTGAACTCTATGGCGTAGAGCCTTCAGTTTTAGATGATATGGCCGAATTCGGTACTAATCAAAATATGAAAGATGATCTCTCTGAAAAACTTGAAGAAGCATTTAGTGATTACTCAGTTAATGAATTAACTTGTCAACGATTTGTTGAAAACTACCATCAGGATGAAGTCAAAGCACGTACATCACGAGTTGAGCGCAGAGGTTATGGTGGGGTTTTATCAGATCAGGCTGAAGAAAATAGAATAACTAACGAAAAAGATTTTAATACCTACGTCACGAGTGTATGTCAGCCATATGTTGATTTAAGAAATTGTCTAGTTAAGGAACATCGACAGGCGCAATCTGTTCACGATAATGCTCGAGGAGCCGGAAAAGCTGGTGCTTGGAGACAATATGAAGAAGCCTATAAGCCTGAAGCTAGAACTGGTTCAACTCGACGTTAGGCGAATCAAAGATATGATCAAAGTACTTTTGGTCTTCTGCCTCAATCATAGCGTAAAGATAGCTTTTATAATGCTCTAAATGAGTATTCATATCGCTTATTAAATAATGAAGACGATACTCAAATCGCTTATCACCTAAGTATTTATTCCAAAAATCTAATTTAAATGTTTCTTCAATTTCTTTAAAAAACCTTAACTGCATTTTCTTGAGTTCTTCATCATGGAAAAACATATAACCATGTTCGAGATCATGAATAAAAAATTCCAAGCAATCATCTTTATGCAGTATTGGTTGAAAGTCTTGCTGGATCTTCATGGTAACTGGTCTGATTCCTTGTGATTGCCACGAAAGGACTTCATTAGGCGTCAATATTGTATTCACAAGTTTGAAGTCCCACTCTCCTAAGCACCAGTTCTTTAACGCATCTGTAGCCTTAGATCTAACTTTTTTAAAAACAAATTGATGCAAAAGCTTTGAGGCATCTTCGCTTTCGGCAAAGGCTCGTTCTAATTTTTTATTGGGATACTTTTTAAGGTGGTAATAAATGAAGAAATACGACGCCATCGAGGCATCGTTGAGATTACCGTTTTTCCATTCATTAAATCGAGATTCAATCATTAACAAGCTTATAGTTTGCTCTTACAAGCTCATCAATTCTTTTTCGCTCGACTTGAAGGCTTGTCTTGATAAAGTCTGATAGAACACAGAAGATAATCGTACCGTTATCCGTTTCAACAAAGCCAGAAAGGGCAGCTGTTCGATTTAAAGTACCTGTCTTAGCAAAAACTTTTCCTTTCAAATCTAGAAGTCTACTTCTTAAAGTTCCATTTTCACCTGGTGTCGCAAGAAGGTCTCTAAAGACCTCATACTGCGAGCTGGCATAGATCAATTCCAACAATTGAATTTGGACACCACAGGTCGATTTATTTGAATAGCTTAGGCCTGAACCATCGGCAACTCTAAATGTTTCAGAATTAATGGTTAGGCCTTGGAGTGAATAATAGTCTTCCATATCACTAGGCTTACCCAAGAGATCTAATGTCGCTTGTGCCATCGCATTGGAACTCGTCTTAAGCATTAAAGAGAGATAATCTAACTCTCTAATACCCTCTTGTAGTGCCCACCAACCAGTAAAGAGCTTCATGGTTGAAGCGGGCTTAACTAATGAGTCAAAGTTTTGAATCGCTAGGACTTGCCTGGTGCCATCATTCTTCACCACTTTAAAGATATGAGAAAGAATCGGGCCAGTTGATTTGGAATCATAATCTGGATCGGTATCAGGGCGTAAGAACTCAGGCGAATCTTCATAAGACTTTAATGATTCTAAGTTAGTGCTCGCGAAACTTGAATTTAGGTTAAAACTCAAAAGCGCTAAACACAGACATAGTAATTTTATAAAACTCATAAACAGTCCTTTTTAGTGGAAGCCTAGCCTATAAGATTCAAAAACGATTGAAATGACACATCGCCCACAAGGGATGAAAATTCTACAATTATTTGGCTTTCTTAGCTCTAAATAGCTGAAATGCTTTTATTAATAAGTCGATTAAATATCCCAAGAAAAGACCCAAGACTATATTAATAGAGCTGATCACAAACCAGCTCAAAAGAGCTGAGGTCTCATTAATCATCGTTGCTAGACTTTCTTGAATCACTGCAATGGAATGAACCCCGTGAACGATAATACCAAAACCAACTAATAGCATGGCCAAGGTTCCTACATAACTTAAAAGGCTTAGAAAACTCGGCATCATTTTGACAACGAAAGCACCACTTTTTTGAACAAAAGAGTGAAAATTACCTTTGGCAAAATATAACCCGATATCATCAGCCTTCACTATTAAACCAACAACACCATAAACAACTAGAGTTAACAAAATACCTACACCGAGCATGACACTGGCCTGCTTAACGAACGATTCGCTCAGTACATTTGAATAGGTAATCGCGACAATTTCAGCTGATAAAATAAGATCAGTTCTTACGGCACTAGCAATTCTTTTTTTCTCCAATGCAACAAGATCGACTTCAGATTCTAAATCTTCAATAACATGTTTTTTAGAGGAAAATAGCGAATGAACTTTTTCATATCCCTCAAAACAAAGATAGGCACCTCCCAGCATCAAAAGTGGAGTAATACTCCACGGCAGAAAGTGTCCTAAAATTAGTGCTGCAGGGGAAAGAATAAATGTTTTATTAATAAGTGATTTTTTGGCAATCGACCAAATGATGAATACTTCTCTGTCTGGCGATAAACCAATAACATATTTTGGTGTTACGGCGGCATCGTCAATAAGAATGCCTGAAACCTTGCCACTCGTTTTTGCAACCTGTGTAGAAACATCATCAAGTGAAGCAGCACTTGCTTTAACAAGGGCGGAGACATCATCTAATAGTGCTAATAGTCCAGAGCTCATAAGATTATCTTACTTACTATAAGTCTATAGGTATACCCATTTCCTTAAAGCTATCTATGGTCATCTTCATCATCATATCACTGGCTTCGTGTTTGGAAATAGTTTTGTCTGTTGAAGAAAATGCATCCTCACCTTTTGCCACAAGCACTTCATTTTTTTTATTTCTCATAGCAACAGATCCTTCACAGACGCAAAGATATGTTTCTTTCGGTTTTACCTCAACCATAAACTTAGTACCACGAACGCCCATGGCAGCAGTTTTCGTTTTCACATAAAATTTTCTTTTTTGACTCTTTTCGATACTTACAAAAATTTTACCTTTAACGAGTTCTACTAGCGTTTGGCCGCCGATTTTCTTTTCTTGTTTATTTACAAATAGCTCTCCATCTCTAAGCAAGATAACTTCTTCATGAAATAACTTAATTTGAATAAAAGATGATTTACCTTTAGCAATAATTCTATCACCTTCTTTCACATCAATAATTCCGTTTTTTACGACTGAAATATTATTGAGCTTAACATCTCCATTAACACGCATGACTTGAGCCTCAAAAGCGTAGAGGAATTGCGAGGTAAATATTAAGCATAACAAGAGAATTTGCTTCACGTGTGTCTCACCTTTTTAAGTTAGTCTTTATAATAGGTGAACAAAATTTGATGATTATTACAAGAAAAATAGGCTAGCAATTCTAGTAAGTTACTTCCGCTTGGGCCTTTGCTTTAAGACAAAGCTCAATTTCGTCCGTGGTTATGAAGTCTACTTTTCTCTTGTGATACTTTAATAGTCTTTCATAGTCGTTAACTGTCCAAACTCCATTTTCATGACCAAGAATTCGTGCCAGCCAAGTAAATGGCTTAAGTGGAAAATGGACATTCATGCCTCGAGACCAAGCAAAAAATGGAATAAACTTGCTAAGCCTTAAAGACTGAGACTCCGGTATAAAATCTCTGGCAATTTGCAAGAACTTCAAACGAAAAGAGATAAATCTCAAACGCGTAAAGTCCACACCTGAATTTTCAACAACATTTTTAAAAAGATGACTTGGCTTATCTTTAAGCTCAACAAAGTATAGACCTTTATAATTTGCCGTCTGACGAAGTAGTTCTTCAAGACTAACTAAATGCTGGCCGTCTTTAAGTCGACAATACTGAGAAATCTCAGACCAAAGAAGATTTTTCACTTTGATATTAGCAGGACAATCGAGTGAGTCATCTACCACTCTCTCTAGAGTGCTATCATGTAAAAGAAATGGAACACCGTCTTTAGAATGGTGAATATCAAACTCAACACCATCTGCTCCTGCATCAATGGCATTAATGACTGAATCTAATGAATTCTCTACAGCTTCTTTTAAGTAACCACGGTGAGCGATACAATCAGCCGCGTAAGAGTTAAAAGTGGCTATAGCCATCAAAAAAAAATAAATTTTCATGCTATGCAGCTATCATGACAAAAGCTGGAAGACTACTGATAAATAGTGAACGACATGCTAGCTTTATAAGTATGCAAAATCATAATATGGACCTTACAAAGAAAGTCGTCATTAAAACGCATGATCTTGAATGGCAGCCGTCGCCTATGCCTGGAGTGCTTAGAAAGCCTTTAGAGAGACTTCATAAAGAAACAGGGCATACATCATCACTCGTTCAATATGCCCCCAAATCAAGTTTTAAGACCCACGGTCACCCACTTGGTGAAGAGATCTATGTCCTTAAGGGAACATTCAGCGACGAAAGCGGTGACTATCCCCAAGGGAGTTATTTAAGAAATCCCCCGAACAGCTCCCATACGCCATTTAGTTCAGAGGGCTGTACTCTGCTCGTAAAATTAAACCAATTTGATTCTCGAGACGTTAAAACAATAAGAATCAAACCTTCACCAAATGACTGGAGAGCTGGTCACGGTAATTTAAAAGTTTTACCGTTACATCAATTTGAAACTCAGGGCACCGCTCTTGTATTTTGGCCTAAAGGCGAAAGATTTATTCCTCACCGTCATATTGGCGGTGAAGAGATATTTGTTATCTCGGGAGTTTTTCAAGATGAATTTGATCAATATCCCGAATATACTTGGATAAGAAGCCCTCACCTATCAACCCATCATCCGTTTGTAGAAGAAGATACGTTGATTTTTGTCAAAACAGGACACTTACAATGAACGATAGATCAGTCGTTTTATTAGACGAATCGAAGCTTGAAAATTACGTCGATTACCTTCACCAACACATGAGTGAATCAGGTTTAAATGGAAACCACATCTATACTCCGTTTCCATTAAATTATGAGCACCCTAAAGAAGTGATGCTTAAAAATATTGGAGATAATATTAAAAAGCCTTTTGAGGCTACAAGATGGGAGAGAACTTTCATCTGTCTGGATGGAGTTGATATCGTTGCTCATGCTGCTCTTAAGGGGCATTATCTAGATGCGGCCTTGCATCGATGTGAGGTTGGACTCGGAATGAATCAAGCAGTTCGAGGTCAAGGACTTGGTGAAAGAATGATGGAACATTCAATAGAGTGGTTAAAAGCAAACTCGCCTATTGAATATATTGATCTCTACGTCTTTTCTCACAATCATGCCGCAATTAAGCTTTATACAAAATTAGGTTTTAGTCACGTGGGAGTCAATAAAGATATGTTCCGAATTAATGGACAAACTATTGATGACAACAGAATGACATTAAAACTAAGGTAATATGTTTGGAACTTTCAAAACATAAATCACATAGAAATCAGAAATATCTAAGTTGGCTTAGAGAGCAAAGTTGCGTTGTTTCAAATAAGAAAGCTGAATGTGCGCACCATATACGATTAGGGACCAATGGTGGAACTGGAATAAAGCCATCAGATTATTTTTGCTTGCCACTCATTAATGAATACCATACGACAGGCTCACTTGCTCTTCATATGATTGGAGAGGAAACCTTTTTGAAACAGTTTGAAATAGATCCGGTTTCACTTTTTATAAAATATTTAAAGGATTATTTAGCTACACAATATGACATTCTTTATTCACTTGATCGGAAAGACAAAAAAAAGTGCTTAGCTGAGTTGATAGAAATTATCGAAACTAAGAATGTAAAAAAAACAAAGAAAAAGACTGTTTCAAAGACAAAAACCAAAATACCGAAAATTAAAACTGAAAAAGAAAAAGAGTTTTATGAAGTCGCAAAGGCCATGAAACGTGCGAATGATAAAGAGTTAAGGGATAAACTCAAACAAGAAACAGACCCAAAACAAAGTGAATTCTACCAAAAGGCAAAAGAAGCTCTGAAGCTAAAACAAAAAGATTATCGAGATAAAAATAAAAAGAAAGTTTCAGAATTTAGAAAAAAACTTGCAAAAAAATTAAAAAAGAAAGCTAAGTAACTGACAAAACGAAGATTTGACGCACTTGACCTGAGCATCTCGTCAAACTTACGTTTAGACGTATATCGCCAATTTATGAGACAATACCCAAAATTTTTACAAGGAATTAAAAATGGCCGAAGAGAAAGGATTGAAAAAACCAGTTAAACTACAAGCAGAACTTGCAGCGATGCTTGGAGCAACTGAACTTCCAAGAACTGAAATTACTAAAAAGCTTTGGGACTATATTAAAAGTAATAAGCTTCAAACTAAAACAGCTAACGGAAAGCCAGAGAATGCTGGTAAATTCATTGTTACAGATGAAAAGCTACTTCCAATTTTCAAGAAAACAAAATCAACTAGTAAATCAGGTAAACTTACTGACTTAACTGGTATCAAAGTTGGCGACACTATCGACATGATGCAAATGGCAGCAGTCGTAGGTGCTAACATTAAAGCATAATTGCAATTTAATAGCCTGGGCATTGTCCCAGGCTTTTTTTATGCTTAAAAAGTACAAAACACCGCTCAAATTTATTCTTTCAGCCTTTCTGTTCTTAGCAGGCGTTTATCATCTGATAAATCCACAAGCCTTCCTTTTTTTAATGCCTCCATATTTTCCAATGCATTTGGAGATAATTATTTTCACCGGAGTCTTAGAAATACTATTTGCCATAGGAATCTTAGTTGAAAAAACTCGTAATCTTACTGCAGTTCTAACTGCAATTTATTTTATTGCTATCATTCCCGCTCACCTTCATGTGGCCATGAATAATATTCCCATGCTCGGAATAACCTCGCCTTACCTTCTATGGGCAAGAGTTTTATTTCAATTTGTTTTTATTCGCTGGGCGTGGTCTCTTAGATAGCTACAGACAATATTTATTAGCGATCTTATTCATGACAAGTTGAGGACAAGATGAGCATTGGCATTGATCAACAATACCTTTTGTTTTTTTAATATTGGATGCCGCTTTAAGAAAAGCCCTTTCTTTTTTATAACTTAACTGATCATCAAATGAACCTAGGACTGGACCACCGTTACAACTTTTTATATATCCCGTATCTGTGATAGGTCTCATTAAGAATGGCATATAACAACGATTGAGTTCGTAAAAACTAGGTTCATTGTGTTCATCTTCATGTTGCTCTTCTAACATAATTTCAAAACCATCAAGATTATGCTTAACACCTAGTAAATTAAGTCCGTTTTTCAGTTCAATTAAAATATCTTCTAACTCTAATTCTTCATCATTTGAAAGTGCTAACTCATCATAGTCAATTAATCGAGTCAGAGAAAAATAATTAATACGTTTAGCTTTAATAAAACTAGGTATTTTAATGAGATCTTTATAGTTTAAATTTGTTACAACACAATGAAGAGTCAGGTTAATTCCAATTTTTGAAATATTGTCGATATTTGACCTAAGTTTTTCAAACTTTTCATTTTGATGATGAAGAGGTTGATGCATTAGTAACCACGACTCAAAGACAGGAGAATGTAAGCTAATCCAAAAGGAAACATTATTGTCTTTAAAAAATTGTAAATCCTCTTGTTTGAGACTTGTCCCATTGGTAATGATCTGGATATTAGCTTTCCCCTTGGATCTGCTTTGAATATAGCTAATTAAAGGTTTTATTTGAGGATACAAGAGGGGTTCACCATTTGAGGTAAAATTGAATTTTAAAGTTAACTCACCAATGGCTTGATCAATTATAGCTTTTACTTCTTCATACGATATGGTTTTTCTTCCAACAAGTCGTCCTTTGCCATGAATGTCTGTAATACAAAAAGGACAGTTATGATCACAAGTGGAAGGAAGGGTTAGATGACAAATTCTGGGGCCAATAAATCTAAATTTTAGATTCATTCCAAGGTAAGTTAAAGCATTAACGATAAGAAGGCAGAATGGCCTTGGCAGAGAATAAAAAAGAGATAAAAGTAGATTTTTCACATTACCCTATTCAAGTCTTAAACCATCTCGATATAAAATGATTTAAGACTATAACAAAGGCATTATAAAGTAAGATCGGAAATAGATACAGTCGCAAACTCACAACTCTTCAGGTTAGCTAAAACCTTAATAGTCGACGTTTTATCACCCTTATTTTTAATCTTACCTTCAACAAAAATAAAGGAGTAAGCATATGAACTTCTAAGCGTTATCGATGAGCTTTGTACTTCAAAGTCAAAACCAAATTCTTTCATTTTCTGCACCGCTAACTCTTCTGCTTGGATATCACAACGATGATGAACGGCTCTTTCATCTTCTCTCCAGTCTTCTTCGCAGTAAACGTCAGAGTCATAAATATGAGCAATTGGAGTCTTCAGATCCTCTGAGTAAATTGATCCGTAAGTATTTCCACCATCACAATGATCTTCAGTTGATCTAAAAACCCAATAATTCTGACCGTCTACTTTAATCAAGGATTGCTTAATGGCTTCATGGCATTCTTTGAATGGAAACGAAGCTATAACATCGATAGACTTCCACACCTCTTTAGTTAAGACATCGCCAGCTGTGTAGTTAGAGTAATCAAAATCACCGTCTTGAAAAGCTTTACATGCTGATGCATGGGCATTCAAAGTTAGTGTCATCAAGAAGAGAGTAAAAAGTGTTTTCATAGATTCCTCAAAAAAACTATTTATTTAAAAAGATATAGATGCTTAGTAGACTTATAAAGTATTTTAATCAACAAGAAATATTAGATAGAACTATTCTATTTATTCAAATATAAGAACAATAAACGCTTAAGTGTCTGATTTTTACATATCAAAGAAAACCAATTATCTTAAAACCTAGTTTAGATCTATGAATTATTTACAGCCTCTAAATCATCAAATTACATACAAATGACGACATTCATTGATTTTTACTCATCCACTTGAAACATAAAACCGATAGATATGTACTAAAATATTCTTTGAGACATGATGGATAAAAACTTCGATTCTATTGTTCGTTCAAATCAAAAAGTCATTCAGGATATGATTAGGATTCTTTTCTTCATAACGATTCCAATATTTGCCTTATCTCTTTTAAGATCAATCGAACAGGGTTGGTTGCCAACCATGGGACTTCATTCATTTTTAATGCTTGGAGTTTTCACTTGTTTTACTTTTAATAAAAAAATCCCGCTAAAGATTCAATCTCTATATATTGTTTTGTGCTTTATCTGCCTCGGCCTTGGTGCCATGATTAACTTACGATCTTTTACAGAGGGCTCTAGCTTCTTTTTAATAGCACTTATTTTTACAATGCTTTTTTTTAGTTTCAGATCAGTTTTTATTGTCGCAGTTATTCTTAGTTTTATTCAATATGGATTTTTGAAGTATTTTGTCCCTGTGCCATCAATTCAAGACTACTTACTTCTAACTAGTCTTCCTGGATTAAGTTTTTTTGCTGTCTATGTAGTGAACTATATGAGAACAACATTAGTTTCTCTTATACGAGATCTTGAGTTTGCTAAAAAAGAGGCGATTTCTGCAATGAATGCGAGGAGTCAATTTTTGGCCATTATGAGTCATGAAATTAGAACCCCTCTTAGTGGTGTTTTAATGGCATCTGAACTGCTCCTAGATTCTGAACTAACAGACTCACAACAAAGCAAAGCAAATATTATTCAAGATAATGGAAAGGTACTATTAACTATTGTTAATGATATTTTAGATTTCTCAAAAATTGAGGCAGGCAAAGTTAAGATTGAAGAATCCATTATTGATTTACGTGTACTAGGCCAGTCTGTCCTTGAGTCTTTTATGAATCAATCTCGCCAATCTAAAGTGGATATAAAATTGGAGATAGATGCTGATTTTCCCAATTTTATCTACGCTGACTCAACGAGGGTAAGACAAATCATTTTTAATCTTGTTGGTAATGCTTTCAAGTTTACTAAAACTGGTCATATTGCACTTATATTTCAGCTCATAGATAAAGAGAATGATTTTTCAAATATTTCAATTTCTATTGAAGACACTGGCATCGGAATCGACAGCAAGAATTTTGAATATTTATTTGAAGATTTCCACCAACTCGACAATAGCATTACCAGAGAATACGGTGGAACAGGCTTAGGTCTTTCTATTACCAAGAAGCTCGTAGATCTTTTAGGCGGAGAGATTACTGTAAAGAGTCATTTAGGTACAGGCACAACATTCACATGTTTGTTTAAGCTTCGAAATGTGGATCGTGAAGAGCTTGTTAAACATCAAGCCAAAGATAATTTAGTTTCATTGACACTAAAAAATACGGATAAAATAAAAGTTCTCATTGTTGAGGATAATAAAATCAATCAGCTTTTAATCAAAACTCTTCTAGAAAAGTGGAGTTTTCAATCAATCGCAACAGCTGATAATGGCCTTGAAGCCATGATCAGTTGCAGGAATACTAAGTTTGATCTCATCTTAATGGATATGCAGATGCCTGAAATGGATGGAGTTGAAGCAACCAAGCGCATACGCGCAGGTGAAGCACAAAATCCTAATACTAAAACACCAATCATTGCTATTTCAGCAAACGTAAGCCCGGAAGATATTCAAGTCTGCCTGGACGCTGGAATGAACGATTACATGTCAAAACCTATTGATCGTAATCGCTTGAAAGAAATCATCGAAAAGGTATTCAATCAGGATTAAGCTATTTTGGAGTCAGAATGTCTCCAAAAGTCCTTACAATGCTTAAAAAATCCTTACAATACGCATAAATCTTAGGATTTTTTACAAATTGATTTGGCTAGTCACGCTCCCTCTTTTAAACATTAAGAAACAATCATGTGGGGGAATTTCATGAAAATACTATTGATGGCAATCGCCTTGTCTTATTCATTTGTAAGTGTGGCAGACACTTGTACAGTGGCCATGACCAACGGTTATAATAATGTTCGTACTTATAGAGGTACAGGTTATGGTAGAAACGATGCTTGTCGTGAAGCACTAAGAGATTGTAACCGCGATCGCATCTCAAACTCACGTTATAGAAACTATCGCTGTGAAACTCAAAGATATAATCCAGGTAATGGCGGCGGATATCCACCAAATCCAGGTTATGAGTCATGTACTTATAAACTTCAAGATCGTTATGGCTACAGCCTTAGAACTTTCTATGCAACTGCCTACTATCGTTCTCAAGCTTGTGTTGATGCAAACAACCAATGCCAAAATGAAAGAAACTACAGAAATTCTCGTGGTGAATACGGTCTTTCATGCTTTGAATCTTACTAAGCTATTTAAAATATAATTAGTTGAAAGCGGGAGAAATCCCGCTTTTTTTTGACTAAAATCAACAAGTTAGCGTCAAAAGCAATCTTCTTATCTACTAATAAATATTTTCTATCCTAGAAAAAGCCCATCTTTTTAGTTAAATTTCTTAAAAATTAAAATAGGAATCAAAGTGGGAAGAAAATCAGCCAAAATTGCCAACAAAAAAGGTGCTGCTGATAAGGCGCGCGCTGCCCTTTATACAAGAATGTTAAAAGATGTCTTCATGGCATCAAAGAAAGGTGGACCAGATCTAGGTTCAAACTTTTTATTGAAAGTAGCTGTAGAACGCGCAAAGAAATTTAACGTTCCAAAAGACAATATTGATAAAGCCATCAAAAAAGGCCAAGGCTCTGATGGCGTTGGATATGAAGATATAACTTACGAAGGTTATGGTCCTGACGGAGTTGCCATCTTCATTGAAGCATCAACAAATAATGCCACACGAACGGTCTCAAATGTCAGAAGCTATTTTAGAAAGTGCAACGGTTCCCTTGGGGTTACAGGCTCACTTCAATTTGTATTTGAGCATAAGTCTGTCTTTACAATTCCGGTAGAAGGTATTGATGAAGATGACTTTACCCTGAATATGATTGATGGTGGCGCTGAAGATGTCGAAAAAGAAGGGGAAATGTTTAAAGTCACCGGAGCTATGGAAGCTTTCGGCGCAATCCAAGAAAAATTACAAGAGCTTAATCTAACTCCAGAAGAAGCTTCCCTAGTCCGTATCCCCCTGAATAAAAAAGAAGTCACAAACGAAGAAAGTTTAGAGCAAATAGACAAGCTTCTTGATATGCTTGAAGAAGATGAGGATGTTGTTACTGTCTATCATAACCTCGAAGAAGATGAAGACGAAGAAAGTGGTGAGGATTAGGATAGACTAATCCCACTAAATTAGAGCAACTTAAAATGAAGCTGTTGATAAGCACGATAGTTTTAATCTTTATGACCAGTAACCTATGGTCTAAAGAAACTGTCGTTTCAATGGCTTGCAACAACTTTCCCCCATTAAAAATCGAAAACCCTAAAGATAATAATCCTGGATTTGATATTGAACTCTTAAAAGCAACGTTCTCTCTTTCAAATCAAAAAATTAAAACTACATTTTTCCCTTGGAAAAGGGCTTTAGTATTAGCAAAATCTGGTGAATACGACGGTCTTTGTAGCTGTTCATATACAAAAGAGCGAGAAAGTGACTTTTACTTTTCTGATGAAATCGGTCGAAACTCTATTGGTCTTTATTCCCTAAAAGAAATATCAATTAAAAATTTATCTGATCTAAAAAATCTAAAAGTAGGAGTGGTTAGGGGTTACAGTTTAGAAGATGATTTAAAAAAGTATAAGATCGACTTTGTTTCATCACCAAGTGAACTCAACTTACTTAAAATGCTAGAGATCAAACGAATTGATGTCATTTACTCATTTAAAGTGGTTATCTCTGAACTATTAAAGACAAATTCATTTGATGATAAGTTCGTTTACACTGAAACTTCATCAGCTCCGTACTTCACATGCTTTAGTAAAAAATCCAAAAAATCTAAAGACCTTTTAAGACATTTTAATGAAGATCTAAAAAAGATAAAAGCAGATCACACATATCAACAGCTGTTAAAAAAGTACGACTTATAATCCTAACTTAACCCACTTACTAAGAAACTGATAGCGAGCAGAATTAAGACAATTGCTCCAGCGATATTTATCCTATCACCTAACTTAACTGAAACTTTTTTTGAAATTTGCATTCCTAATACTGTTGAAAGAAATGCAAAAACACCGATTGAAATGCTATAAGGCATTAATGGCTTTTGCGCTAAACCTAGAGTTACTCCAACTGCAAATGCATCGAGACTTGTGGCGAAAGAGACAATCAATATTTTAAAAAAACTATGAAATTCTTTCTTTTGAGCTTGGTCATTCTCTTCATCCATCAATGATTCGTAAATCATATGTAAAGCCACAATGACGAGGATGATGAATGAAACCCAATGGTCATAAGCATCTATGAGCCCAGCCATTTTTGCACCGGCCAAAGCACCTAAGATTGTAAAGCATACTTCAGCTATGGATGAGCTAAAAGCAAATTTCAACAAGTCCTTAAGGATGTATGGTCTTGTTCCCATAGCCAGAGCCGCAGAAAAAGAATCTACACTTAAAACTAATCCAATTAATATAACTTCAACTAACATTAGGCGTTCCTTAAGTCCTTAATAATACATTTTAACAAAAGAACTTAGTAGTTAAATTAATAGCAGAGTTTCTTGATATGTTCTCATTTTAGATAAAGTTAGTTAACGTTAGATAATGAAATTACTACTTATCTCTCTCTTATTGAGCTCTCCTGTCTATTCTCAAGTGAAGCTTGTTCATATCTCCAAATCAATAATTATTAATAGACCAATTCAAGAAGTTTTTGAACTCGTCAAAAATACACTTAATGATGATACATGGAGAACAGAAGTTAATTCAATGGAAGCTGATGGACCATTCGCACTTGGTACGACTTACACTGAAGATGCCCATATTGGGTTGCAAAGAAATTTTATCACAAGAACCACTCTTGTTAAGTTGATCGAAAATAAACTCGCTCTGTATCTTACTCCAGAGGATGCTAAATATTTTCTAAGTAGCCTTCGAGAAGTTATATCTATTGATGAAGAAAACACTAAGTTTACTTATACTGTAGAGTTTGATTCTGAAATGAGTAAAGAGACATTAATGATTCATCTTCCAAATGAAGTATTAGAATTTTCTTACGGTCTGATTATGAATCAATATTTAAAAAATCTTAAAGATTACTTAGATTGAATTTAAACTTAATCTAAACTCACTATATACAACTTTTCTACTTTCTCTCTGGCCCAAGCAGTTTTGCGTAAAAACTTTAGGCTCGATTGAATCGAAGGGTCGTGGGTAAAGCAACGTATATTGATATGCTGTCCAAGTTCCTCAAAACCATAGAGTTCAACCAATCTTGTTAGGATGAACTCTAATGTGAGGCCATGGAGTGGATTATTTTTTTGCTCGCTCATATTCCTATAAGCTTATCTTAATTTTTGCTCTTAAGCACTGGTCTTGAGTGCTAAAACTGCCATTTTTATGGGTTTCACCTGTTTCGGCCACAACGCTCATCTGAGTCCAAGGAGCACGCCCATCATTGTCACTGGTAGCACAAAAAGCGATGGCCTGAGAGTTAAAGATTGCCTGCTGTAAGCTAGCGACACAATTGCTCATTGTACCGATATTATTAACTTTAGAAACTAGCTCTCCGTCACGGTAATGCGCCAGCGCCCATGGATCACGTCCGTCGTTATCTTTCGTAATACAAACAAAAAGACTGTTTCTTACGTTTACTGCAATCGGCTTAACTTGCTCACACGTTGCAAGCTCACCAACATTTGATTGCGGAAGTTTTTGAGTTTGAAGTGTACGTGGATCTCTTACACCAAGGACCCATGGAGCTCTTCCATCATTATCCCTAGCAATACAACTGAGGCTTGATCTTGGAATAGGTCCTGGATTTGGGTTGGGATTTGGCGAATCTGTTAAGAGTTGCAAAGTATCACTCAAACGCTCACGTACACGTAGAAGCGTTCGTTGATCTTGCGGAGAATTCAATTCTCTTCTAATACTCACAAGAAGATCTTTAATCTCTTGATCAACTTGAGCTTGTAGAGGTAGCGAACATATTACGGCCATCAGTAGAATTAACTTTTTCATCTTAGTTCCTGCTTTAAGATTTTAATGATGAGATAGATTTAAAATACTAGGTGGACTTTGACACGGAAAAGCTTGGCTCAGTAAGAAGTTATCAATTTTTAGTGATCTGAATTCAACTTTTTTGAATAACTAGTGGCACTTTGACCCTATTTTTTGAAGATATCTAGCTTCAAGTCATAAGATCGTCCAATCCACATAATGTGATCACGGTGATCGACTAGATCATCTTCTCCCTCGGGATGAATAAAGATATCAAGACCTTGTCGATGAACTAAAAGCCAACTTGCGAGAGATTCAAACTTTTCATAAGGAACTGTAATTTGGCATGAATTGATGGGATGTGGCCCAACAGGTCTATCCCATACGCGACCGACCTGTAGTTGAAATTCTTCGGCTATTTGCGCAGCTAGTGTATTGGCAATTTCCATTTGATGAGAACTAAAATAAAGATGAAAGTGATAAGAAGAAAAAATCATTTTAAAGTTTTAACTCTTTTTAGATCCGTTTGACCATCATGATCACCAAATTCATGTTTAGGATGATCATCCCAAAAATGACCTTTCTCTTTCATTTCAAGATTTCTCGCCTGATGCATCGGATAAAAGATTTTATCACTTGGTGTATGTCCCTCGCCTACAACAATCGCTTTGACCTCAGTCTCAGTATTATTGATGAGCGTATGAGCATGACCGGTTCCAGGAGGCAACCCAACACAATCCCCTGGCTTTAAATCAAATGTATTACCATCAATCCATACTTGCGGTTGACCTTCTAAAATGAAGATAAACTCCTCTTCTTCACTATGGGCATGAGGCCAAGAGCTACGATCTCCTGGGGCTAAAACTTCATAATTGATAGCAACACGTTTAAGTCCAAAGGCTCGACCAAGAGCCGCCCCTGTACCAAATGTTTCACTATCTCCGGGATAAGAGAAGGATTGATTCGTACGTAAATCTTCACAATGTTTAATAAATTCTGGTCTTTTTTTCATATGCCATCCTAATACAAGCTGCTTAGGTATGGAAAAATTCTTATAAAAATTTCATATCCCCTACTCAAGTCCATGATTTTGATAAAATCCAACAAACATAATAGGAATTCATCATGAAAAGTATAGCTTTTGCAGCATTATTACTTATTACTCTAAATCAAGCTCATACAGCTGAAGTTGATCAATTTACAACAAGGCATCTTGAGCTTCAAAACTCAACTGATATCGTCAATAGCGAAGCAAATCGCCATGTGAAAGAGAGTCTAAAGAGACTTGAGAAATCAGGTTGTGATGAAAGTCTATTATATGAAGAACTTAAGAAAGGTTTTGCCAATCATAAGAATGGCAAGCTCACGATTCATATGTTGCATGACAAGGAATTCCCACGTCATCAGATCGCCCTAGGCGAATCAGTCTATGCTGATTGGAACCGCTTAGACGGGTATCTACTAGGTCGTCCAGCAGCAGCAGCTAGTCCATTGGCCTTAGGACCCCTAGTCAATATTGATGGAATTCGCGTTGGGACGGATAAGTTTGAACATATTTTTGGGCGAGGATTTCAATATTTTAAGCGTTTTCACCTTAAAAAGCGCTCTCTTAAAAGTGTCATGAAATATGGTATTCGTGGTGAGAAGACTATCTTCGGTGGCAATATCTTAGCGACTGGTGTTTTCAGCTACGCTGATTTAGCTGCCAATTTTAATGGCATGAGATTTTGGAACCATATGCTACAGCTTCGCCCCGACATCTTAGGAGATAATCACGGACCATATATTTCATGCCAGGATAATCAATTTGTTCAAGTTAAGCAGATTGATTTTAGCCACTATATTGATGAATCAATGGATGAATCTATTAACTGTTCAAAATTTGCTCGTAAGAAATCTGCAAAGAAATTCTTAAATCGTGTAGAAGCCCTTGGCTATAGCTGTCCAATGGATGCAGACAAGCTCGATATGATGAAAGAAAAGTATGGAGAATTCTCCAAATGGATCATCAATGACGAAGGAGTCGAGGATGTTTCATACTTTAATGAGTTTTAATCGTCTATGAGTTTGATTCTTGAAGCGACTAAGCCTTTAGGTCCTTCATTGACAACGAATTCAACAGGGTCTTGATCGTAAACTTGAGCGCCATTAAGTGAGTTTACATGAAAGAAAACATCTTTCATTTCAATATCTGGCTTAATAAAACCAAAGCCTTTCTCTTCGCTGTAAAACTTAATTGTTCCAGTAATGACATGACCCATGTCTTCTTTAGTCGCAATCTCTGATCCCCAAATAATCTCAGAGACTTCCTTGATTTTGTCACCCTTGTGGATTTTTTCAAGTTTAACGATAACTGCTTGTTCCGTTTTAGCATCTACTAAAAGATTCTCTCTTTTTCTTTTTTTCGTTTTTTCTGTGTCGTATTTAACGAGTTCTACTTTTACTTTTGGCATATAGTTCTTTTAGTTAAGGTAACGTTCGATTAAGTGATTCTTTAAATAAACTGGATTTAACGTTTCACCAGTTGCTTTTAGCATTAAATCATCAGTTGTGTGAAGTGAGGCTTCGTGCCAAATATTCTTCTTTAACCAATTAAAAGCTGGTGAATAATCACCTTTTTCAATATGTGACTCAATTTGCGGACATTCTTTTTTTACAGCATTAAACTCTTGAGCTGCGTACATAGCACCAAGAGTATATGACGGAAAATAGCCAAACGAGCCATCAGTCCAATGAATATCTTGTAATGGTCCTTGCTGGAAGTTGTCACGCGTATCAACCCCTAAATAACTCATCATTTTCTCATTCCACATATCAGGGATATCTTTTGCCTCGATCTCGCCGCCAATCAGGGCCTTTTCTATCTCATAGCGTAGAATGATGTGAGCCGGATAGGTTACTTCATCAGCATCAACGCGAATAAAGTCGGGCTTAACCTGGCGATAGATCTTAATCAGGTTTTCAATCTCAAAAGCTTGAGAAGCACCAAAAGACGCGACAATATCTTGATGAATCGACTTTAAAAAAGCAGAGCTTCGACCAAGCTGCATTTCAAAAAACAAGCTTTGGCTTTCGTGGATACCCATTGAACGAGCTCTACCAACAGGTAAAACTCTTAATTGTTCAGGTAAATTTTGTTCATAACGGGCGTGACCTGTTTCATGGACGATGCCCATCAAAGCTTTAACGAAATCATTTTCATCATAGCGAGTGGTCATTCGAACATCTTCAGGCACTCCCCCGCAAAACGGATGAGAACTGATATCAACACGACCTCGTGTAAAGTCAAAGCCAAGCTTGGCCATCACTTTTAGACCCAAGTCTTTTTGTTTTTCAACAGAGAAAGACCCTTCAGGCTTTAAAACTTTTCTAGTTTTTTGCTTCTCGACAATTTCTTGAATCAGAGCAGGAAGCCAAGTTTTAACTTCACCAAAGATGCTATCTAAAGTCGTTGTATTCATTCCTGGCTCATAGAGACCGATGAGTGAATCATAGGGACTAAGACCAGATCTTTCACTTAAGACCTTAGCTTCTTGTCTTGAAAGGTTTACGACTTCTTTAAAGTTTTCTAAAAAGCCTTTCCAGTCATTGTTCGTTCGTTGTGTTCTCCAAGCATGTTCACATTTTGAACCTGCCAGAGACTTTGCTTTTACTAAATCTTCTGGAACCCAAGTCGAAAGATCATATCGGCGCTTCATTTCACGCAGTGAAGCCTGCTGGACTTCGTTTAAATCTTCACTTTCCGCCTTATTAATAAGCTCACCAATTTTAGGGTCAACCATTAATTGATGGAGCAAAACTCCATACTCTGCCATTGCTTTTGAGCGAGCTTCGTTTGAATTTGTAGGCATCATGGCTGCTTGATCCCAATATGTAATGGACTCAAGGTGCTTTAAATGATGTAGTCGCTCAAATGTCGTCTCAAGGGCATTGTAAGATTTCATCTGTTAATTTGTCCTTTGGCTTTCTTCGTACTGACGTTGCATTTCTTCCAAGCTTAACTCTGCCTTTGCGGTTTCTTCATCAAGCTTTTTCATCTTCTTTAGCACACGAAGCTCACGTCTTGCACCTCTTTTCACTTCGTTATTAATGACGTTTAAAGGAACTTCCATACCTACACTTAAAGATGGCTCCAAAGTATAGATCATTGATTGCTCAATTGATCCTTCGTCACCAAAATAAAGAGCATTGTTAATTTTACCGGCAACACCACGAACTGTTGGCTTTACAAAATAAGACACACCATTTCTTTGTTTATACTTAATCATAAGACTTGCATCAACGTGGAATGCATAACCTGCAACATGGAACTTATTATCGATATCTCTATAAGCCGCAGTATTTTCTTGATCAGCAATACGAGTTCTTGTTTTAGGAAATAAAATACCTGCACCAACTCCAGCAACAGCATCAACACCAAAGCGTCTTGTATCGATCAACTTTTCTCTATAAAGACCTTCAATATAAGGATAATTGTAGCCGTCAGTGTGTTCTAAAAGTAAAAAGCTTGCATCTCGTCCGGCCACGACTTCATCAAAAGAGCGGCGTTCACCGTCAACCCATAGCTCACCTGTGTAGTCACCTTCAATATCATATTCGCGCTCAGGATCAAAAACCCATTTCATATGGTCAGTTCCTGCGCCAATACCAAATCGCGAATCTCTAGAAAACCAGTAACCAAGCTTTAAATTGTACTGAGGTACTGAAAAGTTTGATGGCTTTAAATACTTTATGCTTAATGGTGATGGTCTATCTTGACCAACAGCATTTCTGATTGTGTATGATCCTTGATCAGTTCTAACTGTAATATCAGAGTTCGTATGAAATCCGCGATTATAACCCCAACTAATAAACAACACACCTTTTGGCCCAGTACTATAGGCATCATTCATAACCTGTCTTAGCCTGGCGATTTCCTTTTCAAGGTCAAGTGTTCCTGCAGAGGTTTGATTCGCACCACATGTCGATACTAGTGATTGCTCTTTTTCCATCTCTTTAATTAAATCATCGACCATCATATAACTAACGGCGACAGGAACCATTTTCTCTGCTTCTTCAGCTCCTACATTTGCAATGAGGTCTGCTCGAGATTGCTCAACTTGGGCAGCAATCTGATCAGCATCAAAACCATCTGATAAAGCTTGCTCTCGCTCTCTGGCGTTTTCAAAGACAACTTCAATTGCTGCCGCTTCTTGCGAGAAAGCTGATGTAGAAAAAAAATTTAAAAGTGTAAGGATTGTAAGTAGCAATTTCATAATTAGTTCCTAATTGGTTCTTTTATTGATCTCTTAATTCTTCTAATCTTGTTTTTAATTTTTCTTTCTTTTCTTCATTCTTTTCGATTTCAGCAATTTTACGACGCGCTTTTTCTGATTTAGATGGAAAAAGGTTGGGGCTATAACCCAGAGCCACTCCAACCTGAGCACTGTAAAGGTTTCCTGTCGCATGAAAATTACCAATCGGACCATCGATACGAGTATAAACACCACGTGCATTTAACGAAGCGTTCATAGTCCCTTGCATGAAGTTATAACGAAGAGTTGATTCACCTGTTAGGTTAAAACCATAGACTTTCATTCCAGCATTTTCTGTGACTTCTAGTTTTAATTCACCATTATCATCAAGGACGTAATATTTTGAAACACCATTGGCAAATGAAATACCAGCACCTGCGCCAACTCGAAGTTCCAGATTATTTCCACCAACATCTCCAGCAAGGTTAATGACTTTACCGCCAAAGAAGTTAATATTTGTGTTTCCATGACTTGTTGAAAGTGTATGAATATATGCTTTAAGATCTACGCCTTGTTCGCTAACGTCTCTGCCACCAATTCTTCCTTCAATATCGATATTGGAATTGATTTGTGGATTGTCATGACGATCTTGAAATAGAGTTTTTGGATGTGAGTAGCGTAGACCAAAAAAGTACTTACCATCAACATTTTGAAGCTCTAATGTGAAGTCATTTTGGGGCTCATCAATAAACTTACCAAGCTCTGTATTATCGCTCCAAACAGCATAATGATGTAGACCGGTTCTTTGAACAGGCTCTATTCCGCTAATTGTGACGTCAGTATTTTCATTTTCTAAACGCATCTTTAACTTCTTATGAAATGACAGAAAAGGACCAAAAGTAAAAACGACTTTCCATTTACGATCATTTTGAAGAGGAAAATCAATTTCAATAGCTTTTTGGCCATCAATAGCTAAGCTATCTTTTTTAAATTCTTCACAAAGGTGAGCCAGGTCCGTAGGCTTCATACTTGAATGAATACTTGAAACTTCATCAGAAGTATTATCAACGCGACTTACCTCTAATGGAATGAGGCCTTCACTTTCACCTGAACCATCGAGGCAACGGCTATCGCCAACAATAGAATCCTGAGAACCATTTTCAAGTCCCTGGCAAAGACCCTTGATATCGATATAATCAGTAGTCTGAGATAATGCTTGAATCGAATAAAGCGAAGTTAGCGTCATTAAGAATGATAAAAATCTGCTCATATTAATCTCCATAGATAGGAGTTAATAGAGCAAGTGCTGTGCCAATAATTTAGCTTTAACAATGAAGTTAAGCGACTGATTTTACAGCATTAGAAGCTAAAATACTAAACAGTGTCTAAATAATAAACACTATATTTCCAATGAGTTAACTCATTTGTTTATCACTTATTAGTGTTGCTATAGTTGTCTCAAATTCAATCATTGGACGATATCTATGAAGCTCTTATTTTTTCTTATTCTGCTAAATTCAAGTTACGCATACGCAGATATCAGTGAAACTGTCTTCGTTCAAAGTTCAACCGATACTGATTCAGATGGCGTGCTTGATTTAATTGCAGTCACTATAGATCGACCTTCAACAACTGAAAAACTTCCAGTCATTTTAAAAATGTCTCCCTACTCTCAAGGTGGCAATTCTCCAGATTTTCATGACACAGACGTCGACCTACTTCCACAGGACGAAGCCCTTGAAGCAAGTGTTTCAAAGCGTTCATTTATTTCTAAAAGCAATATTCTAAAGAACAAGGAAACTGATAAATTTTCGGGTTACGCTAATGTTTATGCAGATAGCGTCGGAACAGGAAAATCAACTGGCTGCCCAACGGTTGGAGATATGGCCGAAACTCTTGGGGCTAAAGCCGTCATTGATTGGCTTAATGGCCGTGCTCGTGGCTTTAACTCAAAGGGAGAAGAAGTTAAAGCAACTTGGTCAAACGGTAATGTTGGGATGATTGGAGTTTCATATAACGGAACATTACCAATAATGGTTGCAACAACTGGAGTTGAAGGTCTAAAAGCCATTATACCTATTGGTGCCATTAGTAATTGGTATGACTACTATCGCGCAAACGGTTTAGTTGTTAATCCAGGCGGCTATATTGGAGAAGATGCAGATATCCTTGGTCAATATATCGTTAGAAAGAATGCTTGCAAAAAAGAGCTGTCTATCATCACTCAAACGATGGGAAGAGAACATGGAGATTTCTCCGATTTTTGGCAAAAGCGTGACTATCTAATAAAAGCAAAAAATATCAAAGCAGCTGTCTTCTTGGCACACGGGCAAGCTGATTGGAATGTAAAACAAAAGCAAGCAATCCAGCTCTACGAAGCCTTAGACGAACAAACACCTAAAAGATTATTTTTACATCTTGGTGGTCATGCTTATCCAAGTGATCGCGGCTTTAGAAATAATGTAGATTTATGGTTCGATCATTATGTTAAGGGTGTTGATAACGGCATAAATAAAAAGCTTCCAGTACGTATTCAAACGATTGGTCAAACAGTTGCTAAAGAACAGAATCAATGGCCCCACGAAAGCACCTTCAAGCAAGTTTTCACTCTTGGTAAGGGCGAAGTAAAAAGGATCATTGATATCGGATCAAAGAATAAGTTGGAAACTTTTGTAAAAAGTCCAAATCAAGAAAATCAAAATCGTCTCATCTATATGAGTAAGCCTCTTGATAACGATACTCTTTTTTCTGGAACTCCAAAAGTTCAGCTGACCTTATCCTTACTTAACAGAAGAGCGGCTAATATAACGGTAGCTCTAGTACAATTTAAGGGTAACTCAGTCGGAAAGATCATTACTCGAGGTTGGGCCGATCCACAAAACTACCTAGACTTTAAGGAAGGCGAGCTTTTAAACCCAGGGCAAAAGGTTCAGCTAAATTTTAAACTAGAACCAAAGCAATTTATGATGAAGAAAGGTTATCAACTTGGTGTAATGGTAACTTCAACTGATTATAGCTACACATTGAGACCAAGAACTGGAACTGAAATTGAGGTTTATACAGGTGATGATAGCTTTGTAGAGTTTGAAGCAGATTCAGTCATTCAGTTCTAAAAATTTTAGAACTAATGTAAAAAAGCGAGTATCCATGATACTCGCATCATTCATTAATTATCTAAGCGCTGATAGAGCTTTTTCATAATTTGGCTCATTCACAATATCCGATACTAGCTCTGCATGAAGAACCTTATTTTCCTTATCAAGCACAATAACAGCTCTAGCATAGAGGCCAGCAAGTGGGGAATCTTTTAACGTTAAACCCCATTTAGAACCAAAGTCAGAACGAAAGCCGGAAAGAGTCTCTACATTGTTAATACCTTCTGCACCACAAAAGCGTGCCATAGCAAAAGGAAGGTCCATTGAAATATTCAAAACAGCAGTATTATCCAATGAAGCTGCTTCTTTATTAAATTGGCGAACTGAGGTTGCACAAACAGGAGTATCAACACTTGGAAAAACACTGATAATTTTATTCTTGCCTGCATAATCTGAAATTGAAGCCGGCTTCAGGTCATTGCGAACTAGATTATTAAACTCAACAACAGAGCCAACAGCTGGTAGCTCTCCAACAGTATTTGCAGCTGTATTTTTAAAAAGTAGTGATGCCATAGAGATCTCCTTATAGAGTAGAAGTAAACTGATAAGACTTTATAATATTTTGAAGCTTTGGCAATTGATCTTTGTTAGATCATCGGCAAAGACGAATAAAGAACTAATTAACTAGGTATTAGGGCTAATTTAATGCGAAGCCACTAACGACTATAGCGATAATTGATTCTAAAAAGTGTCCTTATTTCATAAAGTTTTGGTAGGATTTAAGCATCTAAAATAAGGGCTTATAATGAAAACTGACGAAGCATCAAAAGCTTTAGCTCAAATTGTTGAGCAAATCTCCACAGTAATTCTTGATAAGAAAGAAGCCATTGAGATGATTTTATCAGCCTGGCTCATGGATGGGCATGTTCTCCTCGAAGATCTGCCCGGAACAGGAAAAACGGTTCTTGCAAAGTGCTTTAGTAAAGTTTGCGATGTTGATTACGGACGAGTTCAGTTTACGCCAGATCTTTTGCCTTCTGATATTTTAGGTACAACTATTTACGATCAAGAAGCCAAGAAATTTTTCTTTCGAAAAGGACCTCTATTTTCTGATTTTTTTTTAGCAGATGAAATCAATCGTGCGACCCCAAGAACGCAAGCAGCACTTCTTGAAGCAATGGCCGAAAGACAGATAACTGTCGAAAACAAAACGGCTAAACTCACAAGAACATTTTTTGTCATGGCCACTCAAAATCCACTTGAAACACATGGAACATTTCCATTACCTGAAGCCCAACTAGATCGTTTTACTCTAAAAATGTCTTTAGGATATTTAAAAGAAGATAAAGAAATGGAGATGATTAAGGCCCAGTTAAAAGAGCATCCAATTGACCATTTGAAGACCATCATCTCAAGTGAAAATTTTATTAAGATAAAAGACTATATTCCTAATATTGAAGTTAGCGACAAAGTATTAAAATATATTATCGATATAGCAGCGGCTACGAGAAAGCATCCCAATCTTAAATATGGAGTTTCACAACGTGCTACACTAGCGTTAACAAAGTTAGCACAAGCTTATGCTCTCATTAAAAATAGAGACTATGTCATACCGACAGATATTTATCATCTGGCAACTCCAGCTCTCTCCCACCGTCTCGTTTTAACAGAAGATGCCATTTTTGAAGGAATGATAGATACAGAAGTTATGCGTGAGATAATGCATAAGATTCCATCTCCAACAAAATAGTGATGAAGACAACAGAGATTAAAATTGATTCTTTTAAAGATTATAAAATAAATCTTTTTAATTATAGAAATTTTTTGCCATCGAATATAAATTTCTTACATTCAAAGTCTATTTATGTAGTAACACTAATTATTCTAGCTTTAACAACACTTGTTAATATTCAGGCCATCTGCCTACTGATCCCATTAATACTTCTATATTTTTATCAATATTTTGAATTAAATCGACTGAAACACAACATTGAATTAACAAGAAAACATCCATCCAAAGGAAAGGAAGAAGAAACTATTGATATTTCCTACCAGTTTTCAAACCCTACAGCTTTTACTTTTTCAAACTTTAATTTATTTGATGTTTTTAATGGTCATTCAGATAATGATTTTCAAAACATTTTCTTTTTCAATAAGCATGAATTTCTTAAAAATTCGAGAAAGAGTCAAACCCGAAAAGTCGAATTAAATGAAGGAATGGGCGATAAAATATTTGGACCTCTAGGACTTTGCCTTACAGATGAATTAGGAATTCATCGCCTTATTTATAAGAACAACCTTCAACCTGTAATTCAGGTCTACCCAAAAGTTTACCCGTCCAAGCCACATAAATTAACGGCTGACCCATACTCATCTCACTTTGGTGAATATGACACAACCAACCGTGGTGAAAATGTTAATTTTTTTGGAGTTAGAGAATACCAACAAGGCGACAATGTAAAAAAGATCAATTGGAAGCTATCACTAAAGAATAACCAGATTATTGTGAATGAATTTGAAAAAAATGTTAACGCAAAGATTTTAATCATCTTTAATAATGATCAGCGAGTTCATTCAGGATCAGGAGCACAAAGTAGCTTTGAGTATATTAAGGACATCACTCTTTCTATATGCCACCAACATACCAAAAACTTTAACGAAATTGCATTAATTTCTCATTCTAAACGGACATCCTTTAAATCAGGCCCATCGCATATAAAAGGCATAGAGTTTCTAATAAGCAAGCTTGAACTAGAAGAATATAGCCTTACAGAGCATTACCATCGAGGCTCAGCAGTTCCAAAAGAAGTAGTAAAACTCAAAAAGAAAGTGATGATGGAAATCGATAGTAATACGCATCTTTATTATGTTAGTGGATTTTTGCCAGGAAAAATTAGCCATTCTTATATAGAAGCTCTAAAACTTTGGTCAAAAAAAGCAATAACAACGACATTTATAGCTGTAAGCAATCTACAACAACAAGCCGTAGAAATTGATAGTGAATCGAGATCTTCAGCTCAATCCTTGCTTAAGTCTTCAAATGCACAAAAGGATATCATCTTACGTGATTTAAAACGAACAAAGATAAGAACCAAATTTATAGAAGTTAATAGAAATATTCCATACATAAAAGTAATCCAGGATGGACTAAGAATAAGAAAGAACGATGCGAATAGAATATAAGGTCATTCCTATTTTTCATACTCTTGTAGTTAGCCTTGCATTGCTGAGCTGCAAAGTTAATCCTAATATTTATGACATCTTATTTTTAACCTTTATCAGTGGCGCAATATCATTTTGGAATTGGAATAAAATATTAAATAACTTTAATCTTGGTTATCACTGGGATTTTATTGAAGAAGGATTTCATCCGGCAGATCAAACTGCTGGAATTAAGTCTGGAAGAATTAATCTAATACAAAAACAAAAAAGTTTAATTTCAAAACTCGCGAACGAAAACAGAGGAATAAACTTTTCGATTAAAACGATTTGTATTACTGCTCTATATGCCTATTACAGCTTTAAATTCTCTAGTCAAACAAGCATTTTTGCCAGTGCACTTTCCATTTCGTTTATTGTTTTATTTTTAAGAGCTAATTTCTGGGGGATGTATAAGCAGTGCATAGCACTTACTATAATCTTATGTGCAGTTTTCTTTGATGCTGTTATAATCTCGAAAATAGTTACAATATTGATATTTATTCCGATGTATATATTTAATATCAAAATATTAAATAACTTTTTTTATCATAAACTTAATAACCAAAAAAAAGACACATCCTTAAAAGTATCTTTTCCACTTAAATCAGCACTTATTTTTCTAAGTACATTTTTCCTTCTTAATTTTTTAATTCCTAAAGACAAGAGTCTCTTTGATCTTAGCTCTCATTTTTGGAAAACAGCTAAAATCTCGGAGGATTTTAAACTTACAAAAACTACACCTTCATATTTTAAGCAAAATAAGATTCCAACGAGTTTGCTAAAAAATCTACCTATTAATAAAGATTTGCTATCCGAACTAACGAATCTACAACTTTCAATTGAAGCACAGGCAGGAAACGAGGCCTTAACAGCTAGCGATTTTATGAAATTTAATAAGGATGTTGAGAATTGGAAAAATCTTAATCAAAACGTGTTTTCAAGTCTTGTTGAAAAAGAAACGCAACTTAACCTTGATCAAAAGAAGATTCTCCATAAAATCCCTATTTACTCACAGCAACTAGAAAAATTTGCGAAACAAAACATTGCTCCAGGGCAGCTAAAAGAGCTTCAGGACAACATTTTTAAAAGTAACGTTTTTTCAAAAGATCAGGAATCTCAATTTAAGGTGCTTTCAAAGGATCTAAATTCTGGAAAGAATCTTGAGTTAAAAGATCAAGTAGCATTAGAAAAACTACTTGATGCTTCACTTTCAAATACTAACACAAAAGAAACACAGCAAGCCCTCAATCACCTTGCGCAAAAATTAAAAGCTCAGCAAATATCTGCAGTAGAGCGTCTTGATAGTGCTGAAACTGAATCGGAGTACAAGCAGTACAGAGATAGACTGAACGATATTACGACAGCGTTAGAAGCGTCTAAACAAGAAGTTCTTCAAGAAGAGAAGACTAAAGACTGGCTTAAAGATTTTATAGCGCTACTAGAAATTATACTTGGCATATTCATTTTAAATTTTCTCTATGATTTCTTTAGAAGAAATAAAATAACTCATGATGATACTTTAAATAAACTGGATACTAAAACGAAAGAGTTAATCAAGGACTCACTCTCCAACACTCCTCGTCGTTTTTCCAGCATTGAAGATGAAATCGTTACTTGTTATCAATTATTTCATCAAACGATGAACACGCTGTTTTATAATAATCAAGCGAGCTTGTACTCTCCTCCACCGCGAGCCTTAAGTCTTGATAATTCTAAGCTAACATTAAACTTCAAACCTATTGCTGAAATTCTATCGAGGTCCTTTGTACCTATATATTATGGTTCTAAGTTGTATTCAGAAACGAATACTTCTATTAAAGATTTTAGAAAATCGTATCAGAAATTTTTAAAACTTACTTTAAGGATGACTAAGAATTAGTCTAAGAGTCGATTAATGGCTGATTTAATCTCTTCGTCTCGCACATTCACTATATTTAGTCCATTGACAAAATTTCTATTCTCAACCGCATTTTTACAGACAATTTGTGTTACTTTTGCGATTTGTTCCTTCATTGAAAATGTATTCAGTTCTGGATATTCTTCAAAGTCTTGGTAGGCAAATTTTAAATCATCAGCTTCACATTTTGGTGTCATTAAAAACTGACTGGTGACACCTTTTTCTATCCACCTTGGTAGAAACGATTTCATGCTTGCTTGCACCTTAGTCATATGAGCTTGGTGAATGCTTTCGGGCAATTTCAGCTTGGGTGCATTCTTCAATAAAGGGCTTAAGAACTCAATATGAGGATGTGCCTGTAGGCTTTTAACTAAAAACTCTTTCGAATATGCATCCAGCGCACTTTCATAGCACTGATTCATCTTATAAGATTTTGTATCAAGCCTACTTTCCTCGCTAAAGTTACGAATGGCAGCGATAGTGCATATTTTTGTTATTTTATCTAGTTCTTGTGGTGATGGTTGCCAATTTCGATATAAATTCTCTGCATTAGCGATAATTTCATTTGTAAGTAGTTTCGGATTATTACAACTATGCTCACTTGTATATTCAACGCCGTTAAAGATGACATTTTTAATCAATTCATATTTTTCAGGACTTTTTCGTTTTAAAAGCTCAGGATTATAACGATATGCTGACGCAGACTCTGCAAAGTCTTCAGCAGGATTTGACTTGCCGTATCTTGATACGATCGTAGATGGTTTAGAAAATTCAAATTCTTCAACTTCTTCTCCATTAACAATTCTTGTTTCTGAATCCCAGCCAGACAAAGACTTCCAGTAGTCAGAATCATCAACATTACTTTCACCTGCAATATAATGACCGATTTCATGGGTTAATGTATATCGTTTCTCTTCTTTAGAATCATTATCCCATAGATCAAATATCTCAATGACAGCATTTGCAATTGTACTACCTCCACCACTGCGTTGATAACCTCGCTTAAAATGAATTAGCTTTTTATTATCTTTCATCGGCAAAACAGAGCTGGGAAAATCCGTAAGCGCCAAAAGAACTTGATCTAACTCCGACTTCTTCCATGCATCTGCATCATCTGAGTGAGCGATATGAGAGCCATTAAATCCAAATTTTCTAAGCATAAACAAAAGCTGTGTTCCTGTTTCTCCAAATATTTCTTTAACAGCACAATCGACTTTTTTACAAGATGAAGCATATGTTGGTTGCTCAGCAGCTGGTTTTTCTCGACCAAAAAAATCTACAGCTGTTGTTAAATGCTCAAAAGCTTTTAAATTTTCTGTAGACTCACCTTCAAAATTTATGCCGTTAATAGACTTATTTTCTGCCTGTGTTCCCGATTGATGACCAATCCATTGTGTCATTTCATTTTCAGTAAATAAGTCTTTTCTTGTACAGGCTGCATTTCGTATTTGAGACTTACTTGCAGCAGACCAATTAATACCTTCTGCAAAGCGTGCTAAAGTATTTTCATCACAATCCACGCAAGGACCAATTTGATCTGCCAAAATTGGAAAAGATATAAACAACAATAAAAGAAACCTCATGGAGTATCGTCTCCTAGGTTCCAAATTAAGACAGATTGTAAACTTTTAGAATCGTCATGTTTAAACTTTAGGCGCAGTGATTGATCTTTTAAGTTCACTGTTAAATAACGACCAACTTCATGACCAGACATTGTATTCTTTTCTTTTAATTCTTGTTTTTCTTTATCCGTTAGTGATTCATAGATTTTATCAAACAACGAGCTTTTGTGTTCTTCTGGAAGCTTAATTAAAACATATGAGAACTTACCTTTTTCAAAGCCAATGGTGACATCATTATCTTTTGAAAAATACTTCAAAAACAATGTTTCTTGTTCCTTTGATTTTTTTATTTTTCCTTTGAACCTTGAGCTTAAGGTCTCAAATGTGTCTGATTTATTTAGATTTGCAAGCTCGCTTGGAACAAGTTTTAAGATTTCATTTCGCTCAATTGGTTTGGCAAAAATAGAAATTGATATGAATAGAAAAAATAATATTATGTATTTCACAACTTAATGTATCGGTGATTTGGATCTTGAATTTAACAATTTCCGAGCAAAACTATCTTATATTTGCGCTGTCACCATTACTTTCTTGAACATTTAAACTACCGGAAGTACGGCCATTTTTCCTTGAAGCATCGTTTACCTGAACATGTCGGTTAAGTATTTCATATTGCTCTTCGAGCATTCTTAAGTATTCGCTAGCTTGCTCATCTGTTATTTCAACTGGAACTGTAGATTTGGCGCATAAGACGTTATAAACAACATCTTTAACCTTTGGTGCCTCTTGTTCAGCCATGCCAAGAAACCCAAGAGTCGAATTACGAAGTTTAACAAATATAGATTGTTCGGAATGTTTAATCCGATCGTTTGAAACAATTCTTGATGATCTAAATTCTTCACCAAAATGAGATTTGCATCTCCTATTTAAATATATGTTTTTAGCTCCGAAATCCTTTTGCGTAGAAATCGATTCGAGCACATCCTTTTCTATTTCGAAGGACTTTATTTCAATCCCAGACATTTCCATAGCGCAAATAAATGTACTAAAACCAAGGAGTAATGTTGCAAGAGATCCTGTAAACATACAGATCTTATCGTACTTGCGCTCTACTCCTTTAACAGACTACTCTTGAAGCTATGTGACTCCTGCTCTGCCCTCTCTTGAGAATAGTTATATACTCTTTTAATCAGGTTTGTTAGTTTATCCATATGATTATGCAATCGATCGATTTCGAGATCATTAAATCTTACAAATTTATTTTTAATTTTTACCTTCAATTCTCGCCAATCTTGATAGCCTAGATCTTGGTTCATACAAACCTCCATTAAAGACTGCTTTAGGCATATTCTCAGCTTTTGCTATTCTATAAAATGACAAAGTTTCTATATATGTCATAAGTAATGATTATATTGGCGCATGAATTAAACCGATCGAATTGCTTTATAACTAAACGTTTATACCCTAGAGCCGATCAAACATTATGGAAACATTAAGAACTACTGAGCTTTTACGTAATCAAAAGATTCAACTTAAACATGTCTTAAGAGAACTTGTTCAAAGTAAGAAGCTCAACGAAACGACAGCAATTTCATTATCAAAAATGCTGACATTAAGTAAGGCTCATCCTCTTCTTGCTTTAACCGAGGGAAAGGCTGGAGAGATTCTATTTCAAAATGGCTTCACTTCAATTGATAAACTAACACAGTGGTATGCTAAAAGAATTGGTGTTGAATATATAAGAGTTGATCCGATCAAAGTAAAAGTGGAATCAGTCGTTGGAGTTGTCCCTTATGCTTATGCATCTCGATTACAAATCATGCCTATCCATGTTGATGATAAGAAAGCTATATTTGTAACTTCTGAACCATTTTACCTTAACTGGGTTCATGAACTAGAAAGTACTATTAAAAAAGATATAGAAGTTAAGTTCGCCTCCCCTACTCAAATTAAAATTTTGCTTGAAGAAATCTTTGTCGTTCAAAAGGTTTTAAAAGATCTCAATAAAGATAACGTCGGTAGCAAAGATAAGAACTATCAAACGCTTCTTAAAAATGGACAAATTGAAGAACTTGATTCATTGCTTGATAAAACGAAACAAAAAAATTGGGGCAGAGACGATAATGCCGTCATTAAAATTGTTGATTGGATAATGAACTATGCTCTTAACGAAAGAGCTAGTGATATCCATCTAGAACCCAAAAAAGGAATGGCGCAAATTCGCTTTAGGGTTGATGGTAAGCTGCGTACTGTTTATCGAATGGATCCAGCTGCTCTTTTAGGTGTTACGACAAGGATCAAAATTTTAGCGAATATCAAAATAGATGAAAAAAGAAAACCACAAGACGGTAGAATAAAGAGATATCTTGATAGTGACCGCCGAATAGAACTTCGTGTATCGACCATACCAACTCCAAATGGTGAAAAGATTGTCATGAGGATTTTTGACCAAACGGTCAATAGAGACTCGTTAGATATAGTGGATTTTTCAAAAGAAGATCATGATAAGTGGTTAAGACTTATTAATAGTAAACAAGGCTTAATTATCGTCACTGGCCCTACTGGTTCGGGTAAAACGACAACGCTATACTCATCTTTAAATATTTTAGCTACTGATGAAGTTAATGTTTGCACAATCGAGGATCCTATAGAGATTTTCATGGATTCTTTTAACCAAGTTCAAGTAAAGCAAGAAGTTAATCTTACTTTTGCCAATGCGATTCGTACTTTTTTACGTCAAGACCCAGATGTTATAATGGTTGGGGAGATCAGAGATCATGAAACTGGTGATGCTACTATACAAGCGTCTTTAACCGGCCACTTGGTATTCTCTACACTACATACAAACGGTGCTTTGGCTTCAATACAAAGACTTATCGATTTAGGTCTACCGACTTTCTTAATTAACTCGTCGTTAAAAGCCATTATGGCGCAAAGACTAGTAAGAAAGCTTTGTCCTCACTGCAAAACCAAGGTAGATACACCAAGCGAAAAGTGGCAAGTTCTAAAAGACGATCTTGATACTGAAATGCCGAAGAGTATTTATACAACTTGTGGCTGTAACGAATGTAAACAAACTGGATATATTGGACGAATCTGTATTTACGAACTTGTCGAATTTACAGATGAAATGAAGCTCGCTATCCATGACAATATTAGTCTTAATGAGCTTAAGTCAAAAACAAAGGGTATGTTCACACCCTTTAGGTCAAATTGCTTAGACAAGATTAAACAAGGCCTTACTTCTATTGAAGAAGTCCTAGAAATTATTTTTTGATTTATCAAGGTTTTGAGCATACAGCGCAAGACCTTGTACCACTGATTGAAAGACTTCATTCTTAATGATTTTTTCTTTACCAAATAGAGATTCAAGCTTTTTTTGAACTAGGGGCATCTGCCCTGTTCCACCAGTGATACGAACTTGATCAACATCAGCATGTTTTAAACCAGATTGTTCAAAAACTTTTTCTAAACTTGCAAATATGTCATCAATTTCAGGTGAGACCGCGTATTCAAATTCAGCTCGATGAATCGACATATCAATATCGATTGAGGATTGTTTAAACTGATAAGAAGCAGAGCTCTTATCACCTAATCTTATTTTTGTCTTTTCAATTTCTGCATACACTGGATAACCCAATTGTTCTTCTATTAAACAAAACAATTGATCGAAATATTTTTGATCTTCATCCCCTACCGACCACATTTCAAGTTCTTTGAGGACTTCCCATGTATCTCGCTCTTTTAAGAAAGCAATGTGAGCAGGATTACATAATTTTCTTAAAAGCATTTTTGGGAAAGTTAAAACATTACTTCCAAGTGGTGCTTTATAAGTTATATCTTTACCAAAATGACTTGAAATAAAGTCTCGCATGAGACGGCCATCAATCGCGTCTCCGGCGACAAAGACTCCCGATAAACCGAGTACATTTTCTTTTGTAAAACCAGATGTACCAGTCTTTAAAAGTGTAAAATCGGATGTTCCACCGCCAAAGTCACAGACTAATACTATTTTATCTATTCCATCTGACTCAACATTTAAACCTGCCGCGATTGGTTCTGGACAAAACTCAATTCGTTTAAAACCTACACGTTCAGCGGCTCTCCTCATTCGATCTTCAGCAAGTTGATCATTCTTAAGATCTAAGGAGTAGAGTGCTGGCCTTCCAAGAACTACATTTTCGACATTTTTGCCAGTCTGTTTATCAGCAGTGAATTTCATTTCGCGCAAAATAGTTGCAATTAAATCCTCGATCTTTACCCTATCGCCAAACACCTCTGTGCCTTTAAAGCCTGGCTCGGGTAAGAATTTTTTTAGCGAACGAAAAAAACGCCCCTCCCCATCAGATTCCTGGTATTTCTTAATTGCATTAGCGCCAAAATAGTAAACACTTTTTTCCGGGGTAAATACAAGTGAACGAAGAATTGGTGCTTCATTTTCAAGATTTATCAGTTTAGGTTTTTGTCCATCTTCTACAAAGGACAATAATGAATTAGAGGTTCCAAAATCGATGGCATACCACATATAAAACCTTCATTTCTTTATATTTAGCTCAAACCATTGCCCAAGTTCGTTAACAAGGGGTAACCATTGCTCTACCTTTGCCGTTGGATTGAGCGATAAATCTAATATACTTTTTAAATTGCTTTCTAGCTCTGGATAATACTTTACCGTTGATTCATAACAACAGTATAAGTCCCTAGAAAATCGCTGTTCCCGCTCCATGACAAGATCAAATCCAGCTCTTAAAACTCTTCTTGTTATCCATACGCAAAGACCTTCCAATTCAATCGGATCATCACGGTCTTCTTCAATATAAGTTGGAAGCTTCTTAAGCTCATCAACAATATACAACGAGTGACCAATCATTTCTTTAAGTCTAAAAGGCTCAATAGACTTAGCTAAATCAATGCCATAAACACATCTAGATTGTGTTTTGATAAGCTCATCCCAAATCGAACGTAATCTTTTCGCTGGCACTTCATGGACATCTTTTAGTGTAACACTGGTAATTTCAATATGATTGCAAAACGGGTAATTCTTTTTGATATCGAGTTCAAATTGCTTAAGACTTTTTTTATTTATTTCCTCATTTATCTTTACAACAGCAAAGCTGTCTAAGTCTGAAACAAAATCAACAGCACTAGCTTTGGCCACACTACCACGAATATAGACACTATGAAGATTTGCCTTAAACTCTCTTTGATAGAAACTTATGACATCATTGATAATTGGTAACCACTTTGATTGAATGGTACTTGAAGAATCTATTGGTATGACAAAGCCATTCTCATCAACCTGAAGATAGCTGCCACATTTTTTTATCTCAACCATTGATAGCTTTACCCTCAAAATCTTTATCACTATGGCGCTCAACGACTTGTTCGCTAGCATCACCCCATACTCGATTCACCATTCGGCCTTTTATTATAGCTTTTCTAGCAAATAATTGATCTGCCCAGCGAATAACATTTTTATAATCATTAACTGATAGGAATTCTGCTGCCTCATAAAGAGAACCTTTAACAAGGGCTCCGTACCACGGAAGGATCGCCATATCTGCAATTGAATATTCTTCTCCAGCAATAAATTCATTGTTGTTCAACTGCCTATCTAGAACATCTAACTGACGCTTTGTTTCTATAGCAAAACGATCAATTGGATATTCAAATTTTTCAGGAGCATAAGCATAGAAATGGCCAAAACCTCCGCCAAGGTAAGGAGCACTACCCATCTGCCAAAAAAGCCAATTCATAACTTGTGTTCTTTTTGCAATTTCAGTTGGAAGAAATTTTTCGAATTTTTCAGCGAGATAAAATAATATTGAAGCAGACTCAAAGATATGAATTGGCTTTCCATTGTTTCTGTCTAGTAATGCAGGAATTTTTGAATTTGGATTGATATCAACAAAACCTGATGAGAATTGATCACCTTCACCAATATTTATGAGATAGGCATCGTACTGTGCTTCTTCAAAACCAAGTGCTAACAACTCTTCAAACATTATCGTTACTTTGACACCGTTTGGAGTTGCAAGTGAATAAAGTTGAAAAGGATGTTTACCTTCAGGTAGTTTCTTTGTTTCACGAGCACCAGCTGTTGGTCTATTGATTCCAGCGAATTTACCACCATTACCTTCATTATGTTTCCAGACTTTTGGAGGAACATAGTTTTGATTAGTCATATTAAATTTTCCTTAGATGTAGTGCAATTTTCTTTATTTTTTCATCTTCTAGAGTAGATTCTCGTTTAATAATATAAACTTTTCTCTTAATCGCCTTCATCTTGTGTGGTAGATCTTTTTTAATAAGATGATATTCATCTTTTACAAGCTCATTATGAAGCTTAACAATAAACTGAGGAACAAAGACAGCACAATGGCCATTTCGCGCTAACGAGATTGCCGTCTCCATAAGATCGACACGAAACTTTATTTCACGTTTAAAAAATTGATCTGGCCAACTATCTAAACCCTTGATACCTGAAGCAGCTCCTACAACTGGTATTATCGGTGCCGCAAATGGAATTGACTGAATATCAAGTCCCTTAAAAGCTCCCTTTCGTACAAAGGCTCCCATTTCTATCTGAGTCACTTCTAAATGCTCAACCCCGGGAATGGGAATTGGCTCGTAGGTAATTGCTAAATCGATCTCTCTATTTAAAAGTGCCTTTTCCATTTGACCAGGAACAAGCTCATTAAAATCTAAATCATAATCATTAAATAAAGGTCCCATTAACTTTGCAAAGTAAGTGGTAAAGACTTCAAACGATCCAATTTTAATGACCGGCTTGGAAATTGAATCTTCTTTAGACATAAGATCATTTAACTTCTCTAAAAAGTTCGGAATTTTCTTTGCAAATTCATGGCCGTGGTCAGTGAATGAGATACCGCGACCAGATTGAATAAAAAGCTTTTCGTTAATTTCAGCTTCAAGGGTTGACATCGACTTTGAAAGACCAGAATGGGAAATACCAAGCAGTTCAGCAGCTCTTCTAAGGCTCCCAGTCTGATAAAGAGTATTAAATTGTAAAAGCCTATTGGTCTCCATATGGAACCAATTATTTACTACTATTCACTTTTAGTCAACTAAGTGAAGTGCTAGTTTCCTCTTCAGTAGCCATAGGGAGGAAAAATAATGAATAATAAATTAAAAGTATCGCTAGCCGTACTTTCTTTGACAATCGTTTCGAAATTGGCGGCACAGCCTATAGCAAGTAAAAGTGGCGGGTTTAAGTTTTACGACCGGTGCAGTATAGAATCACAAGTGGGTCATATTGAAATTGGTAACAACTATACAAACCACTTAATAGAACGTTCATCACATTATAGTTCGACAGAAGAATTCAAAAATCTTTCGACGGCAACACTTTCTGAAGCAAGTCGGCCATTTTATAGATGGTCTGGAACACAAGTTGATTATTTAGTTTTAAATAGTAGTCACGAATTAAGCCCTTTTTATTCAAATGGTTTTAGAAATATAACTAATTCATCTGAAGAGTCTAGTGAGCTTAAGAAACGAATAGATCAAATCTGTGATAACGAGCTTATTGATTTTAAGATTTTGGGCGAATTTAATGTAGAACTTAAGATTGGTGATAGAGTTTTTATAGACCAACTAAGGCTAAAGCGGTCTTTTAGTAATCTCAACTATCCTTCTGTGACTGGGACTTATATTGTTCCAGGCTCTTTTGAATCTAATGTTACCAATCTAATCTACGACACAGGTATATTTTCATTTGTTATCAACGTAAATGAAGGCAATGAGTCTTATGATGCGATATTTGAAGGACGCTTTACTGATCCAAATATATTTGAAGGAAAAGCATTTACATTGCCCAAGAGAAATCTACTTGGTCAATTTCAAGGGATTAGAAAATGAACACATTTTATGAATCTATTTTTTCTCACAGATCAATTAGAAAGTATAAAAGTCAAAAAGTACCAGAAGAAGTTTTGAATCGTATTCTTGAAGCAGGTACGAGGGCTTCTAGTTCGGGAAATATGCAACCATATTCAATTATTGTAACGACTGACCTTTCAGTGAAGAAAGAACTGTTCCCTCTACACTTTGAACAATCTATGGTTTTAGACGCTCCGGTTCTAGTAACATTTTGTGCTGACTTTAATCGTATGAGAAAATGGCTTGCATTAAATGATGCTCCTGAAAACTTTGATAATTTGATGAGTTTTTTAATTGGGATGATTGATGCAACCCTAGTTTCTCAAAATGTTGCTTTAGCCGCTGAAGCAGAAGGCCTGGGAATTTGTTATATGGGAACAACGCTTGCTTCCAACAAGGACATTTCGAGAGTTTTAAAACTTCCAAAACATGTAGTGCCTGTTGTTGGATTTTCTTTAGGATATCCAGACGAGTCACCAGCTCTTCGCGATCGCCTTCCGCTAAAAGCGATTGTCCATGCAAACACCTATCAAGACTATACGTCTAAAGATATTTTAGAGCATTACAAAGAAAAAGAAATTTCGGGAATGAAAAGATACAAATCGGATCCTGAGCTTAAAAAGATGATTGAGCAATATCAAGCAGAAAATCTTGCACAAGTTTACACAAAAGTGAAATATACAAAGGAATCCCATCAGAAATATTCAAAGGATGTTTTAGAGTTTTTATTTGAACAAGGTTTTACAAGCTAGTTAAAACTCTACGCCATTGCGTCAAACAAAACTTGGTCAACTTTCCTCATTTCTTCTTTTGTGAGTGTTTAACAAGAATCTCTCTTAGAGACTGAACCTTAAGGGGCTTACTTAGATAATCAATCATTCCTGCATTTAAGCAATTCTCTTTATCTGTATTAAAAGCATTAGCCGTTAATGCTATGATGTTAGGGGCTCTATCTCCCCAAATTTCGAGGATCTTTTGTGTCGTTGAAACACCATCCATTTCTGGCATCTGAACATCCATCAGGATGATGCTGTAGTGATCGATAGATTTTTCTTTTATTATTTCTAAGACCTCTAGGCCATTATTCGCGATATCACATTCATATCCTAATTTTTCTAGAATCATGACTGCAACTTTTTGATTGATAACGTTGTCTTCTGCTAAAAGTATTTTGTGAGGACAAGTCTTAGCCAAAAGTTCACTACTATGTTTTTCCTTAATAGTAGCTGCAATCTCTGGTCCTTTTTTCAAATTCAACTCAAAATAAAATGTCGAACCTTCCCCAAGATTACTTTCGCAACCGACTCTTCCCCCCATCAAGGAAGCTAGCTTGGCGCAAATAGAAAGTCCCAATCCGGTACCGCCATATTTGCGAGTTATAGATGAGTCAGCTTGTTCAAAAGCATGGAAAAGCTTTTGCTTATGTTCTTCCTGAATACCAATTCCATTATCTTCTACATAGAACTTTAAGCGTGCAGCATCGGTGCTTCCAGCTAAAAGCTTGCAACCAATTTTTACTCGACCATTAACAGTAAATTTTACGGCATTCGAAATAAAATTAACCAGTATCTGTCTTATTCGTCCCTCATCACCAATGTACCAAAGTGGCTCTTGATCGATTGGTACCAGTTGAATTGTCGTTCCATTGGCACTGGCTCTTTCTTGCATCAACCTTGAGGTATTTTCGAGTAACTGATTAACATTAAATGAAACTTTTTCAAGATCAAGCTTACCTGACTCAATTTTACTTAAATCAAGAACATCACTAATAATTCCAAGTAGTGCATCACTACTAATGGCGATCGTATTTAACATATCCTTTTGGGCCATAGTCAATTCGGTATCCCCAAGTATATCAAGCATTCCAATAATGCCATTCATTGGTGTTCGTATCTCATGGGACATATTAGCCAAGAACTCTGATTTAGCATGCTCAGCTTTCTTAAGTGCTTCAGCCTTACTTTCTAGCTCTTCCTCTCTTAAAACATGAATTGTAATATCTTGGCACGTACCAGATATTGAAGAAACTTTTCCATTTTCAACAACACCTTGACCTCTTGCTTCTACCCAAACGACTTCTTGTGGATTCTCTTTTTTATATGTTCTAAACCTCATCACATAAGGAGCTCCATCATTCATGCAAGCGCTAACCGTTTCCTCCCAAAAGCTAACATCTTTTGGGTGGATCGTTTTTTTATGCGCTTCAAATGCCGGCTCACCTTTATGAATGTCTTCAGGAAAAATTTCGAACATTTGCTTTGACCAAATAATTCTCCCTTCATTTACATCAAAACTCCACGAACCCATTTTTGCAATTGCTTGAGCAAGTTCTAGCTCATTATTTTTTTTAACAAGTTCGTTTTGTAAAATTTTTTGCTCAGAGAGGTCCTGAGCAATACCAAGATAACCAATAATCGCGCTTTCATTATCTCGAATAGCTGTTATTGAAAGTAAAACCGGAAACTTTTTTCCGTCCTTATGAATATATGTCCATTCAAATTCATTTTTTAGATTCATTTTGGAGTGACAGATGAAAGTTTCATAGCCAGCTTCAACTTCATAGCCAAGTTTCTTACTAAATTCTTTTGATCTTGAAATAACTTCATCTAAATCATGAAAAATGGCAGGAGTTTGCTTTCCAACAAGTTCAATCGCTTGATAGCCAAGCATCTGTTCGGCCTTACGATTAAAACTAGTGATAGTTCCATCTACACTACCTGAGATAATAGCATGGGCAGCATTGTCTTGAATGCTATTAAGAAGCTCTAGTGATCTATTAAGTTCATCTAGCTTATTTTTTTTTGTAAGTCTGTTATCGTCTTGTGACAATTCCAACCCTTTTATACATCTAATTTAAATAACTTATCGTAATTATTTACGATTTATTAAATAAAAAAATGTCCGAGCAAAAAATCTGGATATTCAAATTAGTCTAGACTGTCGCTCTCAAAAACTGAATGTAGATCTGTACAAGTAATTGAAGAAGCAAAATGGAGCAAGGGCTGATTACGAACTCCTCCAACTGTTTTAGTCTCATTAAAACTGACTCTTATATCATTACTTGAGATATCAAAATAGTTGCTAGGTGCAAGTGATGAGTACATTTTGTACATCTTCTTATTATCGGTAACATCAAATTTCGTTTTATTTGATAATGCTCCAAAGTAGCCAAAGGCACGACATGCTTTGCTAGCATCGGCGATTAAAGGTAGAAAACCATCCCCCTTATTCACCATGGGATAAGTAATGGTTATTGAGTTGTCACTATTTCTAATTTTATCTTGGTAGTCGATATCATAACTTCCATCACGATAAAGAGACGAAATCATACTAACTTCTTGAGCACTATTAAATAGTTCAATAAACGTACCTGTATAATAAGCGGGGCCATAGTTCTTCATATAATCATTTAATTTATAGATATTCATTTTTCTGTTTAACTGGGATCCAAAAGCTTTATCTTCATCTATCACACCTTGAAAAAATATATTCTCTGTTTTTAATTTTGGTATATAAGCTGTTGTTAAATAATCATATAGTTTTTGTGTTTTTTGGTCTCTTTGTGAAAAGTCGTAAGCTATTCCATCAATCACTGCAAAAACGTGAAAGTACCAATTAGAACGAAAATACGAATCCCCGTTGCTATATCTTTCTTTACTCCCCCATCTTGCATCAAAATGATTAAGTTGCAAAAAATCGTCATGAATTGAAACGACATAGCCAGACTTATAGCTAATATTCTTATCATCTAAGTATTTTATAAATTCATGAATATTTCGACCACAATGATTCGAGCTAATCTTCGACGAATTATAGAATTCTAAATAAGCCTTTTTAACCGTACTCGAATAGGCCGTAACTGGAATTAGTAATAGTACAATTAGGAACCTAAGAAAACTTCTCATCAATCTGCTCCCCAACAAAAAAGATTATAGCCAATTATATTTTGAGAGAGACTTAGGCAAGATTATGGTTCTCTTTTTAGGTAAAGTTTACAAAGAATTGACTTAGACAAACGAAAAGAAATGCAACCTCCAGTTATTTCTAGAGGTTGCGATGATACTATCTATTAGTTTGGACAGAATGCTTCTTGCTTCCCGATTTGGGCCACTTCACAAACGTTAAACTCAGCTGGACCATGACTTAGGTGCTGACAAGATTGAAAGTTATAACCAAAGTCCTTATGCTGGCAAGTTAAGTACTTCTCTACACCATGTTCAGGTGCCGCACATATATTAAACTCTTGAACTCCAAAGCTTTGGTCACGGCAAGAGTTATAAGACTCAACTCCACATGCACGTGTACGACACTGCCTACGACCTCCATGAGGAAATGGTCTTTTGCCACAATCATCATGATGACAACTTTTGTACTGAGCGACACCACAAACAGCTCCGGCTGATTGATTGTATAATTTTACACCGCAAGCTTCTGAAGCTTTTGTGTTATAAACAGTTCCACATGATGGGCCAGTTCCTTCATTAACACCATTCACATTACAAGCAGATGATCTAATATCTTTGTAGCTTTCAACGCCACATATTTGTGATCTCTTCATATCGCATTTGATATCAATTGGTTTAACTCTACCAAGAATGGTTGTTCTTCTTACTGGAATTTGAATATCTAAATCAATATTAATTTGCGAAGGGTCAACATCATTTAAAAAACTATATGACTTTGCGATAAATTCTTTAAGCTCAACAATTTTTAAATCAAGGTAGCCAAGTTTTAATTTAACGTAATCCATACTGTAGTTTTTAAACAGGCGTGGAAATTCCATCACAGTTAAAAGTTGTGCATACGTTTGGCGAGCTTGTTTTAATTTACCTTCAGCATAATCAATCGTTGACTGTCTCACCATTGTTTCATAGTTCACATCATCATGGACGTAGTTAGCAAGAGTCGAATAATCTCGCGTTGAAATCGCCACTGCCACTGGATTTGAATCAGTAATCTCTTCAATTTTTGAGCTTAGATCAAGTAGTCCTTCAACAGTACTTGGTATTTCAATAACACGCCCACCAGTATGTCTTATATTAACCTTGGCACGGTAAGTTTCAGTTAATTTTCGAATTGTTCTTTTATAATCCGCACTTCCTGAAGCACTGCCACCGGTAAAGCTACCAGAAGCTTCCAGCGAACTTTCAATATCTTGTTTTTCAGTATAACTTGTTGCTGTAATCTCGATGACACCGTAGATCTCTCCTCCAAATTCAATGGTATTAGCAAAAGAATTTCCACAAGATTCTAGAAAGCTAAATTTTGAATCTAAAAATAAGTTCTTAGAATTTTGGCTCAATAAAATATTTTTTGCTGAAATTGATTCTCTTGTTGTAATTCGGGTCGCCTTAACAAGAATATAATTACTATTATAGTTCCATTTAATTTCTTTAACGAAACTTGCCTTAGCCTTAGCCCCAAAGACTCCATAACTTCCCTCGGCGGAAACCGAAGTTGAAATTTTGTCATAAAGCTCTTCTTTATTTTTTACAAGGAGTAACGAGTATGAAGTGGCGCGAACATCTTCACTGAATACTTCCTCTTGGGTTAAGTTAATACAGCGATCCTTAAGCCCTGCATTTTGATCAAACGATGAAATACCTTTTCCGATGTTTGAGTTAATAACGGTTGCACTGACCATCATGGGTAATGCCATTAACATTAACGATTTTAAAAACATAATTACTCCCTACGTTAGTTGATTTCCTTGTGCAGGTTTTACAAAAGAGTGATGTCTCGCAACATGACCAAATTCTGACTTTCTGACATATATTTTTTACATATATCGTTGTAAATATCTATAATTACATTAAAGTCATTATATGAGACAAAGTTCTGAGTTTAATCACTACAATCAAGCCGTCTCCCTTTATTTAAAAAGGGATATGAAAAAGCTGAATCAATTTCTATCGAAGAGTTTACTAACTCACAGTGAACGAACACTTATTAAAGCTAGGCTATTAAATCTAGAAGGAAAAACTGATGAGGCGAAAGAGCTTCTGCTTCCTCACAAGCCTACGAATAAATTTCTTCAAGCGCAAAAAGAAAATGTTCTCTCTTCAATTTACGATAAACTATCTAGTTACCAAAGTGCCGCCGTATGTAATCAAAAGGCAATTAATCTCTATCACGAGTTATCTGATAATGAAGGACTCTTTGTTAGTTATCTCAACCTATGTATTAACTACTCAAGACTTAGCCTTGAAGAACTATTTGAATATAATTGGCAAAAGGCACACGATTATATCAAAACTAAAGAAAATAAAAATTCATTGATAAGGGCCAAAGTTAGTTACTTAGCCAAAGTTGGTAAGTTTGATGATGCCTTAGAAATTATTCAGCAAATCACCAAAAGTAATAGCGAGTATAGCAATAAGACAGCTTTCTTGAACTTAGAGGCGGACATCTTATTTCGACTTCATCGTTTTAATGAAGCTTTAGAAATTTATTATGGATTAGTTAAAAGCAATAAGACCCTAACGCGCTTTCGAATCAACTATGAATACCAAGTTACTGTCTCTTTAAAATCAAAAACGAAATTAAAGTCGCTGCCAGATGACTTTCCAAAACAAAGTGAATATTTTTACCTTTGGAATTCTCTAATATATTTACAAGACGGAGATCCAGAAATTGCCCATCAATCCTGGCTTGAGCTAGTTAAAGCCAATCCCGATAAATACCTACCAGAATTTCGTTATAAAGATATTGGTGATTATCATTGTCATTTTTCACAGTTCTATCAGTATTTAAAGTCTAAAAATTCGGACATCTCACTTAACCCTTTTAAAAAGGGCTCGAATACCTACAAGTTCGTTAATATCCTTAAGTATTCACAGACCCCACTTAGAAAGGAAGTCATTATAGAGCAACTTTGGGACGTTCCTTACTCACC
>CAYGRY010000002.1:0-88969 GCA_964352405.1 uncultured Halobacteriovorax sp.
GAAGAGCATAGAGGTCTTTCTGACTCTAGAGATCTTCTTAAGGTCATACTTTTGGCCGTTTATCATGCCAGAAAAGATCCAGAACGTTTTCAAGCTGTTCTTGCCGGTGCTGTTAAACATAATTTTGAAAAAAATTGGTTTTATAAATTCTTGAATTTAGATTTAATCGATCTTAAAGATATCGCTGAAGCGATTGATTTTGATCTAGATGCTGCATTTGAGTTAGCCTTTAAAAAAGCAGATCTTATTGAAACGAATGACTTTACACCTCGTTACGATTTTTCATTTGATGGCGAGCGCATCAAAGAAGTTTTTCGCGGCGAAGATAGGCTTCGTGAAATATTCCCCGGCTATATTTATCGTCCAGCTCAAGAAGAACTTTCTTTAAGAGTAGGGCAGTGTTTTAAAAATAGTGTCCATGCTTTAGTCCAGGCACCAACAGGAACCGGTAAAACGGTTGGTTATCTTGTGCCATCGGCCCTTTTTAGTTTGTCCGAAAAGAAACAAGTTCTTATTTCAAGTGGATCTTAAACTCTACAACATCAATGTATGAGCAAAGATGTGCCTCAGCTTAGAAAAATTCTAGGCCTTTCTGAAGATAAGCTGAAAATTAAAAGATTAGTGGGAAGTAATAATCATCTTTGTGAACTTCTTTTTAGACAAGATGATGATGACTCACTTTTAAAAGAGCAGGACTTTCAGTCTCGCTTTACCAATTTCTATTTTGAAATGGTTTTTTTCTATAATTCACGCGTGACAGGGGACGATAAGATTCTAAGAGCTGATCTTCCGTATATGTTTAAGATTAAGTTTGAAAAATTTGCTAGCAAAGAAAAAGAACTCGCCGTTGATTTTAGAGCATGTGCAGGCAGTAAATGTCCTTTTAAAACAGAATGCTCATATCTAGGTGGCTTAAGAGAAGCTAGAGAGGCTGATATCGTTGTTGGAAATCATGCGCTGATGTTCTCATGGCCTAGAGGATTTCCAAGACCTGCTCATATTGTGGTGGATGAAGCTCACAAAATTGAAGAAGAAACCACTCGTGCCTTTACCCATGAAGTTGATGAAGATGCCATGAACTCGCTCATGAAAAACCTTCAAAATGGACAAGGAACAGGGTCTCTTTATTATTTATTAGCTCAATTTGAAGCTGAACACGGATCTAGTACGCCAAAGATTAATTCGATTAGAGAGTCTTCACAGCAAACCATGGTGATGCTGCAAGATCACACGCTTGGCCTTCGCGATTTAGTTGAGAGATATTTTAAAAAGACATCTTCAAGATTTACCGATCAATTTTGGAATGAACTTCCAATGGTTGGAGGGCGAACCCAATCTGATGTGCTCGGTACTTCAATCTTTAATCATTTAGATTCAGTTAAAAATATTCTGGCCCATTTTAATGATGTTTTACTGCCATATTCTATGATGTGGGAAAGTAAGGATATGGAAAACGATAACCAGGCCCAAGCCTTTACTCGTTTTGAATCTTTTGTCGGGCAAGTTCAAGATATCTTGGGTGCACTTGATACAATAATAAGCCATAAAGAGGGATACGCTCATTCCATGCGTTTTCACGATCGTTACGGTTATATCTTTAGTGCCGCACCAATTGATGTTGGTCGTGCTGTTCACGATAATCTTTTGCAAACCTCTGCTGCCGTTGTCTTTACTTCGGCCACTCTTGGAAATGCCAAAGGTGATATGGGAGCAAAAGGTGTTGAGTGGGCAACAGGTTACTCTTACTTAGAGTCCGATCGAAGATTTAAACAAGGCTTCTTTTTACCTGCGCCGTATGATTATGAAAATCGTACACGTGTTTTCTTATGTGATGATGTGCCTAAGCTTTATGAACCAGGATTTGTGCCAACGGTTTTAAAAGATATTATTCCACTGATTCGTGATCTTGGTGGGCGAAGTCTATTATTGTTTTCAGCTAAGGCTCGCTTTGATATTGCCTGTGAACTTTTACTAAAAGCCTTTGATGGTGAGATACCGGTTTTCGTTCAAGGCATGGGAAACAATGTTGTTGAAGAGTTTAAGCGTGCCCCATCAGGAATTTTAGTTGGGATGGAAAGCTTTGGTGAAGGGATTGATATTCCTGGTGAAGCCTTGCAATTTGTTTTTGTTGATAAAATTCCTGACCTTAGAAAAGATTTAGTGATCGATAAACGCCAAGACTTCTATGAAGCAGGTTTAGGTAATGCTTTCACTGATTATTACTTGGCCCATCGAACACGAAGTCTGCATCAAAAACTAGGTCGATTACTTCGAACTGAAAGTGATTTTGGTGGAGTGATTGTGGTTGATTCTAGAGTGAAGGGTTGGAAGGGAAGAACCATGCAAACCCTTTTAAAGCTTATGGAACCTTATAAGATTCGTAGAACGAACGTAAAAGAAGCTTGTGAGTCGATTAAAGAGTTTGTTTTAGAAAATACGAAAAACTAATCTCTATCAAGATCATTTAAAAATTTGATTTGAATTCTCGTGCCATCATCACTCTTAATTATATAAGGAATGGTGGCATGCTTTGAAATATGAACTTTCAATGCTTCGGGATTATCGACGATGTCATTATTATCTTCAAAAAGTCTGTATTGTGTTGCTTGTACAGAGTGACCATCAATAACAACGTTTTCAGTTCCTGTACCAACTCTTTGCATGGCGATGATTTTCACTTGAGGCACGGCTTCATACTTCCATTTATTATCTGTTTGAATGAGATGGTATAAATTTTTTGAAGTCGTATCTTCTTTTTTGGATTTTAAATAAACCATGCTTGAGCAAGCAGCTGGTGTGGCGACATGGAATTTTGAACTAATAGGGATTTGCGCTTCATGGCTCTCGTTTGCTGTATCAAAAGTATAGTGAACGGTCGATGTTGCTTTTTGGTACGTATAAGTCTCTGTGGCAAAGTCTTTTCCAAGGGATCTGTCAACTTTGACATATGTTGGAACAAACTCTTTATTGAGCTTAACATCGACATTAACTGTTAAGAGTTCGCCTGTAGCAACGCGCGAGTGAATATCAGCGTAGAAGGACATAGAGAAGTCCTGGCGATCGCGGTAGACCTCAAATGTTTCTTCTGAGTAGATATTATTAAAACGATAGTAGTTATAGCTTCCTCGAAGGATTTTATCGCCGCGAAGAATGAGTTGCTTGAGCCTTTCCATAACAGTATTGTATCTTTATTTTAAAATTTAACCAGCGAGGTTTTCTGTGCCTTATGAAGTTTACAAATTACTCCATATCATCTTTGTTGTTCTGTTTGTTTCTGGCGCAGCGATCATGCTGTATGCTGATCCCGTTAGTAAGTTTTGGAAAATCTTGACTGGAATCGTAAGTTTCTTGATTTTCGTTGCTGGCATGGGTTTGATGGCTAGACTTGGTGTTAGTCATACAGAAGGGTGGCCAACTTGGATTAAAGCAAAAGTTGCGATTTGGCTTATTGCAGCAGCTTTCGCTCCAATCGCTGCAAAGCGTATGAGAGCTCATCGTCACCTTGCTTTTGGTATTCTCATGAGCTTTGTTTCAGTTGCTATTTGGTTGGCAGTATTTCAACCAATGTCTGCCTAAGTCTTGTTAGAGATCCTATTATTCTCTTTGCCTTCGATTGCGGCTTCACTATTGGAGCCGCTAGCAAGTGTGGTTGATACTGCTCTTGTTGGACATCTCGATACCTCTTTATTAGCCGCTTTAGCCATTGGAACGACAATCCTCTCCAGCTTTACGTGGATGTTTAACTTTCTAATTCATGCTTCCACTCAAGCGATTGCTTCTGCCAAAAATATTCCACTTGGTTCAAGAGCGAATGTAAGTTTTAGTATCGCTATAATTGTCAGCCTTTTAACTTGTCTATTCTTATATGTATTTCGATTCAATCTTTACCAACTCGTAGGTGCCGAGCAAAGTCAGTTTGAAATTATCGATCAATATTTTCTCGTACGTGTATACGGACATCCAGCTGCCATTCTTTATATGACAGCACTTTCAATTCTTAGAGGCTTATCTAAAGTAGGAACAGCACTGTGGTTTGTACTTTTCACAACCACTATAAATATCTTTTTTACCTGGTTATTTCTTTACCAATTTGAGATGGGTATCAATGGCGCAGCTCTTGGTACAGTTATATCGAATATTGTCGGGACAATTATTACCTTAGTGGCCTTAGCGATGAATGAAAAAGTGCGCGATGGGTTTTTTAAAACACCACCACTTGAGCAATGGTTAAGCTTTGGCAAAAATTCTCTGGATTTGTTTGGCAGATCTGCTGCTATTACGGGCTCATTATTCTTGGCCGCAAGATTTGCAACTCAGCTTGGTGAAGTCAATCTCGCAGCTCACCAAATTCTTTTACAAGCCTGGCTTTTTGTCTCTTTCTTTATTGATGGAATTGCCATCACTGCTAATATTAAAGGCTCAGAGTATTCTAAAGAATTTAAGACTTCAGCTCTTAGGTTACTCATCAAAAGAGTTTTAGTTCTGGGCGGCTGTCTTGGTGCTATCTTCTCATTTATCTATTTTTTCTTTGATCAACAAACACAACAGATATTTACTGATGATGCCTTAGTGCTAAACCATTTAAGATCTTTATGGTGGCTTATAGCGATTTCTCAAATTCCAAATGCTTTAGCCTTTGTTTATGATGGAATTTTGTTTGGATTAGGTGATAGCGGTGGATTTAAATGGGTCAGACGTTGGATGCTAATTGGAGCTATCTTTGTCTTTTTTCCCATTGCTTATTTTGGATCAGGTCTTTTTTCGATATGGTTAGGACTCATTGCTTTAAATATTTTTAGATTAATAACTGGATTTTGGACAACGAGATTCATTTTGAATGGGATGAAATCGATATGAAAGGTGCCGATGGATTTGATCAAAGCTATTGGGATAAAAACTACGCCGAGCCTAAAGAGATGGATGGAATCGGTAATGCAAAAAACCATGCGAATTACTTAAAAAGTTATTTTGAGCTTGAAGGCGTTGAGATTAATAGTGTTATTGATCTTGGCTTTGGACTTGGTCATTTAAGCTCCGCTGTTATTAGAAAGTTTAAGCCTTGGCGCTTTCATGGGCTCGAGCCATCTGAACCAGCCTATAAAAAGGGTGGGGCACGAATTTCAAAGCTGCCTTACTCAAAAATGAAACTCGATTGCACTGATCTTAAGACATGGGCGCAAAAGCAGCCGGCTGATGCGAGATTCTTTGATCTAGGAATGTGTACTTCTGTTTTTCAGTATCTTAGTGACCAGGAAATTAAAGTTTGTCTGCCGATTATGGCACGTATGTTTCGCTATCTTTATCTAACGGTTCCTACTGATATTGAGCTTAATAAACAGATTGAAGATTTGCACTTTTATGATGATTTAGCGATACGTCGATCGAGAACAGAATATTTAAAACTTTTAGCTCCCCATTTCACCTTGGTCTCGAGTAGAATCTGGGAGTCAAAAAATCATTTTAATGAAGAAAATACAGAGCTATCCGACCTGCTCTATAGAATATAAGGAAGATTTATGTCTCAGAAATGTCCATGTGCATCAGGTAGTACTTACACTGATTGTTGTGCTCCTTATCACTCTGGTAAAGCTTGGCCAGAATTTCCTGAAAAATTAATGCGCGCTCGCTACTCAGCCTTTGCTAAAAGCGAAGTACAGTTCTTGCATGATTCTCTTCATCCAGAACACCGCGAAGAGTTTGATATCGATGGCATGAAATCTTGGGCAGATAGTTCGACATGGACTGGACTGGAAATCATGGAAGCTTTCTCAGATGAGGAAGAGCCTGAAACAAAAGGTCATGTAGAATTTTGCGCTGCATATGAAATTAAAGGACAACACTTTGATCACCACGAACTATCTCATTTCGAAAAAAATGACGGAAAGTGGTACTACGTCGATGGTGAGGTATTTCACACGCCAATTAAAAGGTCTGAATTAAAAGTTGGACGCAATGACCCATGCTCATGTGGCTCTGGGAAAAAGTACAAAAAATGTTGTGGTCGCTAAAAATAATTGAGTTGCAACACGTTAAAAAACTTAGACAAGTATCTAAAATTCCTGATGTCATTATACGGACAATCTGTTATTTTTTGCCTAAATTACGATTCAAAATTTGTTACAAACCTTCAACCAGGTTTTTGGTATTGCCATGATCCACAAAATTAAAAAGGGTCTTGATCTGCCCATCTTAGGTCATCCGAAACAAGCCATCGAAAAAGGACGCGCGGTAAAAACTGTTGCACTCTTAGGTCCTGATTATGTTGGTATGAAACCATCTATGCTCGTTAAAGAAGGCGACAAAGTTAAACTTGGTCAGCCAGTTTTTGAGTGTAAAAAAGTTCCTGGAGTTATTTATACTGCTCCAGCATCTGGAACTGTTAAATCGGTTACTAGAGGTGAAAAACGTGTTTTTCAAAATCTAGTAATTGAAATTGATGGCGATGGAATGGATCAAGTTACTTTTACAAAATCGAAAGACGATGTTGAGGGACTTTTAATTGAATCTGGTCTGTGGACATCTCTACGAACTCGCCCATTTTCAAAGTCAGCTACACCAGGCACTAAGCCTCACTCAATTTTTATTACTGCAATCGATACAAACCCATTAGCGGCATATCCTGAAGTCGTTATTAAAGATAACGCTGAAGCTTTTGCTTTAGGCATTAAGAAGCTTTCAACACTTACGGATGGGAAAACATTTGTTTGTGTTCGCGGTGGCAGTCATATTGAAGTTCCAAGTGAAGGCAATATTGAAAAACAAGAATTCTCTGGCGTTCACCCTGCAGGAAACGTTGGAACACATATCCACTTTTTAGATCCAGTTGGTGCTAAGAAAGTTGTTTGGCATGTTGGTTATCAAGACGTTATTGCTATCGGTAAGCTTTTCACGGATGGCAAACTTAACGTCGATAGAGTTGTTTCTGTCTGTGGTCCAATGGCAACTCAACCTCGTCTTGTTAAAACTCGTCTAGGTGCATGTTTATGTGACCTATTAGAAGGTGAAGTGAAGTCGGGCGATGTTCGTCGTGTTTCAGGATCAGTTTTTAATGGTCGCGTCGCCGCTAACAATCCTTTTTGTTACCTTGGTAAATTTCATCAACAAGTCACTCTTCTTGAAGAAGGGCGTCACCGTGAATTCTTTGGTTGGCATTCACCAGGTTTTGATAAATTCTCAATTAAGAGTGTTTTTATTTCAAAACTATTTCCAAATAAGAAATTCGCCTTTGATACAAATACGAATGGTTCTCCTAGAGCAATCGTGCCTGTAGGAAGTTACGAGAAAGTCATGCCTCTTGATATCTTACCAACTCAGCTTCTTCGCCTATTAATGGCGCAAGATACTGATGGAGCTCAAGAGCTTGGAGCTTTAGAGTTAGATGAAGAAGACTTAGCTCTATGTACTTATGCCGATCCTGGTAAAACTGACTTTGGTCCAGTCTTAAGACAAAGCCTCAATATCATCGAGAAGGAAGGATAATGAAAGCGCTTAGAACGTTTCTTGATGGACAACATCATCATTTTGTTAACGGTGGAAAATTAGAAAGACTATATCCTCTCTATGAAGCCATCGACACTTTCATCTATTCTCCAGACTCAGTGACTGAGGGAAGAACACATTTAAGAGATGGACTTGATCTTAAAAGGTTAATGATCACGGTCGCTTTCGCTTTAATGCCAGCGATTATGTTCGCTATGTGGAATACAGGTCATCAAGCCAATACTGCTCTTGCACAATTAGGACTTGAGCAAGCTACTGGCTGGAGAGGTGATATTCTTGCAATGATAGGGCTTGGAATCGATCCTTCAAATATCCTTGCGTGTTTCATGCACGGTGCGCTTTATTTTGTTCCAATCTTTTTGGTAACGAATATTGCTGGTGGTATTTGCGAAGCAATTTTTTCAAGTATCAGAAAGCATGAAATCAATGAAGGCTTTCTTGTAACAGGTCTTCTTTATCCATTAACTCTTCCTGCAACTATTCCTTTATGGCAGGTTGCTGTTGGGATTATTTTTGGTGTTGTTATTGGTAAGGAAATCTTCGGTGGAACTGGTAAAAACTTTTTAAACCCAGCTCTAACTGCTCGTGCCTTCTTGTATTTTGCTTATCCTGCACAAATTTCAGGTGATGCAGTATGGGTTGCAGTTGATGGTTACACATCAGCCACAGCTCTAGGTGTTGCTGCTCAAGGTGGCATTTCTGCGGTCACGGCGCAGTTTAGTTTTATGGATGCATTTTTAGGAATGATTCCTGGCTCATTAGGTGAAACTTCAACGATTGCAATATTGCTTGGAGCCGTTTACTTAATTTCAAGTGGGATTGGTTCTTGGAGAATCATGCTTTCAGTTCTAATTGGAGCTGTTGGTTTTGGCTTCCTTCTTAATACAATTGGCTCAACGACAAATCCTATGTTCTCTGTTCCATGGTATTGGCATCTGGTGCTTGGAGGTTTTGCCTTCGGTACGGTCTTCATGGCAACGGATCCAGTGTCCGCTTCTATGACTCATAAAGGTCAATGGTTTTACGGTATTCTTATTGGTGTGATGACTATTCTTATTCGTGTCATCAACCCAGCGTATCCAGAAGGGATTATGCTCGCGATTTTATTTGCGAACGTTTTTGCTCCATTAATTGATTGGTTTGTCACTCAGGGCAATATCAAACGTCGCTTAGCGCGCACAAAAGTTTAGGCGGAGGACAGTATGAATAATGATTCAATTGCCAAAACATTTATTGTCGCCACTCTATTATGCGCAGTTTGTGCCGTACTAGTTTCTGGCTCAGCTGTTTCTTTAAGACCTATGCAAGAAGCTAATAAAGTTTTAGACGTTAAGAAAAATCTATTGATGGCCGCAGGTCTGGTGGAAGGAAACCCAAGCGCAACAGAAATTGAAGCTGCTTTTGCCAATATTGAGACAAAAGTAATCGATCTTGCAACTGGTGAAGAAGTTACTGATATTGATGCAGCATCTTACGATCAAGTTGCTGCTTCAAAAGATCCGAAGATGTCTGTTTCAATTCCTGCATCATTGGATATTGGTAAGATTAAATCTCGTGCCAAATACGGAAAAGTTTATTTTTATAAACCACAAGGAAATGTCGAAATGATTATTTTGCCAATTCATGGCAAAGGATTATGGTCAACACTTTGGGGATTCATGGCCTTATCTAGTGACGTTAATACTATTAAAGGTATTGGCTTCTATCAGCACGGTGAAACTCCTGGTCTTGGTGGAGAGGTTGATAACCCAAGATGGAAAGCGCTGTGGCCTGGAAAGAAAATTTATAGCGATGAAGGCAAGCCAGTCATAGATGTTGTTAAAGGTCAGGCAGCTTCAGGTTCTGAACATCAGATTGATGGTTTATCAGGTGCAACAATCACTTCGGCTGGTGTTGAAAACCTTGTGAATTATTGGTTTGGTGAAAATGGTTATAAAAAATACTTAAATAGCTTTAAACAATCTCAAACTGAATCAACGGATGATTCAGTTTCAATGGCACAATAAGGAGAGAGGGGATGAGTATTAAAAAGACCCTTTTCGGTCCAATGTTTGACAACAACCCAATTGCTCTACAGATCCTTGGGATTTGTTCTGCTCTTGCTGTTACAACTAAAATGGAATCAGTCATGGTTATGGCCCTCGCCGTAACACTTGTGACTGCTGTTTCAAACTTTTGTGTCTCTATTATTAGAAACCATGTACCAAGCGCGATTCGTATCATTGTGATGATGACTGTTATTGCTTCTCTGGTAATTGTAACTGACCAACTTCTTAAAGCATTTGTCTATGACATTGCTAAAAGTATGTCTGTTTATATTGGTTTGATCATTACAAACTGTATTGTAATGGGAAGAGCTGAAGCCTATGCCATGAAAAATGGACCGATCATGAGTTTTCTTGATGGTCTAGGAAACGGTATTGGTTATTCATTAGTTCTAATTTTTATTGGTGTTTTTAGAGAGCTTTTTGGTTCTGGAAAACTGTTTGGTTTTTCAATTATGCCTCTAACAAATGAAGGCGGATGGTACCAAGGAAACGGGCTTATGCTTCTTTCTCCAAGTGCCTTCTTTTTAATCGGCATCTTTATCTGGGTACTGCGTACTTGGAAAAAAGATCAAATTGAACAAAGTAATTAAGAGAGTCAAATATGTTACAACATCATCTTAGTATTTTAACCAACGCTATTTTTATTGAAAACATGGCGCTTTCTTTCTTCCTTGGAATGTGTACTTTTATTGCCGTTTCAAAAAAGGTTAAGACAGCGATTGGTTTGGGGATTGCAGTTATCGTTGTGCAGACGATTACTGTTCCGGCCAACAACCTTATTTATACAAATCTTTTAAAAGGTGGAGCTCTTGCTTGGGCCGGGATGCCAAATACAGATCTAACTTTCTTAGGTTTGATTTCTTATATCGGTGTTATTGCCGCTATTGTTCAAATTCTTGAAATGACTTTAGATAAGTATGTGCCATCTCTCTATGCTGCTCTAGGGATTTTCCTTCCACTCATTACTGTGAACTGTGCCATTTTAGGTGGATCACTTTTCATGGTTGAGCGTGATTATAATTTTGCAGAAAGTGTGACTTACGGCTTTGGTTCTGGCCTTGGTTGGGCCCTCGCTATTATGGCACTTGCAGGTATTAGAGAAAAGATGAAGTACAGCGATGTTCCTGAAGGTCTACGTGGTTTAGGTATTACCTTTATCACTGTTGGTCTAATGGCCTTAGGCTTTTTATCTTTTTCTGGTATTCAACTTTAATTATTAGTTAATAGGATTCGGTATGAACGAAATCATCCTTGGCGTCTCAATGTTTACCGCGGTCATCTTGGCCTTGGTCTGTATTATTCTCGTTGCGAAAAGCAAGTTAGTTTCAAGTGGAAATGTTGAGCTTGTTATTAATGGAGAAAAAACAGTGTCTGTCGCCGCTGGTGGCAAACTTTTAAATATTTTAGCAGATCAAAAGCTGTTCGTTTCTTCTGCCTGCGGTGGCGGCGGAACGTGTGGACAGTGTAAAGTTCATATCCACTCAGGTGGTGGCGATATTCTGGAAACAGAAATGTCTCATATTACAAAAAGAGAAGCCAAAGAAGGCTGTCGTCTTTCATGTCAGGTTGCCGTTAAAACCGATATGAAGATTGAAGTTCCTGAAGAAGTTTTTGGTGTAAAAAAATGGGAGTGTACAGTTCGCTCTAACCATAACGTTGCAACATTTATTAAAGAGCTTATTCTTGAATTACCAGCTGGTGAGGAAGTTCCATTTAGAGCTGGTGGATTTATTCAAATTGAGCGTCCGGGTGGACTTTCAATTGATTATAAAGATTTCAAGATTGAAGAACGCTTTCATGAAGATTGGGATAAATTCAATATCTGGCAATTTAAAAGTCATACTGATGAAGACGTCATTAGAGCTTACTCGATGGCTAACTATCCTGAAGAGAAAGGGATCATTATGCTTAACGTGCGTATTGCTTCACCCCCTCCACGTCTTCCAAACGTTCCTCCTGGGAAAATGTCTTCGTATATCTTTGATTTAAAACCAGGGGATAAAACAACTATTTCTGGCCCATTTGGTGAGTTCTTTGCTCGCGACACTGATAAAGAAATGATCTTTGTTGGTGGTGGAGCAGGTATGGCGCCAATGCGTTCACATATCTTTGATCAACTTAAGCGTATCAATACAAAGAGAAAGATGACTTTCTGGTACGGTGCTAGATCTAAAAGAGAAATGTTCTATGTTGAAGATTTTGATGGTCTTCAAGCTGAGAATGAAAACTTTAAATGGTATTGCGCACTTTCAGAGCCTCAGCCGGGCGATGATTGGAAAGGTGATACTGGGTTTATCCATAATGTTCTTTATGAAAACTACTTAAAGAATCATGAAGCTCCAGAAGATTGTGAATATTACTTATGTGGTCCACCAATGATGAACCAAGCGGTTATTAATATGCTTCTCTCTCTCGGTGTAGAAAGAGATGATATTATGCTGGATGACTTCGGCGGCTAACTGACGCGAGCCATGATTAATTTCATGGCTTTTTCTAAAGGAATAAAATGCTAAAAATTCTTTCACTTTTAGCTCTATTACTATCTTGTACTAAAACAGAAGCTCCTAAACAATTGTCCCTATTTGGTAAAACCATGGGGACAACATTTTCTATAAAATATTATCCGGCCAAAGAATCCCCTGAGAGCGAAGAGCTTTTAAAAGTAGTAAATGACAAACTCAATTCCATCAATATGGAGATGTCGACCTATATTGATCAAAGCGAAATACAAACATTCAATAAACTAAAAACGGTAGATAGTTGGTTTAAAGTTTCCCCTGGTTTTCTTTGGGTAACTAAACTTGCTATCGCTTTAGCAGATAAAACCGATGGTATCTATGATCCAACAATTGGTCCTTTGGTGGACCTATGGGGATTTGGAAAAAATAAGACAAAAGTCATACCTACCGCACAACAAATTGAAATGGCTAAGAATAGAGTGGGCTACAAGAAAATTATTGTCCATGACACAGAAGCGATGATTCGAAAAACCCAAGCCGACGTCAGATTAGATTTATCATCTATTGCTAAAGGCTGGGGAGTTGATGAAGTTGGTCGTGTACTTGAGACTAATGGAATTGAAAGTTATATGGTTGAGATTGGTGGTGAGATTAGGGCCAAGGGACTAAAAGCCGACAAAACTCAGTGGCAATTAGGAATAACATCACCGGACTCAAATGGTTTTGATTCGGTGCAGAAGATTGTGCTTCTTAAGGACGCTGCTCTTGCCACATCTGGTGATTATCGAAACTTCTATGAGATTGATGGAAAACGATATTCCCACGTTATAGACCCTAGAACTGGTTCTCCAGCGCTCAGTACGATTGCAAGTGTGTCTGTGATCGAAAAAAGTGGAGATTGCACACAAGCCGATGGGCTAGCGACGGCGCTTTTAGCGATGGGGCTTGAGGGAGCGCAAAAGTTTGCCCTAGATAATCAATTACCTGTGTTTATTGTCTATCATAGCGGCGAGGAAGAATATTCAGAGTGGGTGACACCTGAATTTTCTGGGTATATTAAAAAGAAATGATGACTGAATATTTTATTATTACATTGGTTTTTCTATTTATCTTCATGGCGGCCATGGGCGTCGGATATTTATTTAAAGGTAATGAGCTTAAAGGTTCTTGCGGTGGTCTTGGTAAGATCATGGGTGAAGATTGTAATTTTTGTGACAAAAAGACTGAGTGCAATGCTCAAGATGAAAGTCATGACTGCGAAAGTCCGATCAAGATTGATGCTGGGCATACCTACCTCGTTCAACAGTAATTTTTAGATCCAAATATTAAGAAAACTTGTGCTGCAGTTGTTGCCGTCTACTTAGTTTAGTCTTCACTAAATGCTATCCTGAGCCTATAGTCTCGCATAGTTGGCCTACTTTCTTATTGATTTAAGACGAGTAGGGATTGTTTATTAAACTTCTTATGCCCAAAATTTGGGGAAGTGGATTTCACAAGATGAAACGACAAGATTTTACTCATCTTTCAGCCTCCGACATTACTTATATTGATGGTCTCTATGAAGACTACAAATCAAATCCAGATTCGATTGAAGAAACTTGGAAAATGTTTTTTCAAGGTTTCGAATTTCAAGGACTATCGTCTGGTGGAGAATTTGATGAATCTAAAATGCGAAAAGAGTTTAATGTTTTTCGCTTAATTCAAAGTTATCGCTCTCGTGGACATCTCGTATCAGACACAAACCCAATTCGTCCAAGAAGAGATCGTGATGCAAGAATCTCTTTTGATCATTTTGACTTATCAACAGACGATCTTGATAAGCCATTTATGTGTTCTGAGTTTGTAGGCCTTGCAAAAAATTCAACTCTAAGAGAAATCCTCGATCACCTTCGCGCTATTTACTGCGGTAAAATTGGTGTTGAGTACATGCATTGTCTCAATACTGATGTTCGTCGTTGGTTTAGAGAAAAATATGAATCAGAAGCTAAGAATCTAAACTTTCCACTTGAAAAGAAAAAAAGAATTCTTAGAAAACTAAATGAAGCCAATGTTTTTGAAAACTTTCTTCAAAGTAAGTTCATTGGACAAAAAAGATTCTCTTTAGAAGGTGGTGAAACGACCATCCCTGCGCTTGATGCCATTATTAATCATGGTGCAAAACACGGTGCTAAAGAGTTTGTCTTTGGAATGGCCCATAGAGGTCGCTTAAACGTTTTAGCGAATATCGTCGGAAAAACTTATGAGTATATTTTCTCTGAGTTTGAAGGCGGATCAATGGAAGAAAAAGCCCAAGCTGGTGACGGTGATGTGAAATACCATATGGGTTTCACTTCAATTAAAGAATCAGCCGATGGCCATGAAGTTTATCTTAAAATCTTACCAAACCCATCGCATCTTGAAGCTATTGCTCCAGTGGTCATGGGCTATAACAGAGCTCAAATTGATCATGCTTATCATGGTGATGAGAGTAAAATTCTGCCAATTATTATTCATGGTGATGCTGCCGTTGCGGGACAAGGTATCGTTTATGAATGCTTACAAATGAGTGAGCTTCCAGGATATAGAGTAGGTGGCTCCATCCATTTTGTGATTAACAACCAAATTGGTTTTACCACTGACTTTGTTGATGGAAGAAGTTCATATTATTGTACAAGTGTCGCCAAGATGCTTGATTGTCCAGTCATTCACGTTAACGGCGATGATCCAGAAGCCGTAGTGTACGCTGTAGAATTGGCTACCGAGTTTAGACAGAAATTTAAAAAAGATGTTTTCGTCGATATGGTTTGTTATAGAAAGCACGGACATAATGAAGGGGATGAGCCAAAGTACACTCAACCACATCTTTATGGTCTAGTGGCAAAACATAAGAACCCAAGAGAAGTTTATATTGAAAAACTTCTTGCAGCGGATCCAGAAGTTAAAAGCCTGGCTAAACAAATGCAAAAAGAGTTTAAAGATCTGCTTTCTGATCGTTTAAATAATGTGAAACAAAAAGAGCTTCCAAATCGTAAGAAAGGTCCACACAAAGAGTGGGAAAAATTACGTTTTAGTAAACCTGGTGACTTTGATGAAAAGGTTAACACAGGGGTTGATCGTAAAGTTCTCGATAAAATTATGTCGGCCATGACAAAAGTTCCTGAAGGGTTTAATACTCTTAAAAAAGCTCAAAAAATTCTTGATGATCGTGCGGCTTCTTGGTCAAACGATTCAGTTGATTGGGCGATGGCCGAGCTGTTGGCCTACGGAACAGTTTTAAATGAAGGCTTCGGTGTTCGTTTTTCTGGGCAAGATGTCGTCAGGGGAACTTTTTCTCACCGCCACGCCAAAGTTTTTGATGAAATGACGAGTGAAGCTTACTGCGGTCTGGATCATATTCAAGAAAAACAAGGTCAATTTAGTATTTATAATTCACTTTTATCTGAATACGCCGTTTTAGGATTCGAGTATGGCTACTCTCAAGGAAGCCCACACTCGCTCAATATTTGGGAAGCGCAGTTTGGTGATTTCGCCAACGGTGCACAGATCATGATCGATCAGTTCATTAGTGCTGGTGAAACTAAATGGCGCAGAATGTGCGACCTCGTTATGCTTTTACCTCATGGCTATGAAGGTGCGGGGCCAGAACATTCATCGGCCAGAATGGAGCGTTTTCTGCAGTTATGTGCAGAGGATAATTTAGTTATTGCCAACTGTACGACAGCAGCTAACTTCTTTCACGCCCTTAGAAGACAAATTAAATGGGAATTTAGAAAGCCTTTGATTGTCTTCACACCAAAATCTCTGCTTAGAGATTCTCGCGTGACTTCTTCTATTGATGATCTTGTTAAAGGTCAATTTCAAGAAGTGATCGATGATAAAGCAGCTGATCCTAAGAAAGTTAAAACGGTATTGTTGTGTACTGGGAAGATTTATTATCAGTTACTAGAAAAAAAGAACCAAGAAGATCGAAGCGATGTCGCGATTGTGAGACTCGAGCAAATTTACCCATTACCTGAAAAACAGATTGATGCTGTCCTTAAAAAGTATAAGGGCGCTAAAAATCTTCGTTGGGTACAGGAAGAGCCTTTAAATATTGGTGCTTGGACTTTCCTGATGAGATGGCGTGAACTCTTTGGAAACTTTGAATGTGTTTCCAGAAGAAGTGCGGCTTCACCGGCGACAGGTTTTGCTTCTGTCCACCAAAGAGAACAAGAAGAAATTTTAAAGAAAGCATTTTTATAGAAAATATGATGAGGAAGCCCTATGAGTATTGAAGTTAAGATTCCACAAATTGGAGAGTCTGTAACAGAAGTGACCCTTGCCAGTTGGTTAGTTGCTGATGGTGATCAAGTTGATGAAGGTGATAACCTTTGTGAAATTGAATCAGACAAAGCGAATATGGAACTGCCTGCAGAGACCGCAGGTGTCATTACGTTTAAAGCTAGTGAAGGTGATGAGTTAAAAATCGGCGCCGTTATCGCAACAATTGAGCCAGGTGCTGGAGCTAAAAAAGCGGCTCCAAAAGCTGAAGCTCCTAAAGCTGAAGGCAAAGCTTCCGCGCCAGCAGCTTCATCTTCAACAGGTGATAAAAACTTTCCTTCGCCTGCAGCAAGAAAAATATTAGATGAAAAAGGTGTCTCAGCTGATGCAGTCAGTGGCACTGGTAAAGATGGTCGTATCACTAAAGGTGATGCTCAAAACGCACAAGCAGCTAAAGCTGCTGCAGCTTCAAAACCTGCAGCAGATATTAAACCAGCCGTTGCTGCGGGTGGTGCTGTTAGAACTAAACGCGTTGAAAAAATGACTCGTTTAAGAAAAACTATAGCTGCTAGATTAACAGAAGCGAAAAACTCTACTGCCATGCTTACGACTTTTAATGAAGTCGACATGTTCGAGGTGATGGAATTACGTAAGCGTTATAAAGAAGAATTTCAAAAAAAGCATGACATCGGTCTTGGCTTTATGAGCTTTTTCACTAAAGCGTGTTGCTTAGCTCTTCAACAAGTTCCTGGAGTGAACGCCCAACTTGATGGGGACGATATTATTTATCATGACTATTGTGATGTCGGCGTTGCGGTTTCAACTCCACGCGGGCTTGTAGTACCTGTTGTAAAAAATGCTGAGAGTCTTTCGATGGCACAAATTGAAGGCGAGATTAAACGTCTTGCACTAAAAGGTCGCGATGGAAAGCTTACTATTGATGAAATGCAGGGTGGAACATTCACTATTACTAATGGTGGTGTATTCGGTTCAATGCTTTCAACTCCAATTTTAAATATTCCTCAATCGGCTATTCTTGGAATGCATAATATCGTTGAGCGTCCAGTGGCTTACAAAGGCCAAGTCGTTATTCATCCTGTTATGTACCTTGCTCTTTCTTACGATCACCGTGTGATAGATGGTAAAGAATCAGTAACATTTCTTAAAACAGTTAAAGAGATGATTGAAGATCCGGCCAAAATGCTTTTAGGAATTTAAGGATAACTTATGTCAAAACAAGAATATGATGTTGTTGTAATCGGTTCAGGTCCTGGTGGTTATGTCTGTGCCATTCGTTGTGCCCAGCTTGGCCTTAAAACTGCCATTGTTGAAAAATATTCAACTTTAGGTGGGACTTGTTTAAACGTCGGTTGTATTCCTTCAAAAGCTTGGCTTGACTCTTCTGAACGATATCATGAAACCGTTCACACTCATGCTGATCACGGGATTAAAGTCTCTAAGGTTGAATTAGACTTTAAAAAAATGAGAGATCGCGTGAAAGCGGTTGTGAACGATAATGTCGGTGGTGTTTCTTTCTTGATGAAGAAAAATAAGATTGATGTTCATCAAGGTATGGGCTCTTTTAAAAACGCTAACGAAGTTTTAGTTAAAGGTGATAAGAGCGAGACGGTACTCGTAGCTAAAAATATTATCATTGCTACTGGCTCAAAACCTTCAACGCTACCAGGAATTGAAATTGATAAAAAAACAGTCATTACTTCCACTGAGGCTTTGTTTTTAGATAAGCAGCCAAAAAGTTTAGTCGTGATTGGTGGTGGAGTGATTGGTTGTGAGATGGCTTCTGTTTATGCTCGTCTTGGAACAAAAGTAACTATTGTTGAATACGCAGACTCTTTAATTGGCACCATGGATAAAGATTTATCAAAAGTTCTAACCAAGGTTTTCAAAAAAGATGGAATTGAACTTCTAACAGGTCATGCAGTTTCAAGTGCTAAAGGTTCAAAGACTAAAGCAGTTGTTGTGGCAAAGAATTTAAAAAAGGGCGAAGAGATCACCATTGAAGCAGAGATGTGTTTAGTCGCTGTTGGTCGCCGTCCTTTTGTCGAAGGATTAAATTTAGAAGCGGCCGGTGTTCAGCTTGATGAACGCTCACGAGTTAAAACGGATGATCATTTAAGAACAAATATTTCTAATATCTATGCCATCGGTGATGTGGTCAAAGGCGCGATGCTAGCGCATAAGGCCGAAGAAGAAGGTGTTTTTGTCGCCGAGCTTATCGCCGGACAAAAACCTCATATCAATTATAATCTCATTCCTGGCGTTGTTTATACTTGGCCTGAAGTCTCTGCTGTTGGTGCAACAGAAGATGAGCTTAAGAAACAGGGGATTGCTTATAAGGTCGGAAGTTTTCCTTATAAAGCATCTGGTAGAGCACGCGCTTCAAATGAAAGTGAAGGGCTTATTAAGGTCTTAGCGGATGCCTCAACAGATGAGATCCTTGGTGTTCATATGGTCGGTGCTCGTTGTGCTGATATGATTGCTGAAGCCGTTCTTGCCATGGAGTTTAGAGCTTCGGCCGAAGATGTTGCACGTACTTGTCATGCTCACCCAACCTATACAGAGACTTTCAAAGAAGCTTGTATGGCGGCGAGTGAGAATCGTGCGATTCATATCTAAGTAAAGTACTAATCTATTTCAGTCAGAATTGATGTTTGTGCGAAGCATTTATTTACTTATAAATGTGGGCTTTTCCTTTACAGTTCACTGTTAAATTGCGGAAAATATAGGGGAAAGTATGGTGCCCGAGACGAGACTTGAACTCGTACGGAATGATTAATTCCGAGGGATTTTAAATCCCTTGTGTCTACCGATTTCACCACCCGGGCAGGAAGATGATTCAAGGATGAACGTGATTTTCGACCAAACTCGTAGTTTCTGTCAATTAACCTTAGCAATATTTTTTTTATGCTACGGCTGTAGTTCAAATAAAATTGTTGAAAAGAAGCCTCTAGAAATTAAAGCTGTTTATAACGAGCTGCAACCTAAGACCGTAGAAGCTAAGCCTGATGGTACTGTCGGGCCTCACTTGTTTTTTGACCCTGCGCCATTTGCACATCCTGAAGACAAATCAGTGAATGTTATTATTTTAACTCCTGCGGCATCGCCCCACGGCTATGGCTTAGATACTCGATCTGGTTCTCTGTATCGTCAGCGATATTATTGCGAGCATAAAGATATCTGGAATAATTTTGAGGATGATTTATCAGTTCCGCCATTTTCAATAGCCGTAATTCCAAGAACATTAGATGCATTAGGTGAACCTCAACAAACATTTGTTTTTGGAGATGCGAAATATTTAGATCAACCTAGCAGTGAAGCACTTGCTCATCGTGTAAGAATCGTTGGGGGAGTTATTAGGCAGGTTTGTAGAGACTATCCATGTGCTACATCTGAGCGTTGGTTATCAAATATGCAACTTGTTGCTGTAAATTCACAAGATCCGAAATTTAAAGATGTTCAGGATTTGTCATCTTTAAAGTCAAAAGTGGACTGGGAAGAATCACTTGCTTGGATGCAAAATGGCTTTGGCGTCACCTTGGCCGGAACAAAACCAGAACCAGTTTATCGAATCACCGGTGAGATTGATGCTAATAGAGCACTTTCATATTTTTTAAAAAAGAACAGACAAATAAGTTTTGATGAACAAAAAAGTATTTCAAAAAGTTGTAATCTACTTTACGAAGATCTGTGGCAAGGTTCACAAAGAGTTAGGCAGGCGATTAATAAACGAAAAGAGATGCTCTCAAGCGGTAAAGCGGGAACAGATGAGTTGCTTGTTGAATATTCTGACTTAGAACGTTTAAATTTAACCAGGGAACAGCGTCAAGCTGATGCCATAAACAAAAAGTTTGAAGTTAAAAAAAGTCGTAGTGAATATGACTTTGCCAAATTTTTTGGTGCTTTCCATCAAAACTACGGCAAGCGCTACAAAACTTGTATGCGTTTTGTAAGACCTGCCAGTATTGCTAAAGATCAAGAGCGCTTTTGGTTTTTTGCCTTCATCGATTTGTTTATGGGGTTAGAGGATTTAGGCTGGTCTTATCGTTGCTCGAGAAGAGCATGGGTTGAAAACCCAAAGAAATCTAATGGCAAAAGATTGTTTGATAATAAATTCGAAAAAAACTGCACGGTCGATGAGCTTGATTTGGCTTTCGATATGGCAGTTACCGTGATGAGTGGGGAGAGAAACGCCAAGCGTCCGCATATGAGATTTATTGGCTACGATTCAGGAGCGAACGGCAGTCATGAAAAAATTTATGGCTGGATTCATGAAGATGGTAAAGAACTTGTTTGTACCAATGAAGATGAAGCAAAATTTTTAGAAAAAGATCGTACTCTTATTTTTCCAAGTGATGTGAATTGGAAGAGTTTCAGAGTCGAAGAAAAAAGGTCGAGATATGACATTATCAAATGATCTTTTGGATCGTTTAGTTTTAACGACTTCAAGTCATTCTTTTTTAAACTGGCTTGAAGCAAAATCAAGAGATACTTCACCATGGGTATTTCCATTTGGTTTATCATGTTGCTCTCTTGAGCATGCCGCCGCTTTTCATACGTCGGTGCTCATCTCAGATAATCAATCAAGTCCACAACGCGTAAGACCTGAAGAAGCCGATATGATGATTTTTGGCGGCTCTGTAACAACGAAGCTGTTGCCAATATTAAGTGAAATTCATGCAAGATTAAAAGAGCCGAAATGGGTGATGAGTATCGGTGCTTGTGCCGCAAGTGGCGGTCTTTATGCTGATAGCTATTCCGTTCTTCCGGGAATGAGTCAGCATTTTCCTATCGATGTCTACGTTCCTGGTTGTCCGCCTGGCCCTGAACAATTAGCTGAAGGCTTTAATATTATCAGGCAACGAATGAAGAGAAATATCAGTAGCTGGCTCTTGCAGCAAGAGAGCGTTCAATCGTGAAAATAATTGATTCGCTTAATAAAAACTTTCCAACGCTAGCCTTTAAAGAATCTCGAGAGCATTTAGTTGTAAGTCTAGACAGTCAGATCGTTTTTGACGTTATCAAATTATTAAAAAAAGACTTTGGATTTATTTTTCTCTTAGATATTTTTGCCACTGATCATCTGAAAGATTTCTCGGCAAATAAGAGAGAAAAAAGATTTACAATTTCTTATCACTTACTTCATCTTGAAGAGCATAAGCGACTCTGCGTTAATGTTGAACTTAATCAAGATGAAAGCTTGTTGAGTTTTTCGGATCTTTGGTTAAATGCCAAATGGCCTGAGCGTGAAATCGCTGAAATGTTTGGTTTAAACTTTGAAAATCATAAAACGAAAAAACTACTAACAACTGATCAGATGAATGGATTCCCACTTCGAAAAGATTGGGTATATCAACCGAAGAGCCCTGAAGACTTAGTCTTTAAGAAGCCTGAATTTCCTTGGCTTCCTGAAGTGAGTGATGATGAACGATTATGTCGTCAAGTAATCGACCTTAGTCCTTCTCATCCTGCCATTCAAGGAACCTTTATCCTTCGTGCTGAGGTTTTAGGACATAAAGTTAAGCGCGCCTTGGTTGAGATTGGGTTACAACACAGAGGTGTTGAAAAAATTGCTGAATCAAAGCTTTACGGACAATTCATTCCTTACGCCGAAAGATTGAATTTTTCTTCTCCTATGATGGGAGCTATTGCCTGGGCGAAAACAGTTGAAGATGCATTAGATATAGAAATGACCGATCGGTGTCAGGCTCTTCGAATGATTATGATGGAACTCTCACGAGTTTTAGATCATTCCACTTGTCTTGCTGCTATGGCACAGGATTTAAGAGCTTGGGATGCTTCAGTTATTTTTCATCGAATTAGAAGTCATGTGAGTTCGCTCTTTGTTTCGTATAATGGCTCTCGCTTAATGGGTTCATCTGTTCGTATTGGTGGAATGGTTTACGACCTTCCAATCGGTTGGGTTACAAAATGCCTTGATGCGATTCACTTGATTCAAGTTGAATTAAAAGAAATATTAACGATTCTAAATCGCGCCCCATCATGGCTTGTCTTTCACGGCGAGGGCGGAATGAACGCCGCTCAAGCTATAGAGTGGGGTTTTAGTGGTCCTTGCCTGCGTGCTTGTGGCGTCAACTATGATCTTCGAAAAAACTCACCATATTATTTTTATCAAGACGTAGAGTTTGAAGTTCCTCTTGGAATTAATGGAGATCCTTACGATCGTTACTTGGTGCGTGTCGAAGAAATTCAACAGTCACTTAAAATTGTCAGTCAGGTTCTGGATCATATCCCTAGTGGAGCTGTGCAAACAGATGATCCAAGACTGGCAAAGACGACGGGATCACTTCGATTAACTAGTGCTGATTACGCAAAACATTTCGATCTTTACCAAAGTGGAACTAAAATTGATGCAGGTTCATATTATAGCTTTATTGAAAGTGCTAACGGTGAGCTAGGGTTTTATATTATTAGTGATGGCTCTGGCACTCCTTATCGAACGAGAGTTCGTGCACCAAGCTTTTATCATTTCCAATCATTTTGTGACTCCATTGAAAACGTTTCCCTAGAAAGTGCAACGGCAATTTTATCTTCGCTTAATGCAATCTCAGGGGAGATTGATCGTTGAGTTTACAAGAGCAAAATTGGTGGAGTTTTCTTGAAATGTGGTCGCTGGCCATAAAGAATAAAAATGTTGATCAGCTCAATATTCCAAATCTGATTAATGAGTTAGATTTAGATCAAAATCTTGTTCATGAGTTTATTAACTTCTTCCAAGATGACTTTAACCTATCTAAAGATCAAGTCGTATCGATCTGTATGGGTGGTCAATGTCGCTCTAAAGGTAGCGAGAGGATTTTTGCTAAACTTGTCGATGCTAACAGTGTAAAGGTTCCTGAAAAACAATTAAAAATTAAGCCAGTTCTTTGCTTGCATGAATGCGACAAAGCTCCTTGCAGCCAATATGGTTCAAAACTACAACTAGGTGACGACTCTTCTTGGGTTGAACGACTCATCAAGGAGTAATTTTGGATTTTTCTACCATCTATTTACCATTTCGAAATATAGATTCCGCTCACTTTATCGACGTCTATAAAAGTCATGGTGGCTATGATCGAGTGATGAGTTTAGAGCCTGGTAGTGAAATCTCTAAAAGTTTATTCTTAACCCGTTTTGGGAAATCTCTTGATCAGTATTGGAATCGCTATGTTCTGCCGGCGACTAAATCGCGAGGGTTATTAACAAACTTAGCTTCAGTTGAGCCAGGAATGTTTAATCAAAGACGTCTTATTTTAAAAGACCCGCATGGCCTTATTGAAGGCATGCTACTTGCGGCCAGGGCTAGTGGTGCTGATCAAGGCTTTATTATTACACCAATAGACGATATGGAATTATCTTCTTGTATCGAGCGAGTTCTAGAGGAATCACATCAAGAAAATTATTGGGGTGAAAAAAGCAATTGGTCATTTCACTTTAACCACATAAAATTACCTAAAAATGCCATGTTTGATCAAGATGACTTTTTATTGGCAGGTTTACATGGAGAGCGCCCAGGATATCCAAACCGAAAAGAATTCCTTGGAGGATTACCTGTTCATATTCATCGTCCTGAAGAATTCTATGCCATGAGATGGATTGAATATAATGGGGCCCAGAAGTTCAATAGTTTTGGAACAAAATCGACACCTGGAACTTATCTTATCACTATTTCTGGAAGCGTTAAAAAGCCTGTTGTCGTCGAAGTTCCTGGTGGAACGATGATTGAAAATATTCTTGAACAAACGGGGTTACAGCCAAATATAAATGGTGGATGGTTTAGATGGGGAGGAGTTTTAGGTCAATGGACTCCTTGGCATAAAGTAAAAAAACAAAATTTTGAGTTAACTAGTGGAATATTTAAGTTACATGATTTTCAATATCCACTCATGGAATGGTTTACTGATGAAGCAGCATCTGCTGCTAAAAGAGCAATGGCCTATTATGTAGGGGACCAAAGCTGTGGAGCATGCTTAGGTTGTAGTTATGCGACGAGTGGACTCATGCACTGGGAAAAGTCTCAGTTGATTGGTCTTAAAGAAATTGCCAAGTGTTCCTTTTTTAAGCTTGCGATCAATGCAAGTATAGGACCTTCATGGTAAACAATGAAATCAAAATTGACGGAAAGTCTTACACCTCACAAAAGGTCGAAAACCTAAAAACTTTTTTAGATGACAGCGGTGTTAAAGGATATGGACTTTGCCATTCTCCTGCCATCATCTCCTCGGCAAGATGTGAGCTTTGTCTTGTTAAAGTTAATGGGAAAATTGTTCGCTCATGCGAGTATTTTGTTAATGACTCTATTGAGGTCATTACCGAGGATGAGGACTTAATCCAAATTAAATCTTCTAATTTTGAGTTATTAGTTAACGATCACTCAACCGATTGTGAGCGCTGCCACCAAAACGGTTTATGCCAATTACAAAAGTTTTCAAGACATCATAACCAATCATTTCCTAATGAGAAAAAAAGCGATTTTCAAAATGAAACACAAGAGATTGCCAGAGGTTATCACTTGGATCATGGCCGATGTATTAATTGTTCTTTATGTGTCGATTATTCAAAAAAGATATTTAAAGATGGTCTTTTTTCAAAAAAGTTTCGCGGTAAATATACAAAGGTCAGCTTTAATAAATCTCAAGTTGATCCTGTTGACTTAGGTCAATACAGAGACCTGTGTCCTACTGGAGCTATTTATCATGAGCTTGATAAGCGAATTGGAATACGTAGCCAATGGTCTAGTGTTGATTGCCTTGGATGTGACAAAAAATGCCAATTAGATGCAAGAACCATTGATCAGCGCTTTGTCGATGTTAGAAGCCCTGCAGATTCACTCGATCAAAGCTGTGAGGCAGGACGTCTATGGTGGCAAAGTATCGATTTTTGGAAGCTTAATTCGATGATTTTCAAAGTCGATCATGCGGGGACGTCGATACCTTTGTATCTTGAAGAAGTTGATGAGCACATTCCTGAAAAATTAAAATGGTCCGTTTATTTACCTACTGATCTTTATCAATCAGAAGTTGAATACTGGCAGCAACTCGATCAAACTTTTAATCTTAAAATGTTAAATCTCAAAGAGTTTGATCTCGTCGATTCGCATAAACCTATGCAGAGAGTTCAAAATAAAAGCTTTGAAAATATAGAGGCAATAGAAACGGATCTTCAAGGCGTTATTTTGGTTGAGCCATTTTGGGGATATAGTCTTGAGTTTATTGAAAAGATCAAAAAAAGCTGCCGTTACCTTATATTTGTCTCTTTTGGTGAGGCGAGACAATTACCTTGTGACATACAAGTTGAGCGAATTAGTTGGATGTCTCAGTATAAGCTTTTACCGACACGACAAAATGGTAACTTTGAGGGCATAATAGAGTTAGTTAAACAAAAGGCGATGAATTGATACTTTCAAAGAAACTTTACCTTAAACGTGGCTTTATCCAAGGTTTATGGATTAGTTTTAGATATCTTTTTACAGTTGTGGTGACATTTTTTAAGTCACATAAATACTTAGAAGCTGATGCTTCTAGAAAAGTTGGTTTGCCAATTTTAACCACAAAAAATGATGGTGATCTTCAGTGTAATGCCTGTGGACTTTGTATCGGGCATTGTCCTACGAACGCTTTAGATTTGAAGTCGGCAGGTGACGATACTGTTGAAGACTTTAAACTTGATATATTAAAATGTGTTCTTTGTGGGCTTTGCCAAGACGTCTGTCCTATTGATGCGATTCGAATGAGTCATCAGGCTCCTCAAGCAGATCACGCTGAAGCCTCTTGGGTGATTGATGCCAAAGAGATGTCAAAAGATAAAGTTCTTAGTCGTTTAGCCTAAAATAAAATCCTGAACATGAATGGGTTTGATCTCATCAAGTTTGAGTTTCTTTGGTGCATGTTTAAGTTGATTTAGGTTTTTAATAAAATCATCTCTTTCAATCTCGACTCCGCCTAGATCCCCAATAACAGAAGTTACCATCTGTGTGTCTAGCCAATGAATTGCGTGAGAGTTTAATAAATATAGCAGTGAGATGATGGCGATCTTTGAGGCATCAGTTTCAATATGAAACATTGATTCTCCGCTAAAGGCATTGCCTATTTGAACTCCATATAATCCACCCACAATTTTATCTTCAAGTCTCACTTCCACTGAATAGGCATAGCCTGCTTGATGAAACTTAATATAAGCCTCAATGATTTCTTTTGTAATCCAAGTGCCTTGAGCTTCTTTTTTACTTCTATGCGTAGTGTCTGAGCACTGCTGAATAATATGCTCAAAGTCTTGGTTAAAAGTTACGACCCAATCTCTTTTCTTAATGCTTTTTTTTAATGAGCGTGAAAGATGTAAATTACTAAATTCAAGAACTCCTCTAGGATCGGGCGAAAACCAAGCTAGAGGATAGCGATCATTAATAGGCCATGGAAAAATTCCAAGATTATAGGCCATAAGAAGAGATTCAACTTCTAAGTCACCACCAAGGGCAAGTAGTCCATTCTCATCAGCGCTCTCAATAGGTGGAAAAGCTAAAATCGCCAAACTTAACTCTTACTCATTAAATCAGTTAGAACTTTCGAAATGTAGCTGGCTGACTTTAAAGTCGTTTGCTGCGCCATTTGATCATTATCGATTTGTACAAAAGGAGCTATCTCCATCATATCGGAGCCTGTTACTTTAGTATGTTTACCAATTAAATCTAAAAAGAGGATGGCTTCGTGAGGGGCCAGGCCGCCAGTTTCTGGTGTACCGGTTGCTCCTGCATATTGGCTATCTAAAGCGTCAATATCAAAGCTGATATAGACTTCATCAAATTGTTTTTGCTTAAGGTATTGCTCAAAAGAATTTAAAGAACTTTCGAGTCCACTTAGCTTAATTTCATCTGCCCAAAGCTGATGGACTCCAAAGGTATTTTCCCAATGTGAGCGAACTTGTCCGCTTGAGCGAATTCCAATTTGATAGATATCGGATGGGTCTTGAAAAAGCGGAATAATAGGAGGAACCCAACTTCCAAAACATAAATCAATACCTAGTCGTTCAATCATTAGGTCAGTATGGGCATCAAAATGAATTAAACCAATTTTCTTTTTTAATGTTGACTTATTTTCGGCCCATGCCTTAACAAGGGGATAACTTACTGAGTGATCACCACCGATACCAAAAATCTTTGCCTTGGGATGATCATGTAAGAACTTATTGTAGGCGAGCTCTGTTAAGCTTAATGGACTAACAGGAAGGTCAATATTCTCGTCTTTGTAAATTGATTTTCTGATCTGTTTGATGGTTTCCATGTTTAAGTACTTATCATGTAAAACTTGCGGCACGACGAGGATATCACCCAGGTCTGTTACGACCCATTCAAACTGATTCAACATTGATTCACGCAGGAAAAGCGGTCCCCAGTTAGCACCTCTTTGTATCCCGCCGCCAGTATCACTACAAATACCTAAAACCGCGACTCCTGAAAAACCATTGATAAGCTCTTTGGCCAAACTTTCTTGCCACTTAACTGGAACATTATCAGTAGATTGATAAAGAAGAGAATGAAGACTCTCTTTTCTTTTTTTAGCATTTGATACAGTAAAGACACCCTCGCCAGGAGGTCTCATGCATAATTTAGAAAATTCAAAAAAATTCATTAGATTCAGTCCTAGATAAATTCATTATTTATTATTTTCTTTCTCAAATAAACATCACCCCATCTTTTTTCAAAATCGATAGATGATAGGCTTAACCAGTCCTTCGAGACTTTTGTCACGAAGTTGATGATTCGTTGATCTAATTGCTGATCAACGCCAGCAAGGTGAGAAGTATTAAAAGAATTTGTTGGCATTGCTGTAAAATTAAAAGGTTCAGATTGAAAGACATCGAGATAAGCTTTTGCCTTAGGCTGTATGTTTAGCCATTCGGTAAGATCATTCATCTCAACTAATCCGCCACGAGCAGCATTGATAAAAACACAATCTTCATTGAGCTGCTTCAAAAAGGCTGAGTTGATCATCGTTTGATTCAATTTATTTAAACTACAGGCCATGATGATACAATCAGCTTTCATATTCATTTCGTTCTTATCTTTAAATGGATCATAAAAAGATAATTTACTAACGAGATGGCCAAGTGATTGTTTAAGGATTTGAGCAATATGTCCGAACCCGATGACTTGAATATTTAACTTATCCAGTGGTTTTCTAGTCCAGTTTCTTGATTGATCCCACTCCTTTGAAAAGGGGGGAGTTGAAAATGCATGGTAAAAACAGCCCAAAATATATGTCGCCACCGCTTGAGCTCTAATTTCGTTTCCTAAAATTATTGGAGCTGATAGAGACTGAACAATTGATGGATCAAAGTTATCGTAGCCAGAGTTGGGATGAATAATGAGCTTAACTTTATCAAGCTCTTTTTGATCAAGATCTTTTAGATTCAAATGAGTATTTGTGACTAAGATCTCTGTGTCATTTAAAACGTCTTGATACTCAATACCGATAGAATTAACGGCCAGTTTTTCTTTGTCACGAAAGTCACTGGCCTGATAGGTCGATAAACCTGTTCTATAAAGCTTGTTGGTATAAGTTTGGACTTGAGTCGAAGATGCTTTCATTAGGAGCCTTGTAAATGAGCGCTTCTACCTTACCATAACATACGCGAGTTAGTTCACCGTTTTCTTGGTGGACGTCGCGACAACGTCTTGTTTCTTTAGCAAAACGACCATCATCTAACTGTGTTAAACTGAGTTTTTCAGCGATATCGAGTTTATCAACTGGATCCGGTTCAAAACGTTGCTCTGCGCGATTTCCTAAAATAAATGAAATTGGTCCATTTTCGTAGTAAGCCACTTCAGCAATATTATCTGGAGATATCGTCGGGCGACCGAGCACATAGTTGACCGGCCAATTAATAGTACCAAAAGCATGATAGACCAGTTCGGAGCAAACAATTTTATCTAGCGTATTCACATCAAAGTTAAAGTCGTAATCTTTTCCAAGTTGAGCCAATGTTCGCTCATAAATTCTTGCAGCTTCGTCCATATCATTTAGAACATTTCGCTGACGATACAACGTTAGTTCATCAATATTTAAAAATTCTTCTAATGAGTTTAACCAAACACCTGGTCTTAGAGCTTCAGCAATCACTTTACCATTTTTAATATCTTGTTGATGAGGCTTAATCACAGGATGATCCCACATACCAATTTCTTTAAGCTGCTTTTCAGTTCCTAAGTAAATCGCCGCATGACCATAATGACCTGGAATAAATGTATCTGTTAGTGCAAACGGTGTTTTCTCAGTCAAAATATCAAGTGGCTTTAATCTTTTTAACAACTCAACTTTATATTCTTCATGCTCATACATATAACCTTTTCTAAATCTAAAACGGCCCGCGATATTACCGAATAATCCACTGGTCGCATCGATAACACCGGCCAATAGGCGGGAGAATCCATCACCTAAAGAATAGTATTTGATATCAAAATCAACTTCATTATGAAGATCGTGAGCAGACTCATTACTTTCAATTGAAGCAACGAGTTCTCTAAGGCTTGAGTCTTGAAATTTTCTAAGAGCATCCTGTCTTGAGTTGACGTAGCTGTCGAGTCCATTTCTTAGGTACTTTCTCGATTTTCTAGTAAAGCTATGCTTTGCCATGGCAGCCACTTCATCTAATCTTACGTCTTTACCTTCTTTTGCTCTGATTAAATCTTTAATCATATGGCGTGTATGCTTGTTTCTAAAAAAGCCATTATAAGCTTTTAGAAATCCATCAAACATTGTTAAGTGAGCAGATAGCCATAATGCATTTTTTCTTGCTTCAATTGAATCAGAATTGGTAAGAAGTTCGTCGCTTTTGACGACTCTTTTGTTTGGTACATATAAAGAAGTTACTTCATAAATTTTCTTACTCACTACTGAGTAAGCATCAGAAATTTTTAAAACGACAAATCGATTGTGGCCGGTGATGACAGATTCATCTTCGGTCTTTTTTCTAAGCAACATGCCATAGCGCCAAGCAAAGTCGCTTAATTTATCCATTTCTTTTTTAAGCTCAAGGTAGGTTTGAATATTCTTTTCAAGAGTTGCTTCGGATTGAGGGTTATTATGCCAGTCGATATTTAACTCTGAGAGACGTTCGCGAATAAAGAGAAGTTGTACGAGTTCCCTTGCTTGGCCACTTTGATCGGCCTTAAAGCTGTCTATATGGTCGGCGTACTGATCAACGATAGAAGTGTCTTCAGCTGATACTTTTTGACCAAAAGCGAAGGCTTGAAGAAGTAGTAGAACAAGGATAATGTACTTACGCATAGTTAGAGCCTTTATCGGTGCTTATAAATATATTCACTAAGAATAGGTCTAGCTGGCTTGAGACTCAATGCGTCATGTAAAATCTCCATGGTTTTTGGCTGATTGACAGGGATCTGGTATTCAACATAAAAGTGATCAAACTATTTGAATTTTAAGGTTTTTTAATGATTTCAATTAAATCTGCTCGTGAAATAGAACTAATGAAAAATACCTGTGCTCTAGCGGCTTCGACCTTAGAGTATATTGAGGATTTTATTAAGCCAGGCGTCTCAACCGAAGACCTTAATAAGCTTTGTCATGATTATATTGTTAAAAATGGTGCTTATCCTTCACCACTTAATTACAACGGATTTCCAAAGTCTGTTTGTACGTCACTTAACGAAGTTATTTGTCATGGTATTCCAAATAAGAAAGATGTTTTAAAAAACGGCGATATCCTTAATATCGATGTCACCACCTATCTTCAAAAATTTCACGGCGATACTAATAAAACTTTCTTTGTAGGCGAAGTTAATCCTGAATTAAAAAAGCTAGTGGAAGTGACTTATCAATGTATGCGCGAAGGTATCAGACAAGTAAGGCCTGGTGCCAGAATTGGCGATATTGGAGCGGTTATTCAAGAGATTGCTCATGATCACGGATATGGTGTGGTTGAAGAGTACTGCGGCCACGGTATTGGACGTGAATTTCATGAAGAACCACAAATCGTACACGTTGGTAAAAGAGGAACAGGCCCTGAAATGAAGCCTGGTATGACTTTTACTATTGAACCGATGATTAATCTTGGACGTCGTCATAGCCGTCTTTTAAAAGATGGTTGGACCGTTGTCACACAAGATGGAAAATCTTCGGCACAATTCGAGCACACCATTTTAGTTACTGAAGAAGGTCAAGGTCACGAAATTCTCACTCTTAGAAAAGAGGAGATGGCGTAAGACCCAACCTAATGACGATGAGTTTGTTTGGCCATCCAACTTTACCTAAAGATCAATTTGAGTTTAATCAAACTCAATTCTTTATTAGTTTTGATAAAAAAGAAAAAATTACTGAATGGAATTACCACGGACCAGATGGGCAAATTGATGCACTTGAAAAGGCTGGGGGATTAATCATCGGTATGAGTCTCAACGATGCCTTTAGTCTCAGCGCTGATTTTCAAGGCTTGGCCCATGGAATTTTTTGGCAACTTGGAAGACTTCTTGGTTATTGGCAACAGAGTCATACTTATCAATTTCAAAATGATCTGGTTTGTCGTTGCTTTGGCATTACTCGCAGTGAAATTCTTAAGAGTGTCATTCAAGATTCAAAGACAAGTTTAACTGAAATCGGTACCGCCACTAAGGCTGGGTTAGGCTGTGGTCAATGTCATCAGGATATTGCAAAGACAGTACAGGCCTATTGTGATCGTCAAAGCTTTATTGTCGCGAATAAAACGAAGCCACTTGGACTTAACCCCATTTCATTATTAAGGAAGTTAGAATCTTTCGTTGAAAAATGGAATAAAGATCAGACTGAACAATTGCAATTACAACTTTTAGGAATGAAAGATTACACGGTCTATGCAAAATGGAATGAATCGCAAGATCATTTGTTAGAAGTTTTAAAAGAAGTCATTCTAAAAGAGTTTGAATTGAATTTAACTTGGCAACAATCTAGCTTTTAGACTTTTTCTTCAATTCTTTTTGGCATTGATCAAAGAGAACTCGCCACTTTTCAAGTCCTGCAAAAATACTAATCCATTCTTTTCGATGTTCATCTAAAAAGACATTGGAAATTTCACTTTCGAGGTAGCGATATTTTTCTCTTAGAGATTTTAGCTCTGGAATCTTTTGTTCTAAGCAGTGAGCAGACGGAGCGTAAACTTCAAGATCAGCGACATAAGAGAAAAAGACTTGCGGCATCTGCTTTCGAAGCTCGTCAAGTGTGATCATGCGCATGGTCACAAGGGCATCTGGTGAAAGGGGATTTTGCTTTATTTTTGAAGCTTTAAAAATACTTTTTCCACCTAACATAAACTCTTTGAGTAATCTGACTGAGGCATGAGCATGACTTGTGCTGCAGACTCTTTCAAAGACATCGTCTCTTAGCTCAAGACTTGGGTTTCCAGACCACTCGTTAAAGAAAAGTTGATTGAGCTTATATTCTGGTCCGGAAGATTTAATTTTATGCAGACGCGCTTCTTCCCCAGCGAGACAGCGCAGCAATTGACTCGGCTGCTGATCCGTTGCCCAGAGGTTTAACGATACTAGAATTGTGCAAAAGAGGATAAATCTCATATAATTCAAATGTTTCATTAACTACTTGTCGTTCAATTATAAGAACGAACTTAATTCGTCGGGTATATTTGTGAAGGAAATGAGTGTCCAAGAGCACCTAGAAGAGCTTAGAAAAACTGCCCTAAGAGTTTTTGTCATTCTTATCCTTGCCTTCTTTGTATCTTACCACTTTGGCGATTTATTGTCTGAAATCTTATTATCTCCACTTCGTGCAGTTTTAATCGATCAAAAATTAGGTCAAATTGTTTATATTGGAATTTTCGATAAAATTTTAAGTCAGCTTCAAGTCGCCTTTTGGTCCTCTGTCTTAATCTCTTCTCCTTTTTGGTTTTTTGAAGTGTGGAGATTTGTACGACCTGGTCTTTATGAAAGTGAAGCGAAGGTGATCAAACCCTTTGTTCTTTTGGGATTTATTCTTTTTGCGACTGGTGTTGCTTTTGGTTACTTTCTTGTCTTTCCTTTAACTTTTCAAGTCCTCATGCAGTTTGGTGTTCAAGATGTCGCTGCCACGATTTCATTGAAAGAATATCTTGTGACAACAAGTAAGATCTTGGTTCTTTTAGGTTTGGTTTTTCAATTACCAAACCTTTTGCTCATCCTTGGATTTATGGGCTTAGTGACCAAGTATTCTTTGCGCGAAAAGCGTCGATATATTTATGTTGCCTTTGCTATTTTATCGGCGATTCTAACCCCTCCAGATCCCTACACCATGATATCGCTTTGGATCCCACTTGTTTGCCTATTCGAGTTAGGTGTTTGGGCCGTCGCTTTAATCGTTCACCCATGGCTAGAGCGTCGTCATAAAAGAGAAATGAATGAAAGTTAGTATGTTAAGAAAGTTGGTTCTTTCAGTTATTAGCAGCTGGCTTGCTTTGGTTATCTATACTGACTTTATTGTTGTACCAACAGTCTTCACCACCTTATCGAATAGAGTTGAGGCGGGGGAGCTTGGTATGAAAGTTTTCTCAGCTCTTGGTGCTTTTGAAGTCGTCGCTTCAATCTTTTTATTCTTTAGTGCCATCATTGTTTTTAAAAAATTTAGAACAAAACGAGCCGGCTATTTATTTATTTTTGCCACTTGTCTTTGTGGTTTCGCGCTTCTTGGGAAATTTTATATGACTCCCAAAATTACAAAACTGAATTCGTTGAAATATACATTGAATGAAACCACGCCACAGTACAAAGAGATCGATCAAGAGCATCAGCTCTATCATGGTCTCTATATTAAACTTGATGGTACTAAGATTCTTTTTTTATTGGCAGGACTTTTTGGATCTCTAAGAAGTAGTCGCTTTGATAACGAAGGACTTTTTGGTTTAAAAAAATCTAGTAATACTGGGAGTAGGGGATGATTTTAGTTACTGGCGCTGCAGGATTTATTGGTAGCGTTTTAGCAGAGCAATTAAATCGTCACGGTTTTAACGACCTCATTCTAGTTGATCGACTGGGCAGTGATGAGCGTTGGAAGAATATCAGAGGCGTTAAGTTTGCTGAGTTCATCCATGCCGATGATTTATTTGAAGCTGGAGTGATTGAAGACCTAAGTGAAGTTAAAGCTATATTCCATATGGGGGCTTGCTCTTCAACGACAGAAACGAATGTCGATTACTTGATGTCTAATAATGTTGAGTTTTCAAAAGCTCTTTTTCAATGGGCGACACAAGCTCAGATACCATTTCTCTATGCCAGCTCAGCTGCAACCTATGGCAATGGAGAGCATGGCTATAATGATAATCATGAAGATATCGATCAATTGCGTCCTCTCAATCCTTATGGTTGGAGTAAGCAAGTTTTTGATCAATGGGTCCTTAAGCAAGAACAATGTCCTGCCCTTTGGTATGGCTTAAAGTTCTTTAATGTCTTTGGCCCAAATGAATCTCACAAAGAAGAGATGAGATCCCTTGTTAATAAAGCGTTTTATCAGATAAACGAGAATGGAAAAGTAAAACTTTTCAAGTCTCATAAAGATGGTTTTAAAGACGGCGAACAGCTTAGAGACTTTATTTATGTCGTTGATGTCGTTAAGGCCATGCTTGAAATGTGGCAACTGGGAGAGCAAGGTAAAAATGGCATTTACAATATGGGGACAGGTATAGAAAGGTCATTTAAAGATCTCGTTTTGGCGACATTTAAGGCCATGGGTAAAGAGTCTTCAATAGAATATATTGATATGCCCATTTCTATACGTCATCAATATCAGTATTTTACTAAAGCTAATATGGCTAAGTTCAAGGAATTACTGCCTTCCTTTAAGTTTACGTCTTTAGAGGATGCGGTTTCAGATTATATTCTAAGCTACCTCAATAAAGGCACTAGCTATTCCGATTAAGTTTGGCAGGAGAGTATATGCCAAAAAATTTCACCCACTTAGGTTCACGCTGGATTAAGGCACCGCTTACGATGCTTCTTGAATTTAGTGACCATTTTCATTACCCAATATGTTTAGTTCTTAATAACGAAAAGAAAGTCATTATCGACTATGACAAAGAATCTGTAAGACCAAGACTTGAAAGTTTTGGTTTTAAAAATGTTACTCATGTCTATCTTCGTGAAGCAGATTTAGTTTCTTTTATGACTGAAATTAAACAATCTCTAAGCACCAAAAAGAGCAATGAAGAGTCTCCCGTTGAATCTGTCGTTTTAACATTAAGTGGTTGTTTTGATCTTATTAAAAATAGTTTCCAGAGTCTGGGCTTATCTAAATCAAATATTGAATTAGCTATTGAAGTTAATATTCGCTCGATAAAGCTTATTAATGATTCTTCTAATCTTTTTACGTTGTTAAAGAAAATGGAAGGTGAATTAAACTCGCATTTTGTGAGAGCCATTTTATCATCTTCAATGTCGACATGTTTAGTCGATGCTTATTCTTGGGGCAGTCAAAGTATTAAAGAAAAAGTTTCGCTCGGCTGCATGCTTAAGCAGCTTAATTGGACTGAAGAACATTTCAAAATCTATGACGAAGGAAAAGAGCTACATAAGTTAAAAAAGTTGCCACTTGAAATGGGTCAATTACTTCGAGAGACTGGAAACTTCTCTAAAGAAGTCATCGAAATTGTAGAACAATCATTTGAGACACCAGACTCTAAAGGATTTCCAAGAGGAATTGGCCCGGCCAATATCGGTCGACTTCCGGCCCTATCGATTGTCAGTCATTCGTTAGTCAGAAAACTCTCTTTCTATGAATTCGACTATAAAAAGAAAGACACGATTCTAACTGAACTCAAAGATCAATATAATGAAGGTCAGTTCTTACAAATTATGGAAGGAGTGAGTCGCATGATTGCGGCTTGATGGTTATGGCAAAGTTTGATGGTGGAGTAGAAGCAGCAGCAAAAATGTTAGCAGGATTAAACCCCAGTGACCGCGCTCGCGTCCTGGGCGAGATTAAACAGCGTGATCCTGCCATGGCCGAGGCTATTAAAGAGTCCATGGTCACCTTTGAAGACTTAATTCATATTAGTGTAAAGCAGTTACAAGAGCTGCTTAGAGTTATAAAAATCAAAGATCTAGCTATGGGACTTAGAGTTGCGACCAAAGAGCTACGTTCTCACTTCTATAACACTTTACCTAAAAGTATGTGCCAAGAGATAGACGAAGTCTTACTTGGTCCAGTGCAGCCGCTTGAGCGCGTCCTTGAGGCCCAAGAGGCCGTCATGAGCATCGTGAGAGATAAAGTTGATAAAGGCGAAATTTTTCTGTCATCTGCCGATGAACCTATGGTTTAGAATTGCATAGTTTTAAGTTATCCTATCTAAAAATTAGATTGGCATGATGTTGAATCCCTATTGGTCACGACATTCGATTGGGCGTACAAAGCGTTCATGAAAACACTTATCCTTATTTTTGTCCTTTTAATTTCTGCCAGCAGCTTCGCTAACTGTTCTTCTGCACTTACGAACCAATACACTCAAGACTCAGTTGCCTTCCAACTCAGCGAAGATGAAGTGAACTATGAGATTCCAAGAGGCACGGCCGATTTTGCCATACAAGCCGTTTCTTCTTTGCAGCAAAAACTAGGCTGCCAACTTGAAAAAGGGAATGATCAGTTTGCTAATGCAAATTGTCAGGAAGTTGTTCCAGGTATCTCTTTATCAAAAGTTTGCTACGTCGAAGGTCGTTCTGGTTACTTTTTAGTCTCTGTTGATATGTTAGAGAACATTAATATCGTTTTTAATCGCTTTGATTAAAAATTAGATAGGCTCCATACCATCTAGATATTTAACGAAGTCCGACCGCTAAGGTACACAATAGTCACATCGAACAGGGTCCGAAATGAAAAACTGCCTTTCCATCATATTTGTAATGAATCTTCTGATGATTGCCCCAGCGCAAGCCTCAGAAAGAGGTTTGGCGTCTAAGTCTCGGGCCCTTTTCGAAGTTATCTCAGCAATTGAAGCTGCGCGCTATGATTTGCCAGTGTCTTATGAAGTTCGTGAAAGTGAACTTCCTTTAAAGCCAGAAAACTGTAAAGAAGTGGATGCTGTTGACGTTGTTGTAGCGTTTGAAGATATGGTTTCAGGTTTTCAAGAAGTATTCCCTGATGATGAGCTGCCTTATGAACAAGCCATTTCAGACTTCTCGAATCTTGTCGGAAGTAATGTTTATGTGCGCTGTGAAGCTTCAAGCTCTGATATGCGCGATAATATGAAGGTTATCAGCTTTAAATCAGTTAGTAGTTCTTTCAAGGTTTCATTTCTCCACCACCAATACAAATAATCTTTCTAGAATTTGGGGACAATTTGTCCAACAGGGGTCATTGTGCTGACTCCTATTCATCTGTAACTCCTTAATATTTCGAAATTAAATCTTGGCACGATTCTCGCTTATGTATAGTCATCGGATGCTTCCACGGATTTGGAGGCACAGACATGAAGTCTACGAGACTTTTAAGGATGAGAGTCAGCGATCACCGAAAAAATAATAAAAGGGCAGGAGCCCGAGTTTTTGGAGGAATCATGGAAAAGAATCAATTAGAAAATTTCAAGTCACTTTTTGTTGAAATTAAGAATCACCACGCTACAAATGCAATCGAGCTAGGAGCAGAGACAATCTGGTCAAGCAAAGGTGGAGATGACATTGATCTTGCTAGCCGTGAACGTGATCGTGAATTGTTATTAAAATTACAAGGGCGTAATCGCTTCTATATGAAGAAAGTCGATGAAGCTCTTTTTAGAATAGAAAATGGAACCTTTGGAGAGTGTTTTGAGTGTGGTTGCGATATCGAAGCAACAAGACTTGAAGCAAGACCAACAGCAACTCATTGTATTGGCTGTAAAGAGGCTCAAGAAAGAGAAGAAGGACATATCCCTTACAGCAAGAGATCTCATACTCACGGGCTTGAGATTGTGAATAATAATGTTGTGAGCTTCCCAAATAAATCAGATAACGCTCAAGCGATGTAGCAGACTTCTTTCCCCCAAACAAAGAAGGCTCCCATGACAAAATGTGCGAATTTTGTCATGGGTTTTATGCTTTTTAGAGAGCTAAGTTAGTCAATTCTGAAATAAGCGTTTGAGATCTTGTAACAAAAAGATCGCGCTGATCGTTTTTTAAACCTTCAGAAGAAATAGAAGCTAGATCTTCAACGTGTCTGCAGATCTTTTCAACCAGATCATTCTTATCTCCACGCTCATGAAGTTTTAGAGCATTTTGAATTAATGGATTGGATGGATTAATCACCAGTGTCTTCTTAAGTGGGAAAGCGCTGTCATTACCCATACTTTGTGCCATCTTTTGAAAGCGCTTCATTTGCTCATCAACCTTAAACCATGCAGGGGAAACCTGTGACTTAAGTTTTTGAATTTCTACTTCCTGCTTATCTTTTTCGTCAGTATTAGCGTTTAGAACTTTCTCAAAGATTTCTTTGACTTTGATGTCTTCTGGACCTGTGGCCTCGCTACCTAGTAGGTCGGCGACGACTGAATCACTTGCCACGAATTGGTAAGAATCATCGCCTTGTTTTTTCATTTCAACATGTTGAGTGAAGTGAGGGTCAATATGATCATCAGTTTCAATCGTCTGAATGCCTTGTTCTAGAAGCTGAGATCTTAAAGAACGATCGCCTTTTTCTTTTTCAAAATAGACGATCTGATCACCCATTTTTTCTTTCATGTTGGCTGGTATATTTTCGCGGTACTCATTCAATGTATTAAGTTTGCCTTCAGAATTTTTGAAAACAACCATTGATCTCATGGCCTCATCAAATTTAGGATCTGAAATACATCCGTATTTAATAAACATGCCGATATCGCCCCAGATGGACTCATACTTTTCACGTTCATTTTTAAAGAGTTTCTTTAGTGCTTCCGCCACTTTCTTTGTGACGTAGTTACTAATACGAGTGATGTTTGGATCACCTTGAAGAGATGACCTTGAAACGTTAAGGGGAATATCACTTGAGTCAATAGCACCTTTTAATAGTGATAAGAAATCAGGAATAACATTCTTAACATCGTCAGAAACAAAGACTTGTTTGGCGTACAATCTGATATTGCGCTCATTCATTGGGCGCATTGGATTAAGTTTTGGGAAGTAGAGAATACCTTCAAGAGTGAACGGGTGATCGACTTTTAAATGAATCCAAAATAACGGAGCTTGATCCATTGGAAACATATTTTTGTAAAAGTTTAAATAATCTTCGTCTTTAAGTTCACTTGGATCACGACGCCAAAGTGGTTTTGTTTCATTAATAAGCGTCGGCTCATCATCATTTTTTTCATTCACTTCGCTAACAGATATTGGATAAGGCATAAAATCACAAAACTTTCGTAGGGTTTCATTGACTTTGTATTTACCTAGAAAATCTTGGGAGTCTTCAGCTAAATGAAGAGTAATTGATGTTCCAATTTCGGACTTATGAGATTCGCTGAAAGTGTATGTTGGATCACCTAAACAAGTCCACTTCGTTGGCTTCGCCCCATCTTTCATAGAAAGTGTTTCAACTTCTACTTTTGTTGAAACCATAAAGGCCGAATAAAAACCAAGACCAAATTTACCAATAATATCTTTTCCTGAATCGGCACCTTGATCTTTCATGTTCTTAACGAATTCTTCCGCTCCTGAAAAAGCCAGCTGTGCTAAGTATTTTTCAACTTCAGCTTCATCCATGCCTAGACCATTATCAGTTATGGTTAATGTTTTAGCTTTTGGATCAACGGTGACCTTAATTGCACCTTCAGGCATTTCTTTATTATCAAGTCTAGCGTGAGTCGATCTTTTGGTAATGGCGTCAGTAGCATTGGCGACAAGTTCTCTTAAAAAAATGTCGTGTTCCGAGTACAGCCATTTTTTAATGATGGGAAAAATATCTGCTGTTTGAACTGAAATATTGCCTGTACGTTCGCTCATTGAAAAACTCCTTTAAGATGCGGTGCTCCTATAAGATGGGCGCGAAAAGGCCAGTGTCAAGGTTACAAAATTAAGTTAAGGTGGCTTCTATGAGTAATCGTCCACAAGATATTGTCGTCATCACCACTGGTGGCACCATTGAAAAAACCTATGATGAATCCGATGGTTCGTTGGCCAATCGCGAGTCCGTTATTAAGGCCCGCATCATGTCGCGCCTGCGTTTACCCTATACAGGACTTCAGGTTTTTTCAGTCATGAGTAAAGATTCTCTTTTTATGAATGATGATGATCGCTCGCTTTTGATTCAATTTATTAGGGCACAGCTAGAAAAAAATATTCCTATCGTCATTCTTCATGGCACAGATACGATGGCCGTTTCAGCTGAACGCTGTTTTCAAGATATCAAGGATCCAAAAGTGCCCATCGTTTTTACGGGAGCGATGAAGCCACTTGGTTTTGAAGATTCTGATGCACTTCAAAATGTGACCGAAGCACTTTTGGCCAGTAAGCTCGTTTCTCCAGGGATCTATCTTTCTTTTCACGGCCGAGTCTTTAAAGTTCCTGGTGTGAAGAAAAACAGAGACCGTGGAACTTTTGAGCAGTTTGAATAGCTCAAGACTCTAGAATTAAGTTATGGAAATCATATGCCAAAAAGAAATGGCTTATAATTTATAAAATAAATTATATTTACTCGCTCTTGTTATCTCTAAGTCCTTAATACTACTTAAAAAAGCTGTACCTTCTCAGATTCCTGTCGTGAGGAATATTTTCCCTGCGATAATGAATTAACCTCTGAACTTCTAAGAAGTTAGGGATTATGTCCGATAAGGTAGAGGCATGGTGAAGTTTAAAAGTGTAACTACCATTTTCGTTTTTTTATCACTCATCCTTTCTGGGTGTATGCCCGAAACTGCGCGTACAACTCGAAAAGCTAATGTGGGTGGAAGCTCAACCACTGGTGATGGTGGAAACCAAACAGGTCCAGGTGCTGGACCGGGTGATAGTACTCTAGATGACAGCTTGCTCGATACCATTACAAACTCGGGTAAAGTTGAGCTTCGCCACATCATCGATCCAGAATCAGGAAACTATAAAACCAAAGTCACAATTCCAAAAAATTATAATGGATATTTATTTCTGTCTGGCTTAAACGTTACTTCATTATCAAACAGACTCATTAAAGTTCGCTTTAAATTTGGTCGTGAACTTGAACCAATTACGATTCCGGCCGTTGTGACTAGAGGAGAGGGGATTAATCCTTCTACAGATATTGAAGTTCTAGCTTTAAATCTTAGTAATAGACCATTTGAAAACATTCGTTTGATCTATGATCTTTATGATTACAATAATTATTACGACACAACAGATGCGGCTGAAACGATAGAGCCGACTCAAGACCCACTAAATGGTGGCTTATTTTGTCGTGGTTTAAAAATTGAGCACGATCCAACTTTTAACTTAACCGCTTCAAACACCGCATGCGATACAGCAGGAGAAACTTGTTTGTATGCTTACGCCAAAGTTCTTGATGGTGGCTTAGTTAATAACAATACCAATATTCGTATTAATCCAAAAGAGCCACAACTTGATACTCTAGGTGGGGGATATAGCCTTCTCACCCAAGCTGAGAAGCTTAAAAGATGTCTTCCCGATAATGCAGATCCAGCTCAACTTTCATCAGTACTTGGTATTTCTCCAGCACTTGCCGGAGTTGTCTTTGGCAATACAATCGTAACTGATCATCAGTATCAAGGTCCTTATAGAGTTCTAGCACAGTCGACGTGGCAACTTTCTGGTGGAGCACTTTTTTCTACTGTTAATGCGGCCACAAAAGCGACGGGTATTTTCCAATCAGCTTTTACTGCTGGGGTAGCGGCGCAAGGGTATAATAGCTTTCTCTTTCCAAGAGCAACTCAGATGAGTCTTCAATCTGGTGTTGAACATTTCTCTTCAACCCTTCCTTTTGAGCCAAGAACTTTAGTTAATGGCGGCTTGGCTGCTTCAGGTGACTCAGACTGGATGGATGGTTGTAACAAACGTGTTTCAACATATGATTCTTTCGCTAATGAAACCATTGCTTCTTGTAACGTTGGTGCCACGATCGAAATTTTGGCGACTGATAATAGCGGACAAGAGGTCGTTCTTAATACAACATCTAAAGTAAAACTTCAGTTAAGCCGTGCTAGTGCTAAAAACTTTGATGGTAGAGAAATGCTTTACTCTTCACTGAACTCTTGTACGAACTCAAGCGCCTGTGGTGGAGATGAGTGTTGCTTTAACAGTCGCTGTTGGTCCAAAGAAATTGTTTCTCAATGCTTGGAAGACGTAGACGTGATTGGAAATCTTGCAACAGGTCAGTCTTGTGCTTCAGACTATGAATGTTCATCATTTTGCTGTAACCAAAGTACTAACACATGTGCCGTTCACGTTAATACGACAGAGCAAACAGTTCTTTGTGGTAAATCTCCAGGACAGGCCTGTGTCGCTAAAGAGTTTTGCCGAAAAGAAAATATACCAACTTGTTTTAAAGTTAAGACGGGTATTACTCCAGAAGGTCAGCAGTTATGTGCCCTACGTTGTTATAACGTTCCAACCTTTGGCGATTGTGTCAATTTAAGATGTGTCGCACCAATTCCGCCAACTCCACCAGCATTTGATCCGGCAAATCCTAATTGCTCGGATGCAGTTGATCCACCTACAGGCTTCTAAGTATAAGAAATGACATAGACTAGGGGTTTCTTTTAGTATTCTTTCGGGTACAATTGCGCTTGTATGTTTAAGCCACTTCTAGCGCTATTATGCCTATTACCATTCCTAAGCCATAGCGCTTCTAAGCCGCTTTTTAGCCCATCTGAGCTTCAAAACCTTGAAAGGCTCAAGCTAGATAGTCGTGTCTTCTTAGATCAAATTCTAGAATTAAAAAACCAAGACAAAGATTATTTCAAGCATGTGCTAGTCAACACTTCACGGGAAGACTTGGCCGCTTTAAAACTCTATCTACCAAAAGTTTTGGATTCGATGCAGAGGAGTGAAGAAGCCGCTTGGATGAAAAAGACTTTGGATAAATTAAGTAAAGAGTAAGTTAGGAATTTAAAAGTGAATGATGAATTAAAAAAATATCTTAATGACTGTCACCTCGATCATATTGCTATTGCGGTTGAAAACTTAGAAGCGTCCGTCAAGGTCTACGAAGCCTTAGGTTTGAAGTTTGAAGCTTCAAGAGAAATAGTTAAAGATCAAGCTGTCACAACAGCCTTTGCCGCGGTTGATGAAAAAGCGCATATTGAACTACTTGAGCCTTACGGCGAAGATGGGCCAATCCACCAAAGCCTTAAAAAAAGAGGACCTGGTCTTCATCACTTATGTTTTCGAGTCAAAGATGTTGAGCAAAAAGCAAATCAACTAAGAAATGCTGGATTTGTCCTTCTTTATGAGAAATCAAAAATGGGAGCAGGTGGTTGTCTGGTTAATTTTATTCACCCCAAATCAACTGGCGGTGTATTGGTCGAGATTTCTCAGAAGGTTTAAATTATGAATCAAATGCAAGTGCAGATGCCTCCTCTTTCTAAAACAAACAAATATCTCATGATTGTGACTGGAGCTCTTTTTTTATTGGAAAGCATTTTAGTGAAAACGACAGGTGTTAGTCTTGCAACTTATTTTGGTTTGTCTGCAGCTGGTGTGGAACAAGGATTAATTTTTCAACTTTTGACTTATCCACTAATCGAAAGACAATTGTTAGCAGTTATCTTTAACGGTCTTCTCTTGTGGTTTCTTGGTAGTGAATTAGAGTCGATGTGGGGGACAAAACGTTATATTCAGTTTCTGCTGGCAAGTGCTATCACAGCTGCGTTGATATATCTCATGATTGGTTTTTTATTTCTTTCAGAAACAAGCGTTTACTCATTTCCTTTAATGGGGTTACAGGGATTAGCGGCTGCCCTATGCGTCGCCTACGGTATTCTTTATCCTGATCGCATTTTTACGTTTATGTTGATTTTTCCAATGAAGGCCAAATGGTTTTGTGCTCTTTTGGTTGCCATGGAATTATACACTGGCTTCTTTTCTCCCATGGGAGCACTTGCTTGGGGTCACTTAGCAGCTATCGTCGGTGGCTTTGGCATGCTCTTGCAGTTCACTAAGAGTAAAAAACAAAAGAGATCTAGTGGGAATTTTGCCTTTAAAATGGAAAAGAAAAAAGGCAAAGCACATTTAAGTCTTGTTGAAGAAGAAGAGGACGATTCAAAGCGTCCTCCTAAGTACTGGCAATAGTCTTAAAGAGAGTCGTTAGGGAATCTGTAGTCAAACAGTCTTAACTTACCGGTTCCTGTGCTATTTTCCTGTGTAGGAGTTGTTGAAACACCACAGCTATTTAGGGATGGGTAGAATCCTAACGTACCGTAAGACGCGTTAGAGAAGCTTGAGAATAAATTTCGATCGTCATCCCAGTCTGTTCTATTATTATAGAAGTTTCCAAAGAGATCCGTCGCTTCACCGGCATCAGATAGTATTGGGCGAACATGAGCCTGTGCTGTTTGCGCTAGTACTGAATCGAGATAGAAATCTAAATTATTAGCATCAGTAACAGTATCGATAGTGTTAACTTCGGTTCCAACTTGAATCATTCTTTTTCCAATAACTTCAGTTAAAAACGCTGTACCAGTTGCCGCAGTCGATCCTGCAGTTGTTGTTATGTTTGTCGTTAATGGGATGGTCAATTGGTCAATGCGACTAGTAACTGTAAAGTCTCTATCCCATTCACGAACCATCATTCTAATACGTCCAATGGTATCAAAGGCTGCATCAAGGCAGCTGAATTCATAATACGGTTCAGAGCCAGCAATAAATGGATCTGAGTTAGGCGATAACGTTATAGTTGCTCCTGCAGTTACGGCAGCTAAAACAGGGTTTGTAAGCGTAAGAGCCGTATCACTTGCAATTGAGTCGACAACATAACTTTCACCATTGGCAATAAATGCATCGCCAGGAACTAACTCTTGTGTAAATAGAGTTCCAGTTCCTGTTACATTTTTTGAGTAATCTGTCGCAACTTCAATCGTTCCTGTTAATGCTCTAGCCGTTGTTACTTGTGAGTAGGCTCTCCAACTTTCATTATTGTAATTATAGTTGTCAGTCGTAGAGCAAGTATTACTAGCTGTGTAGTTTGCAACACTTCTGTTAGTCGTAAAACCTTGGTTTAAAGGTGACTCGACAGAGTAATCGACTGCTAAGCCTTCACTACTTGGATAGATGGTCGAGCGAATACCGTTACTAAGCTCGGCTGTTGTGTATTCTTCTGTTTGAGGTCCACCGTAACAAGCAAACTTTTTACCGCCACAACTTCTGTCATTTTCAGTTATAGTTACCGCATTACAAAACCCATCTGGAGGATCTGAAATATCGCTATAAGCAATGGTAACTTCAGTATAAGTACCGTCATCACAGTTAGGACCGCTAGTAAAGCCTTCGTCAGATGAGTAATCACCCTGACATCTAAAATCTGCACCATCAGAGTTAGTTAAGGTTGTTGCGGTTCTATTACCTCCACTACAATCTCCAGTAACAATGACTTTAGCATTATTTGGTGTTGTCTTCTTATACTGCCATTGCCAGAAACCATATGGTTTAATTTGAGTAAATTTACATAAACCTTTTGAAGTAAATGTTTGTGCTTTCAAGCCAAGTTGAAAGATGTCAAGCTCGCCGCCTTCAAGCATACAAGTGATATCTTTAGCGGCTTGATTCGTGCCATTAATTTGCTCTTGAGTCATCATACATTCAGCAATCTCATTACCTTTACCAACTCTATGAAGCGCATAGCTTGTCGCATTTTCTGTTGTATTAGCTAAGCCAAAGACATCATAAACCTTTATGTTAAAACTGAATGACGTTGATTGAGGAACACCTGCAACGGTGTTTGAAGCTGTTAAGGTATATGATTTTTTAACAGAAGATTGAGTTGGCGTACCTGAAATAACACCTGTTGAAGCGTTTAATGTCACTCCTACAGGTAGATCAGGAGAAATAGTAAAGGCAATATCATTACCAGCTAATAGAGTAGTATTTAATCTGACAGCTTTACCTGTTGTCATATAAAAAGTGTTATCAGCTTTATAGCTAGCCGTTGTTGTTTCGGCTGCTGAAAAAGGGTTGGCATTATCAGGACCAACATCGTAGTGGAAGCCTTCACGGTTAACATTGATGGTTATAGAGCTGGCAGAAGAATTCACATCGTGAACCCAGCCAGAGGCATACGCTGTACCACTTTCATAAGTAATATCGATCCCTTTAGTAAAAGCAGCAACCGAAGCAAGTGATAACTCTAAGTGATTTGATCTAACTCTTGAAATCGTTGTTTCTGCTGCAACAAAAGTTTGAGTGTTGTCGATTTCAACTGGAGTTGCTTGATGAGCAGTAAAACCTGGGAATGTTTGACGTACGAAAATTTTATCGTTGTTAACAGCATCAGTGAAAACGTGTGAAACAATACCAGCACCATTACTGTTTGAAGAAATATAACCGTCTTTTGCAAACCCTGAGGCAGCACCGACTGGTACTTCAAGTACAAATGTAACGTGCTTTAGATCAAGAACACTTGTCTTCTCACCACCAAAAATATTTGCATTATCAAGCGATTCATCTTTTTCAAACGAACCTGTAATCATTTTTACATAGAGATATTCAGAATCAACAACATCAATAACGGTAGCTAGGTCGCCAGCAGGTGATGACACTTTTTTACCGTAAGCGAAATCTGATGTGTTTAGAACTTTTAAGATAACGTTTTGGGTAACACTTAATGACTGAGGACTCGCAATAAGGGGACCCATCGTAAAAGTCGCTGAGTTTGATCCCACTGGGTTTTCTGCACTCACAGTAACTTGCGTTGATTGTGATGTATTATAACTACCGATGATAAAGCCACTTGAAGAGGCGAAAGCAGTAAAGCCAGAAGGTAATGAGCCAGAACTCAGTGAGTAGTCGATTGCTTCGCCTGCTGTAATAGTTGGGCGAAGATCAATACTGTCACCATTATCAAGAACGAAGTTAATTCTATCAACAGTCATCGCTGTTGCTGAATAAGTTGTTAAATCATCAAGAGTTTCAGTTGGTGCAAAAGTTCCTCTGATCATATCAACAACGATACTATCTGAAAGAAGTTGCTTAACGACGCCCAAAGATGACCCTTGAGAAGCTGGTGTCGAAACATACTCGCCGACACTAAAGCTTGAGATACTGGCCGAATTTACAGGGAAAATTTGAATCGAATTTTTAAAATCAAGTTCAGCAATGGTAAATGCACTTCCAGTAGATTCAGTAACAGCTTCTCCAAGAACAAAATACCCAGAGCTTACTTCAATTTCAGCAACATTACCTGATAACTGTTTAATCGTACCTGCACCAGACGCGGTGGTGAAAGTTCCACCAACACTTAGTCCGCCAGTTGCCGACATTGTTACAATTGCACGTGGAGTTAGGTTGTACTTTAATCCAGCAGGCTGATTATAGGCCGAGATATTAATTGTCTTATTAGTCGATCCAGCAGTATTAGTCGCAGTAATAACGTAATTTGCTGGAGCTATATAAACAGTTGGAGTACCTGATATTCTTCCAGTTTCTCCATCCATTAATAGACCAGATGGAACGGCAGGACTAATTGTGTATGTATTTACAACACCAGTTACAGTCGGAGATTGAGCAACAATTGGATTACTTACAGTAAATTTATACGGCGAACCAGTATAAGATAAGTTCGATGGAGCTGTATCTTGTGTTGTTGATCCACCAGTTACAGTCTTTTGAGGTTTTTGCTCCTGCTTGAACTTGGTTAAGCTATCAGGCATACATCCTTGGAGTAGGATGATTGCAAAAAGAGTAAATGTCTTAAAACCAATAGACTTCATACCGTTATTATCGACCCAATGTGATTAAATATTGAGGAACTTTTGGGTGGCGAGTAATTTCGGCAGTTTAGAGAAAATCTTTCCGGTCTGTATTACTCGGTTTTGCCAATAAAAACTGTGGTGCAAATGATTTAACATATTAAAAACACGTTATAGCCTTGCCAGTTCCCTCTAATTTCGCTAATTTCATGCGCTTAGGGCCGTAAACGTAGCAAGAGGTAGTTCATGAAACTAAGTGACGCATTAGAAGAAAAGCAATTAGACGTTCGTCTACGTGACAAACTTGTTGAGCAAGGAAAACTTACTCCTAAGCAAGTTGAAGAATATATCAATAAGGTTGAAGACTGTTCAAAAACTGCGACTTATACAGACGAACAAAAGTAATTTGATTTTATATTAAATGAAGATAAATCAGCCTCGCTTATAGCGGGGCTTTTTTATTGAATAACAAAGTCTGTAAACTGAACACTTTTAATCAGCGGCTTTGGATAAAGCGCATTGATCTGTTTTTTCATACGACTTTCTAAGAGAATCTTTCCAGAAATTGTTCCAAGCTCTTCAGGTTCCATCGCAGAAGCTATTTCAATAACGATGTCTTGAATATGAGCCTTATTTTTGTCGAAAGATTCAGTCGCTTCAGAACTAAATGGCACAAGGTAGGCTTGGATATCTAAAAATCTCAAACGACTTGAACGCGTAGGAAGATTAATAATGAGCTTGTCGAGTTTATATGAGTTGGGAAAAAGCTTGGTTTTAGCTTCCTCAAACATTTTTAGCCTTTCTTCTTCAGGGTTAGGTAGAGGCTTCTCGTAAAGATATTGAGTATAGAAAAATACACCAGCTGTGACCAAAGTGGCTAAAAGCATCATGCCGATCAGAATTGTGTCTATGAGTTTTTTACCAGTCAAAAAATCGCTCTCCCATTCATTTCGCTATTATTTTAGCATGAACGAGTGAGAGAGCGAGTCTTTTTTAAAAACCGAGTGGTGTGTACGGAAGTTCTAGATCATTAGCAACTTGTTCATAAACAAGTTTGCCTTTGAAGATATTAATCCCGAGCTTAAGGGCTGGGTCACGTCTTGCAGCTTCTTCTGTACCTAAGTTCGCTAGAGCTCTAGCGTAATCTAAAGTTACGTTTGTTAAAGCGTAGGTTGAAGTTCTAGCTACTGCTCCTGGCATATTGGCCACACAGTAATGAACAACACCGTCGACTTCAAAAGTCGGGTTTTCGTGAGTTGTAGGCTTACAAGTTTCGATACATCCGCCTTGATCGACGGCGATGTCCACAACGACGGAACCTTTTTCCATTTTAGAGATCATCTCTCTAGTCACTAGTTTTGGTGCTTTTGCTCCGGCAATAAGAACGGCGCCAATAACGAGGTCAGAGCGAATGACAGCTTCTTCAATATTTTGCAGGTTTGAATAAAGAGTAGTGATACGGTTATCAAAAAGATCATCAAGCTCGGCCAAGCGGCGAGTCGAGCGATCAATAGCTGTTACGTCAGCGCCCATACCCATCGCCATCTTAATGGCGTTAGTTCCAGCGATACCACAACCAATCACTGTTACGCGTGCACGACGAGTGCCTGGAACGCCACCAAGAAGAACACCTTTACCACCGTGATCAATCTGCAGGTAACTTGCACCAACTTGTGTCGACATTCTGCCAGCAACTTCTGACATAGGAACGAGTAGTGGAAGAGAACCATTGGGTAATTGGATTGTTTCATAAGCAACGCATGTCGCGCCGCTTTTCATTAGTCCAGTTGTAAGCTCTGTATCAGCAGCTAAATGTAAATAAGTGTACATGAGGTGGTGCGGACGCATTAAAGCAATTTCTCTTGGCTGAGGCTCTTTAACTTTGATAATCATTTGCGCCGTTTCAAAAACAGCTTCTAATGAAGGGAGGATTTTTGCACCAGCTTGTATGTAATCATCGTCACTAATACCAATGCCAGCACCGGCATTTGTTTCAACGAATAATTCATGGCCATCATGAACAAGTTGACGAACTCCGCCAGGAACAAGTCCTACACGGCTTTCTTTAATTTTAATTTCTTTTGGCACTCCAATTTTCATGGTCGCTCCTCATTTCATTGATATTTATGGGGCGACTATAATCATTTTGTTAACATCCTGTGAAGAGAATTTAAGTGACTGTTTTGCACCGCAAAAGGCTTAAATTTCTAGTAGTTGAAGTTTGTCATAAACCCCTCTAATCTGATCGATATTCTAAAGATGGTCATCTAATCGGAGAATCCATGAATCGATGCCTTTTTACTGCTCTAAGCTTAGTTCTCGCGCTGACATTTTCATGTAGTGAAATGTCTAAAAAACAGCCCCATTCCAAGTCAACAGATCGTCCAACGATCAATTTGGATGTAAAAAAATGGCAGCTTTCAAACGGTCTTAGACTTCTGGTTATCGAAGATAAAACCCTGCCTATCATGTCTTATTATACTTTTTATGAAGTAGGCGGAAGGCACGAAGGACCGGGTACAACAGGAGCGACTCACTTTCTAGAACATATGATGTTTCGTGGATCAAAAAATTATCCACCACAAGTTTTTGATTCAACAATTGAAAAACTTGGCGGAAGTACAAATGCCTACACCAATTTTGATATGACCGTTTATTACGAATCACTTCCGTCTGCCCATTTAAAAAATATGATAGAAATGGAAGCTGATAGAGTTAAGGGATTGCTGTTGCAACCTGATCTCGTCGATAAAGAAAGACAAGTCGTGTTTGAAGAAAGAAAAATGCGTTATGAAAACTCACCTGAAGGTAAGTTGTACCTACGTATGATGCAGGAGGTTTTCAAAGGAACACCTTATGGTGGCTCTGTTATTGGTGAAGTTGAAGATTTAAAAGCACTGACTCCTGAAAATCTTAGATCATTTCATGACAATTTTTATGTTCCCAATAATATGGTTATCGTTATTGCTGGAGATGTTGACGCTGATGAAGTTCACTCTTTAATTAAATCAAACTTTGGAGATATTCCTGAATCATCAAAGCTAAGTGAATTAAAAAATAAAAATGATGATAAAGATAAGTATGCCTTCAAAACAAAAAACATTCGTGATGAGATAAAATTAAATGGTACAAGCCCAACACCATTATTTATGTACGCTTTTCAGGGATTACCTCTTGGACCTAGAGAAAGTTATGTCATGGATATTCTATCGTCAGTCGTAGGGGATGGGGAGAGTTCTTGGCTTAATCAAACCTTAGTCAAGACAAGAAGACCGCTTTTGTCTAATGTCTACGCGTCCAACTATACGTTACAGCATAATGGAGTTTTCTTTATAGGCGGAGAACTAGCTAATCGTGTCAGTCTTTCTAGTCTAAAATCAAATCTTGAGTCTTATATAAAAAATAAAATGTGCGACCAGGCAATTTCTGAGCGAACAGTGCAGAAAACGAAGAATCAATATCTTTTAAGTTTCTTTGAGGGCTTAAAAACTAACGCAGGCGTGGCTCACTTTGTAGGATTAAGAGAAAGCTTTTTTGGTGATTATAATAATTATAAAAAAGAAATTGAAATCTATGAAAGTATTTCAACGAATGAAGTTAAAGAGGTTTGTCAGAAGTATCTCGCTTCAGCTCAAGGCATTTTTGTTTCAATTTGGGATAAAAATAAGGAGACAAAATAATGTCTAAATTTACTTGTTTCATTTTATTAAGCTTTCTTTCTTTCAAACTCTTTGGCGCCGATATTTCTTCGCGTGTCCATAAGTACAATTGGGATGGGCTTGAAGTCATTTGGGTTGAGGACGAGCGTTTTCCAACTTATGACGTCTCGATTTATTTTGCTGACGGAGCACTTTCGGATGTTAACAAGGGGGAGTCAGAGGCTGCTCTAGGCTTACTTACCCTTGGAACAACGAGATACTCTCAAAAAGACTTGGTTGATCATTTAGAATTCTTTGGTGTTAGCTCGGGTCCCTACGTTACTCACGAGTACAGTCTTTATAATGTTTCAGGTTTGGTTAAAGATAGTATCCCTACGTTTAAAAGAATCTGCCATATGTTTGCGCAAGCTTCTTACCCAAGCAAAGAATTAAGCCGTGAAATCAAAAGAGCAAAAGACGCAACAGCAAATTTAGTGGCGGACAAATCAACACTTGCTTCAATGGCTTTTAGAGAATTATCTCTTGCAGGATCACCTTTTGCTTACCCTGTGACAGCAAAGCTAAAAGATCTCACAAAACTTAATAATCCAAACCTTCTAAAGAAAAAACTTTCATACTTTAATGATGAAGTTTTTAAGCGTGTTTACATTACAGGGCCTAAAGAGATTTTAAATATTAAAGAAATTCTAAATCAAGAGTGTGGTTGGAATGGAAAAACGGCAACATTTAAGCGCGATGTAAAATACGAAGATAAGAATACTCAAACGGGACCAAATATTATTTTAGTAACAGTTCCAGGATCTAACCAAGCTCAAGTGAGAATTGGTAAAATTATGACTGAGGCTGAAATCCAGCCCTTAGAGGCTATTGAGCTTCTCTCAACCTATCTTGGTGGTGGTTTTACTTCCCTTTTAATGAGAGAGCTTAGAACGAGTCGTGGACTCGTCTATGGTGCAGGTGCGTTTGCCGCTGGTCAACGTCGATATGGTAGAGGAGTTATTCAGACTTCTACCAAAACAGAATCGGTGAAAGAGCTTCTAACAGTTATTAAAGATCTTCTAGTCGAGCTAAAAAGTGGTGGAGTTAGAGATAATATTTTTGAAGTTTCCAAAGGACGCTTAGAAGGAAGTTATCCTTTTCGTTTTGAAAAAAGCTCCAACTTTTTACAGCATTTAATTTATCTTGATCATATCAACGTCGACTATAGTCGCTTTATGAATTTTCAAGACCGTCTTAAAGATGTCAGCTCCGCTGAAATGGCAAAATGGGGTGGTGAGATCTTTGATTGGGATAAGCTAACAGTCGTCGTATTAGGGGATAAATCACTGCAAAAGGACCTATCCACTTTTGGAAAAGTTAAAGTGATGAATTACAAAGATTTCTTATAGGCTAATGTAGAGTACGGCCTTCAATATTAACGCTAGCACCTGGTTTAACAACAAGGTGACTAGCTTCAATGTCGCCGTAGACTTGTGCTGAAGAGTGGATAAGGACTGTTCCTGTAGAGATCAGATTACCATCAAACTTTCCAAAGATATCTATATCGCGACATTCAAGGCGACCCTCAAACGAACCTTCTGGCTCAATCGTAATCTTAGAGTCATCAGACATGACCAATTCACCTTCAAGATGACTCGCCAAATGAGTCGTTCCCTGCAGCATGAACTTGCCAGAGATAACACTTCCTTTTCCTATAAAAGAAAAAGATTTGTCTTTCATTTGATCTCTATGCTCTTTCATGGAGTTCCTAGGGTCTGCGAAACAATTTGTTTTTGAATAAGGTCACCAGTGGCAGAAAAGATAATGATCTTAAATAAAACTTCTCTGGTTCCTGAGACTCTTGGAAATAATGCTCTTACAGGTCTAAATCGACTTGTTGCAAAGTACTCACCTTTATTAAAAGAGAGTTGCATTTCATCACGTTCGAAACTGTCTTCAGGATATAAAGCAATTTGATTGCCAGATTTCATGACAACGAAGAGATAACCTGCCTGTCTGGCACCATCTTTAGTCGCATTTACAATTTTAAAGTTTAAAGCAATATCATTTTCCACTGGAACGACTTCAACTTCTTCAAGCGTTAATGCAGGTGATTTTGATAAGTCTTTTTGGCCTTGAATTTGTTTGAATAAACTAAGCGTTGAAAACTCTCTATCTGTTTGGACAGGGGAGGCAAGTTTATTTTCTAAATCTTTATTTAGCATTTCAAGCTCTTTAATCTTTGAGCTAAGACTAGTGTTTTCTTCTCTTAAATTATTGATCACAACTGGTTCTTTACGTTTAGCTAGAACTTCTAATTGCTTAAAATAAACAGCAAATGCAATTAAGCCACCAATACAAACGAAAGTGATCATTGGTAAACCAACAGTCAAAAACTTAAAATATCTTTTACTGACTTCATAATAGCGAGGAGCTAATTGTTTCGTGTAAAGAATGAACGACAATTTATCGTTTGAATCGGCATTGGCCATATATTAGTTACTCGCCGACTGATTCGAGCTTGCAGAAGCAGGTGTGATTTCCATAATCTGTTCTGGATTAAGCGTATTAAAAAATCTCATCGATGGCTGAAAGGCGACTTTCGCTTGAGAGTCCGTCATATTTTCCAGTCCCTGCTTAGTCCAAATTTCAGATACGATTTTCCATTCGTAGTATTCATTCTTTTTTAAATAAAGCAGTTTCTTGCCAATGTCAGATAGATTAGTCGCACTATAGTCTTGAATAAAAGTGACGACGGCATAGTCATTAGCTTTCATAATTGAAATATCTGACAGTCTAATCTCAGGCTTACCAGGAGCTTGAAAAACGGCACGCTTATAAGTGGAGAATGGGCCGTAACTTCCTCTCGTTCTATCTTTGAATCTCTTATGATCATATTGCTTCAAATAAGTTTCGATATCTTCGTCTTGCCATGCTTTGGCCCAAGTCTCAACAGTGGTTTGAAGACTTTTTCTCTCCATTTCCCAAGCATCTTTTTTTAGATAGTTTAGATTATGAACAACGACGACTGAAGTGCGATTAAGCTCAATATATTTTGCCAAATCGATGAGATCCACATTAGCCGTTACAACACAACCTCTAGAATCAAGGCCTTTATCAATTCTTGTTTCATCATTGGTAGAGTGAATCCAAATTCCGCCACCAGTTTTTCCATCAGCTTCATCCATAGGGTTTGGATAATTCATAACAAAAGCACCGACACCGTAAATTTCGCCAGCTTTACCATGTCTTTTAATCAAATCTTCGTGAGTTAAAAACTCGGTCATTTGATAAACACCTTCTGGTGTTCTGTGATCGCCTTGGAAAATCTTGTCGCCGGACTTTTTTCCTGTCGCCATTTGAACAGTTTTAATGAGCCTTGGTTGGCCATTATCATTTTGAAATAAATGAAGCTGGTGAGTTGATTTTTCAGCCACTAAAACATGGTGAGAAAAACTATCATCAAGCTGCATGAGAGCAGCAGGCATGACGTCATTTGCTTTGGTCATAGCAAAGGGCAGAAGTGATAAAGAAATAAAACAAAGTGTTTTGGTCAATTTAAACATCGGTAATCCATCTCCGATCAAGTTAACTGTCCGATAAATAATGACAATTATGAATATTATTGTAATCCACTTGGTCATAGTGGGGCAACTTAGAAGATAAGTTTTAGGGGCATTATTGTCCTCCCAATTGATGCGTTGATTCCAGCAAACCATCTGATATTATTGATATAATGTATAAGGCTAAGAAATTATTATGAAATTAGTGTTCTTAACACAAGATCCGGATATTGAATCACTGGTAGATATTATCAGTGGAATCGATGTTGTTCTTGCAGATACTCTCGACGGACTTGAGTCTGAGATTGAAGATGAACGTTGTATTTTCTTTATCGATTTGGATTTTGATAAAAAGTACTGTGAAAAGGTTAACCAAGAGCTTTTTGAGCATGAAAATATTCGCCGAGTGATTATTTCTTCAGGAATGCGCTTAAAAGATCTTAAAAAACACCAAAAAGGGAAGTTTGCGGCACACGGCTATCTTTTAAAACCACTAACTTTAGAAATTATTAACGGTGTTTTAAACGATTATGAGCTCAGTGACTATCTACTAGATCATCAGCTTGATGGTGAAGAAGTTGTCGTAGATGAGGTCGACCTTACTCATTTTGCAGGTGCCAACCCAAAAATTAAAGAATTTGGATTTAATCCAGAAGTTAAAGCCGAAATAGATAAGCATTCTTCTAAAAATGCTGAGAGCTTTGACTCTGTTCATAATAAAACAATCCAAGCAAAATTTGATGATGTTTTTTCAAGTCTAAATGAAGATGACGAATTAATGAGCTTTGATACTGATGACAGCGATGGCCTTGATTTTGGTGATCAAGACCTACCGGATGAGGTTGATGATATACCAACCCTAGAAGTTAACCTCGATTCATCGTCTGACGAGGATCTCACAGCTGGTTTTAAAGATGGATTGTCTCCTGAGGATGGAACTGGAGAGTTCGAAATTGATACCAAGCTATTAGATGATGATGAAATTAATCTTAATGATGAAATAAAAATAGATGAAGAAACCGAAGAGGTCGCTATGGCAAGCAATGATGACTTAGACATTGATGATGGTGGTCTAGAGTTTGATGACGACGGTGATGTTGAGCTAGATGAAGGTGCTTTAGAGTTTGATGCTCCAGAGTCGAATGCTAGTAATGCAAGCGAAGATAATCTTGATTTAGGTTCTGCTAATGATTCAATCGACTTTGAACTCGGTGGCGATGATGATGATGTTTCCATTGACCTTGGCGGAGATGATTTAGACTTAGGTGCAGACGTTGATATCAGTCTTGATGAAGTTGATAATGCGATAGAAGCCACAGGTCAGATTGATCTTGGAGCTGGGGCAGGAGATCTTGATTTTGATGACCTTGAGGACTCAGGTCAAGATGCTGAAATTGAGTTTGGTGGAGCTAATGATACAGACTCTGATACTGGAGAGCTCGATCTTGGCGAAAATACAAACCCGACAATTGTTTCAACGAGTAGTAATATTCAAGCAAATGCTTTAAATCTTGATGACGATGATATCGCTGAATTCTCTAGTCAAGAACCTCTTAGTGAAGACTCAACGGGAACGGCTTCTAGCAGTCTAGATCTATCAGAAGAAGATGTTGACCTGGGAGATGATGCTTTTAGCCTTGATGAAGAGACAGAAGAATCCACGAGTAGCGATTTGGCATTTGGATCAGAAGATGATGAAGAGCTCGATGAGGATATCACCACTGATGCTACTGTAGCGACAGTGGTGGCCACGCCTCAAGAGTTAAACTTTGGATCAGATAGTTTAGATGAAGAAGACTTCTCAAGTTCATCAAATCAGAATGCTTCTTTTGATGAACCTTTACCTAAGGGACAGGTTCTTGGAAGCCTAAGTCAACCTGAGCTATTGAGACTACAAGCAACGATAAAGCAGTTAAGAGAAGAGCGATCAGGAATGATTGGTCAAATGGATGATTTAAAAAGCCGAGTTCGACTTTTAGAACAAGATAAGCTGACATTAAAAGCAGAGTTAGAAGAGTCAAAAATTGAAATTAATATTTTAAAGAAGCGCCACTCCGAAGAAAACGAAGAAACGAAGCATCGAAATCGTGTTCTTGAAGAGAGAAAAGCTTTTTTTGAAGAAAAAGCGAAGACTCTTCAAAAAGAATTTGATCGACTCTCACAAAAAATTCGAATTGATTTCAATAAAGTTAAGCAGCGTGAAAAAGAACTCGAAAGTCAGCTTGAGCTCGTGACAATGGATACACAGTCTCAAGTTAAGTCTCGTGATATGAAAATATTAGAGCTTAAACGAAAGATTGATTCACTAGAATTTAATATGGAAAATGCCACAATTCGTGAACAAAAATCTAGAGAAGATAAAGTAAAGTTGGAAGAGAGACTTGGCAAGATAATGAAAACATTAAGAGGATCAATTCAGCTATTGGAAGACGATATTGATCTAGATGAAGAAACAAGAAATCAAATCGAAAAGGCTCGAAAGCTTTAAGGTGAACATTGAGCGAATTAGAAACGTTACTCACATTCGTAACAAACTTTAGAGATTTCCACGACGAAAAAGGATTTTTTCGTGCCGTTGATATCTTTGCTAAAGAGCAATTGCAATCTAAGCCTATTGTCGTGTTTTCTCTTCCCTTTGGTGATAAAAAAAATTGGAATATAGATCATTGTCGTATTGTTTGGAATAAATCTCGCGTTGATACTACAGAACTGAGCAAAGAGACATTCTCAAAAGTTGTTTTTCATGAACCTGGTATAGCAACTGATAAACCTATTCAAATTGATAATGAAGACTTTTTTGTCTATTTTCTTGGACAAGAAGGTGCGCAAGAACTTTATCTTCTTGCCCAGGTCCCAAAGGACACAATTCTTTCAAGGCTGAGCCAGCATTTTTCTCATTTTCTGAGGACTGGTTTTGACAATATGGAGCGCTACAAAGAAGTCAGAAGGCTTCAGTCGCTAGTTCATGTTGATGATGTCACTGGTCTATTTAACCAGAGAAAACTGTACAAAGATCTTGATGAAGCCATTCTGCGAAATGAGAATGATGGTGAACCATTTTATGTTTTATTTATTGATATTGATCACTTTAAAAAAGTTAACGATGGTCACGGTCATCTCGTCGGTACTCGTTTATTAGTTGAAGTGGCTAAGCTAATGCAACGAACATTAAGAGAAACAGATCTTATCTATCGTTATGGTGGAGACGAGTACGTTTTGATTCTTCCTGGAGCAACTGATGAAGTCGCTCGTATGGTCGGAAAGAGGATGCTAAAAGCGATTAAAGAGCATCCTTTTAATGTCACAAAAGATTCTAAGCAGCCAATGCATCTATCAGTGTCAATTGGTTTGGCAGGTTATCCCATGGATGCTAAAAGTCGAGATGATATCTTAGATATTGCTGATAGAATGATGTATCAGGCTAAAGAGTCAGGTCGTGGTCGAGTATGTCACGCCGGAGAGTTGTTGGAATCATGATTTATTTAGTTGTTAGTGACTTACATCTTGGAAAAGGAAAATTCCTTAAAAATGGACAGCTTAATATCCTTGAGGACTTCTTTGAGGATGATCGCTTTGAGGAATTCCTAGAGTTCTATAGTACTAACGAAAACTACTTAGAACCAGTTCACTTGGTCCTAGGTGGGGATATTTTAAACCTCATTCAAATTGATATTGAAGGAGTTTTCTCCTATATCATTGATGATGAACTTACCTGCAGACAAATCGATGCGATTATCTCTGGTCATCCGGTCTTCTTTAGAGCTCTTGCCAAATTCATGCAGGCGCCAAATAAAAAAATGACTTATATTATCGGAAATCACGATTCTGGTATCGCTTTTGAAGGCGCTCAAGAAAAGCTAAGGCAGCTTGTGAGTTCAGACTTACAGTTTACTGACGAGTTGGATGAAAATGGTATTCATATCGAACATGGACATCGATTTGAGGCCATTAATACTGTTGCTGCAAAAAACTTTTTTGTTAATGGGCCTCAAGGTAAGAAAATTCTCAATCTTCCTTGGGGAAGTTTGTTTTGTATTGGAGTCCTTCCATTACTTAAAAAAGAGCGTCCTCATATTGATAAAGTTAGACCAATGTCTGCCTATATCACGTGGTGTTTAATACATGACACGGCCTTCTTCTTTCGTCTCATTGCTAAAGTTGTTGGTTATGTTATTCAGACGAGTTTTGATACTTATGTAAGGCAAAATCGAAACTTTAAAACCTCGATGGCCATTCTTAAGCAAATTACGATTTATCCAAAATATGAAAAGAAAGCGAAGGCGATTTTAAGAAAGAAAAAGCATCTTCATACCGTGATTATGGGTCATACACATTTGCAGGAATGGAGACGCTTTCCAGAAGGTCGATACTATTTTAACACTGGAACCTGGAATCCGATTCCATCAATGGACGCTGGTTTACACGAGTCCGCTAAAAACTTAACGTATTGCTTAGTAGAAGTTCATGAAAAATCAGGAACACTAAGAAAGGGTGCGTTGAATGTTTGGCAGGGAAAATGGCGCCCGTTTAGAGAAGAAGTTCATACTGCTTAAATTATTTTTCAGTAATTAGATTGATATTTTGAAGTCCTGCGGCCTTAAGTGAGTCAAGAACAGTGATGACTCGTTCATAGCGAACATCTTTATCAACTCTCATTTCTACCGGCTGAGATTTGTCTGAAATATTCGTAAGACGACTTGGAAGCTCTTCAAGAGAGATTTTTTCTCCAGCTACGGCAAGTTCCTCAGCGCTTAGTTCTAACTTTAAAAACTCTTTTTCATTCGCCTTCAAGCTTTCACCCGATGCGGCTTTTGGCAGTGCTAGCAATAACGAGAGCTCGTCTTTTTTAAAGACAGAGGTGACCATAAAGAAAATGATTAAAAGAAAAACGACATCAATCAAAGGTGTCATTTCAAAATGTAATGGTTCTCTTGATCTTCTTTTCACTAGTGCGATCCTACTTTAAAACCTGTGCTAAAACCGACTTTTCTATTTGTGCCTCAAGTCGATCGAGGGATCCAATCAAATAGGTATGACCAATGAAATGAGGAATAGCCACAATAAGTCCACCAACAGTTGTAATCAAAGCTAATGAAATACCTTGAGCAAAATTGGCTGGATCACTTAGACCTGTTTGTGAAATAACTTGGAAAGCAAGCAAGATCCCTACAACAGTACCAAGCAGTCCTAACAGAGGAGAAATCGTAGCAATAATTTTAATCGTATTCAAACCAGCTTCAATACCTGCTATATAAGAAGCAATTTCTTGCTTGGCAAGTTCAAGAACACTATCAGCAGATCCTTTTGGGATATTCCCGCTTAGACGGCTAGCAGTATCTACTGCATTTGAAGCCTCTCTTTTTAAGATTACAAATTTCGAAATCATCAGTGCAAAACCGATAATGTTGAGTAAAAGGAGCAAGTACATGATCGCTCCACCTTGCTGGATATAATTCCACAGGCTCATTGTGCCTCCTAGGCATTTAATTTTCTTCAATATTCTCTCTTATGCTTATGTTAATGGCAATAAAAACGAACAAAGTGTTTTGGTCGGAAAAGTGAAAACTGTAAAAGTTTTAGTCGAATGTCCGAAAAGCCTTAAGTCGAGTTGCACGGAACTAAGCAGCTCCATTATACAGGGAATGTATTTTTGAGAATTGGTAGCAATGTACCAGCACTAATCGCCCAGAGGCGTATCAGCGAAACCAGCGAGGTTCAGGCGCGTGAGACTTCACGTCTAGCATCTGGTGATAAGATTTTACGTGCAGCTTACGATCCATCTGGTTTGGCCATTTCTGAAACAATGCGCTCACGTAGTCGAAGTTTACAACAAGCAACACGAAACACGAATGATGGCGTCTCTATGCTTCAAGTCGCAGAGGGAAGCTTAAGTGTTGTTCATGATTTAGGAAAGAGACTTAAAGAGCTTGCCCTTCAAGCCGCAACTGATACTTACAATGATCATGATCGTTCATCGATTCAAAAAGAATTTCAAGCTCTTTTAAGTGAAGTTAAAAGAGTGACCTCTTCAAGTGAATTCAATGGTAATAAATTACTAAATGGATCAGGGCGAACGTATGATCTTCAAGTCGGTATTCACGGTGATGCCGAAACAAGCAGAATGTCCTACGATTTAAAAAATGCGTTAGCGACGATAAAAGATCTTTCTTTAAATAGTATTAATGTTTACTCAAAGGGAACTGCTCAAAATTCCATCATGAAGCTAGATAATTTTATAGAATCTGTTTCAAGTGGTAGGGCATACCTTGGTAGTTTTCAAAACCGCTTAACTTCAGCAAGTACCAATCTTGAAACAATGGATTTGAACACACAAGCTTCAAGATCAAAAATTAGAGATGCTGATTATGCTCAGTCAACTGCCGAAAAAGTAAAGTCAGAGATTAATGGGGCAGCTTCAATTCAGATGCTTCAAATCACAAGTAAACTTCCACAGAACGTATTAAAGCTTATTGGCTAACTCGTGGGTAAGACAATCTTAAAGATTGTTCCGCTCGGATGATTGGCATGAACACTGACTAAACCTTGATGTTTTTGGATAGCGTGCTTAACGATCGCCAATCCAAGTCCAGTACCACCAATCGCCCTTGATCTGGATTCATCTACTCTGTAAAAACGCTCGAAAACACGTTTCATTGCATTCTCAGGGATCCCAATTCCGTTATCAGCGACTTCGATCACATGCTTATCATTTTCAATATACGAATTGATTAAAATAAAGCCATCTTGCTCACTATATTTAATCGCATTATCAAAGAGATTCGTTAAAACTTGTTCAAATAAATTGGGGTCGACGAAAAGTTGGTTCTGTTTAATATCAGTCTTGAGCCTAATCTTCTTATCTAAATGGGTGTGTGATAAATTAGCAAAAACTGTTGAGGCGAGTTCATCAAGATGAATTGTTTCTTTTTGAATAGAGTCTCTAGATTCTAAAACAGAAAGACTTAAGATATCTTGAAACAAAGCTGTCAGGCGGTTCACATTATGCTCAATCTTATTGGCGTATTTCGTAAAATGCTCATGATCTTCTGCCGAAAGCGTTGACATGATTTGAGCGTAGCCCTTTAACGCTGTTAACGGTGTTCGAACCTCATGAGAAACATTGGCAACAAAGTCTTCTCTCATCTGCTGAAGAAGTTGAATTTCAGATATATCGTGAAAGATACCTACGGCACCGTAGGTCGAAGTCGCGCTTTGAATTGGGTATGTTCGAAGCTCAAAACTCTTATCTAATATTTTAATTTTTTTAATTACTGTTTTATGTAATCGAATTGAGTCTTGAAAAGACTTTCGAATATCAATATCTCGAATATAGTCAATGAGTTCTGCTTTTTTACTTCCTTCATCTTTGACGAGATTAAACAGCTGATAGAAAGTTTTGTTGGTCAAGATAATTTGTTCATTTTTATCGATGGCCAAAAGTCCATCCGAAATAGATTCAACAATGGTAGAAATCTTCTCATTGGAATCCTTAACTTCTTTGATCTGTGTATCAAGCTCTTTGTAGATTTGATCAACTGTTAAATCCACCTTTTCCCATTCATTATCCACTTCGATATTTGATCGATCAGCTGAAGTATTGCTACTTTTAAAAAGACTAAGTTTTTTTTCAAGTCGTCGAAGAGGTGTTGCGACTTTAAGTGATGAGAAAATAAAAATAAGTGTTAGAACAAAAAAAACAGCAAATAAATTTTTGAGAACAAGCATTCTCATTTTTGAAAGATAATAGGCGAGATCATTTTGAGGTAAGGCAATCCTTAGTATTAATGGTTGCTGCGATAAGGAATCAATAAGTTTGGTAGAAGCATACAGCATCTCTTTATCAATTGTTTTGCTAGCTCTTGCCGAGTCTCCATGACCAATGGAAAGTGCATCGATAAACTCTGGTCTATCCGAATGATTGACCATGTTTTCAGCTTGAGCATAGTTATCACAAAGGACGTCACCTTCATTATTCATGACGGTGAATCGTTTGCCCGATTTCCTATCAAGTTGTTCACACCAAGTTATAAGTTGCTGAGTCGTCGTTTGCTCGAATGGCTTAGAAATAAACGATAAACTTTCCTTTAGATCCTTAACGACGTAATCAGTCATTCTTCTTTCGAGTCCAAAGTGCATAACAATATAGCCAATCATTAAGGCGAGCATCGTCCAAACAAAATTAGACAGTAAAACACCTCTGGTCGCCTTTAATCTAAGCTTTTTCCAAAGACTATTCATTCGGCTTAACTCTGTATCCAACACCCCTAATCGTTTCAATGATATTGGCGTGATCACCTAGTTTTTTTCTAAGTCCGAAAATATGGGTATCAATTGTTCTATCAGTCACATGAACAGGACCATCTTGAATGGATTCAACGAGTTGGTTTCTTGAAAAGGCTCGACCTGAGTTTTTCATGAACGTATGTAAAAGTTTAAATTCAGAAAGGGTAAGATCTATCTCTGCCTGATCAATCCAAACTTTACATTGAACATGATCTAAAGAAATAGAACCATTTTGTAGTTTATTTGTTGATGGCTTAGATAGACTTGAAACAGCAGAAATGGAGCGCCTTAGAAGAGACCTTACTCTTGCTAGAAGAATTTGGGTTTCAAAAGGCTTTGTTAAGTAGTCATCAGCCCCAGCATCTAATCCTTCAACTATATCTTCTGTCTTTGACAGCGCTGTTAATAGCAAAATGGGCTTTTGATTTGTAGGTCTATAAAGCTTTATAAATTTACAAATATCAGTCCCATTAGCTCCTGGTAACATTCTATCTAGGATGAATAAGTCAGGTTGATCATCTAATGATTTAGCCTGAATCGCTTCAATGGCTTCTTGTCCGTTTTGGTATATCTCAACAGAATAGCCAGCCTTGGTAAGTTGAAAATTGAGAATATCACAAATGGATTCTTCATCTTCGACTAAAAAGATTTTCGACATTTAGACCTCTTCACCTTTGAGATATTTTTGAGCAATACTTTCGCCTTTGCCGTGTCTAATATCATCTCCAGAAACTAGAAAAATCACATCTTCCGCAATATTTGTTGTTAGATCTCCAATTCTTTCTAAGTTTTTGGCAACTCGAATGACAGAGAACCCTTCTTCAAAAGTAATTTCACCAGTTTGCATTCTGCCCAAGAATACCTTGATCACTTCACGATTTAAATCGTTAATATTTTGATCTCTTTGGATCACGTCAGTGGCTTTTCTTACATCAGCCTCAACAAAAGCATCAATGGCCGATTTAACCATCTGTAAAACTTCAGTGGTCATCGTATTGATCAGTGGATATTGACCTTTAACCTTTACGCCCCAGTGGGTAATACTAACGGCCTGATCGGCCATTCTTTCTAGTTCTGCGTTAATTTTCATGACCGAGAGGGCCATTCTTAAATCTCTAGCAATCGGAGTTTTTAAGGCAATATACTTGAATACGTCGTCATCAATACTTTTATGATATTGATTCACTTCATTTTCAATAGCGAAAATTTCATCTAAAGCGACACGACGATCTAGCGCCAATGCCAATATTTTTTCAACTAGTGCACTCATTTTAATAATTTCAGTGCGTAGTTCTTCGCTACTTAGACTCATCCGAATCTCCCGGTAATATAGTCTTCTGTTTTTGTTTTTTTTGGGTTTGTAAAAATAACTTCAGATGGCCCATGTTCAATCAGCTCTCCAAGCATTAAAAAGCTTGTAAAGTCTGCGACGCGTGCGGCTTGTTGCATATTATGAGTAACGACAATAACGGTATAGTCTTCTTTTAGTGTTTGCATGAGCTCTTCAATCTTTGCCGAAGCAATTGGATCTAGAGCGCTGGTAGGTTCATCCATTAATAGTACTGGAGGATTGACAGCAAGAGCTCTCGCTATACACAGGCGTTGCTGTTGACCTCCAGATAAACTTGTTCCTTGCTTTTGAAGCTTGTCTTTAACCTCTTCCCAGAGTGCTGCCTTTTTTAAACATTTTTGAGCGGCTTCCATTAAAACATCTTTTCTTTTTTCACCTTGAAGCTTTAGTCCAATAACGACATTGTCAAAGATTGATAAAGCAGGGAAGGGATTCGGTTTTTGAAAGACCATGCCAATATGACGGCGAAGCTCAACTGGATCAACACTTGGCGCAAAGATATTCTGTCCCAATAGAAGTGCTTCTCCAGAAACTCTTGCTCCTGGAACTTCTTCATGAATACGATTTAGACATCGAAGGTAAGTACTTTTTCCACAACCTGATGGACCAATAATCGCTGTAATACTTTTTCTTGAATAGTTATTGGAGACGTCTTTTACAGCATGAAAGTTACCAAACCACGCATTTAGATTCTTAACTTCAAGAACATTATCTGATTGACTCATCTTAGCTCCGCTTGAAAAACTCTTTGATGGCACTTGGATTTAGTAAAGCTCGAGCTCCAAGGTTAACTCCGATAACAAGCATAATTAATACAAAAGCACCGGCCCATGATTGGCGCTGCCAGTCTTCAAAAGGACTAATGGCGTAAGTGTATATTTGAACTGGTAAGCTTGCCATTGGCTCCATTGGTGATGTGGAAAGATACATATTACCAAAAGCCGTAAATAATAACGGAGCCGTTTCCCCGCTAGCACGAGCAACGGCGAGCATAACTCCAGTGAACAATGCACTTAAATTTCCACGCACAATAATAAATAGAATGACCTTCCAACGAGGTAGTCCTAAGGCAAGCCCCGCCTCTCTTATATGATTTGGTACAAGCTTTAGAATTTCCTCAGACGATCTTATGACTACAGGAAGAATGATAAGGGATAGAGCAAAGGCGCCTGATAATGCGGAAAATGTTTTAAACGGAACAACCAAAAGGATATAGGCAAAAATTCCAATGATAATTGAGGGAATTCCTGTCATCACATCTGTCGCTACTCGAAGTGACTTTGAAATACCACCTTTTCCAAATTCACAAAGGTAGATACCACCAATAATACCTAAAGGAACTGCAATCAGACTTCCAAGCGCAACCATATAGATGGTTCCTAAAATTGCGTGCATCATTCCACCACCAACATCTCCGACTGGCGCTGGAAGCTGGGTAAAAAAATTCAGATCAAGTGAACTCGCACCTTTTTGTAAAATAAAGCTTGTAACGAGAATAAGCGGTGTTAGACAAATCAAGGCTGCAAGACTTAGGGAGATGATGAAAAATTTATTTCTTAGTTTTCGCCATTTATAATTCATGAACGTTTCTCCTTTCTTTCACTCTTAGACTGTGGAGAAAACTTCCAAACGATAAATCTTGCTCCAGAGTTCACGATCAAAGTGACAGCAAAAAGAAGAAGTCCAACAAAACATAATGAAGAAAGATGTAGGCCAGCGCTCGCTTCGGCGTATTCATTAGCGATGACAGAAGACATCGTTGCACCTGGGGCAAATAAAGACATTGTAATTTTTGACGAGTTTCCAATAACCATGGCTACTGCCATTGTCTCTCCGAGAGCTCTACCAAAACCTAGAACTATAGCGCCCGTGATACCAGAAAATGAAGGTCTAAGCACTGCAAGCTTAATCATCTCTTCTCTAGTAGCTCCTAATGCGAGAGCAGCTTCTTTTTGGTGTTGTGGAATTGTTTTAAAAACCTCACGTGTAATTGAAGTAATAGTTGGCAGAATCATGATGGCAAGAATGATTGAAGCTGTAAGTATGCCTATGCCAAAACTTGGTCCTTGAAAAAATGGTAAGAACCCAAGTGTTGATTTTAAAAATGGGGTTATCGATTCTCGTACCAATGGTGCCAGAAAAAATAGTCCCCATAGACCAAAGACGATAGAGGGAATTGCTGCGATCATTTCTACAAAAAGGCCAAGCACCTGACCAAGTTTTTGAGGTAAAATCTCAGTGATGAATATTGCAACCATTACACTTATGGGAGCAGCAATTAATAGAGCTAAGATAGAAGTTAGAAGGGTTCCATAGAGAAATGATAGAACCCCAAATTCTTCTGAAATAGGATCCCATGTACTATTAGTTAAAAAATCAAACCCAAACTCATGAATAGCTTCAGAGGACATTCGAACTAGCAGAACAATCATTAACACTAAAATCGACAAAATAGCAATGGCAACGGTTTGCATGACTATCTTGGCAACTTTATCTCCAAACTCGCCAGATAGACGAGTTTGAAGTTTTTGCTGACTTAAGAATTTGAATTGTTCTTTAGTTTGTTCCACTTTTCTTAACAACCTCTAATAACTGTGTGGCCAGGTTTTTTGGAAGTGGAGCGTAGTGAAGCTCTTTTGCAAACTCTTGTCCGTCACTAAGGGCCCAAAGAAGAAACTTTTTTACTTCTTTAAGTTGAGCTGTTTCAGCTTTGTTAGGTAAAAGGATGTAGGTAAAGGCTGAAATAGGGTAGGCATTAGCATCAGCAGCATTAACAATTGAGCCCTTAAAGCCATGTTTTGCAATATCTGTTTTAGCAGCTGATGCGCTAATTCCTTCAATTGAAGGTTGAATAAAATTTCCTGCAGCATTTTTTAGAGCTACAGTTTTAAGATTATTGTTTAAAGCATAAGCCAGCTCGATATAACCGATGGCGCCTGGAGTCTGCTTCACCATATTAGTAACACCTTCGTTACCTTTTCCACCAATTCCGGAAGGCCATGAGACTGCTTTTCCTTGACCAACTTTTTCTTTAAAATCACTTGATACTGTCGCTAGATAATCTGTGAAAATATTTGTTGTCCCAGATCCATCAGCTCTATAAACAGGAAGAATATCTTTTTCTGGAAGATTTAAAGTAGGGTTAAGTTTTTTAATATCTTGATGATTCCATTTTGTAATATTACCGAGATAGATATTAACGAGGGTTTTACCATCAAGCTTTAATTCACCATTTAAACCTTCTACATTGTAAGCGATAGTAACCGCACCAAGAATGGTTGGAATATGTTGAATGGAGTATTTTACTTTTGATGTTTCTTTTTCAAGCATTGGAGCATCTGTTGCACCAAAATCAACTGTTTCTTTAATTACCTGGCGAATTCCTCCGCCTGAGCCAATCGACTGATAATTAAACTGAACATCCTTATTTAACTTTTGATATTCAGAAAACCATTTTGAATAGATCGGGTATGGAAAAGTTGCTCCGGCGCCGTTGACCTTAATAAGGGCGAAAGAAGGCTGTGCAAAAATCATGGCCAATAATAAGCAAGTAAAACGCATATAAACTCCCTTAGAGAAGATTTGATCTGCGTTATACATATCAAAGCGGGTATGCTTTCGGATTAGGATTCTGTTAGGATTATGCTCAATATTGATTAAGCCGGAGTCCCTATGAAGTTCGTATTAGCTTTAGTTCTACTTACAAGTTGTGCCCAATTTTCAAATAATATCGTCTCAGCTCCCTTAGCTAAGGGGCAAACTCGAGAAGGGCACGAGGCAAGTGGTCAAAAATGGGCTATTGCCACTCAAGGTGATGCGGCTAGTCAGGCGGGCGCCAGAATGTTTGCCCTAGGTGGTAATGCTGTCGATGCAGCCGCTGCCATTTCGTTTACCATTTCGGTTGAAAGACCTCAATCAACGGGAATAGGTGGTGGAGGATTCTTGCTTTTGCACGGACCTAGCTTAGAAGCACCGATCGCTTTTGATTTTCGAGAAAAAGCACCTCTTAAGTCTAATTCCAAAATGTATTTGGATAAAAATGGCAAAGAGATTAAAGGTAAATCTTTAGATGGAATCTTTGCCGTTGGTGTTCCTGGACTTGTTGCTGGAGTTATCGAGGTTCACCGTCGATATGGTTTATTGGATCTATCAGATGTGCTTCAGCCTTCGATTGAGTTAGCACGAAAGGGATTTCGTATTTACCCTGAGCTGGCCAGAGCGATTAAAGCCAGAACTGATGTTCTTTCAAAGTATAAAGATTCTAAAAAAATATTCTTACATATTGATGGCTCCCCAAAACTTGAAGGGGAACTCTTAGTTCAAGAAGATTTAGCTAAAACTTTAGAAGCTATCGCAAAAAAAGGTCACGATGGATTTTATAAAGGCGAAGTGGCAAAGAAAATTATTCAAGAGCATCAGCGCCATGGCGGCTTAATGACTCAAAAAGATCTTGATATTTATAATGTGAAAACGCGAAAGCCCGTTTACGGCAGTTATAATGAATTTGATATTTATTCAATGTCTCCTCCAAGCTCGGGGGGAATTCATGTCATTCAGATTCTAAACACAGTTGAAAAAGATCATTTGAAAACTTATGGTCCACAAGACTACAGAAGCGTTCACCTTATTTCTTCGGCCATGCAACAAGCTTTTGCCGATCGTGCCACTCATTTAGGTGATGCAGATTTTGTCAAAGTACCAACGGAGCAATTAACTTCAAAACAATATGCTGGAAAAGTTCGTGTAAAAATTCCAAATGATAAAGCTCTTAAACAAAGTGAAGTTCGAGCTGGATCGTTTGACTTTACTGAGCATGATGAAACAACACATTTTAGTGTTATGGATAATGAAGGCTTAGTTGTTTCGTCTACTCAAACAATTAACGGGTGGTTTGGTTCAGGCGTTGTGGCACAAGGGACTGGTATTGTTCTTAATAACGAAATGGATGATTTCTCAACTAAAGCTGGCGCTATGAATCTGTTTGGTGCCGTTGGAAGTAATCAAAATCTTGTTGAACCACAAAAGCGACCACTTTCAAGTATGTCTCCAACAATTGTTTTAAAATATGGCAAACCATTCATGGCCATTGGAACACCTTCTGGTACAAGAATATTAACTTGTGTGGCCCAAACTCTACTTAATCGTCTCGAATTTGGTCTTCCTCTTTGGGATTCAGTTTCAGCTCTTCGTTATCATCAACAATGGGCACCTGATCAGTTAAGGTTTGAAGAAGTTGAAATACCTGTTCGTTTAAAAGAAAAGTTAGAATCGATGGGACATAGGATTGTTCAAAAAGATCTTGGCTGTAAAATTCAGGCCATCGAAAAAGATGGCCATACAATTAAGGCAGTTGCTGATCCAAGAGGAGAGGGCAGAGCACTAGCTCAATAGTCTAAAAGCTACGAAAGCTCCGCCGTAAGCGAGAAGTCCCATATAACTAAACATTATAGCGGGAATTTTCCATCCGCCTGTTTCACGTCTTAAAATGGCCAGTGTCGAAGTACACTGTAATGAAAAGACGAAGAATATGAGGATGGACCATGCGGTTGCTAATGTATAAACCGGCTTTCCTGTTTCAGGCCATGTTTCAGCAACAAGTTTCTCTCTTAAAGTTGAACTTTCTTCATCCACGTCACCTAGAGAGTAGATTGTACCAATAGCACTTACAAATAACTCACGAGCGCCGAAGGCCACAAGCATACCAACACCAATTTTCCAATCCATACCAATCGGCTTGATCACTGGCTCAATTGTTCTTCCCATAGTGCCAAGCATCGATTGCTCTAAAGATATACCCGCTTGCTCTTCTGGGGATTTACCTTCGAGTAGCTCAGGATTTGGACTTGGAAAAGTCGATAGGATCCAAATAAGAATTGAAAGTCCTAAGATGATTGTTCCAGCTTTTGTTAGAAAAGTTTTTCCTTTCTTCCATGCTTGGTTGAACGCTGTTTTTATTGATGGTCGCTGATACAGCGGAAGATCGATAATAAAGTTTCCAGTTTCACCTTTGAAATATGAAAGGCGTAGTAACTTCGCAATAATAAGCGCAGCAAAACTTCCTAAGAAATAAAGAAAGAAAAATGATAAGGCTTGGGTGTTAAATATTCCAAACACTGTCTGTGATGGAACAAAAGTCCCAATTAAAAGAATATAAACTGGTAATCTAGCAGAGCATGTAATGAGTGGGATCGTCATTAAAGTGGCATACCGCTCTCTAGGATTAGGAATAGTTCTTGTCGCCATAATTCCTGGAATCGAGCAAGCAAAGCCAGACATATAAGGTAAGAATGCTTTTCCGTTCAGTCCAAAGGCTCCCATGATTCTATCAGTGACAACAGCGGCTCTAGCGATATAGCCCGACTGTTCAAGTAGAGAGAGTAAAAAGAATAGGGCCATAATCTGTGGCAAGAAAACTACAACACCACCAACTCCACCAAAAATTCCATCAACGATGAGAGATTTAAAATGACCATCAGGAAGGTAGTTACCGATGAATTCTCCGACAGTAGTGACAGAGCTCTCAGCTAGATCCATTGCAGGGCCGGCCCAAGTGTAGATGGCATCAAAAATAAAATAAAAAATGGCAGCGAAGATGATTCCACCAAGCCATGGATTTAGCACAAAGCAATCAATCTTTTGAGTCAAAATAGCTTTGGCATCATTTGGTCTAGATAAGCTACCAAGCACATCTCTAGCTTTGGTATGGTACCAATTAATAAGGTCAGTAATTTGTTTGGTATCTTCAATAATTTCAATTTTTGCAGAGTGATCGCCGGCAGGAAGAAATTCATGGGCTTCTTTTGTAACTTGTAACTTCTTTACTGTTTCAACTTGGCTAGATAGATCTAGACTTCGAATAAAAGCTTCTACTGTTTTTGAAGAAGCATTTAAAGCTGAGATAGGTAGGACTCTTGCTCCTAATTTTTTTTCTAATTCAGCACGTCTGGTTGGATCAATTTCACCTAGATCATCTTTGTTAATAATGACGGCTATATTTTCTGCTCCGACGATATCTTTAACTGCTAAAGCTAACGACATCGAGGCTTCGATCCTTTGCCAATCTAAAAGTAGTAAAACTTTTTGCGCTCCATCTTTACCTTCAAGGTTTAATAGAGCCTTAACCGTAACACCTTCATCGAGAGAAGAGGGGACGAGATTATAAATACCAGGAAGATCCACCAGCTTTAAACGAATATCACCATCTTTGTCAGACTTGATATCAGCCTTACCCATATCAACTGTGATGCCAGAGTAATTTGAAACTTTTCTATTTCCACCAGTTAGTAGATTGAAAAATGTTGATTTACCTGCGTTTGGAAAACCGACGAGAAGTAGTGTGGCAGTAACCTGTTGAAGCATAGTGAGTACCTATATTTTTACAGTGCTGTTTTTGACATGAATTTGAATAGCTTCAGAACGACGAAGGGCGAAGAATGTTTCGCTTCCGTGTTTAATTGAAATTGGCCCGCCAAAAGGTGCTTTACCCATCACGATGATGGGATCACCAGGAAGTAATCCAAGAGATATAAGTTTGAAGTAAACTGGCTGACTTTGAGAAAAGTCATCTAGTAGTACAGTTTGGCCAACGTTGATTTCATTAAGAGTCATAAAACCTCAAATTCTAACAATATTAGGTTAATATCACAAAAGTTTGGCAATACAAACAACTTCATTAGACATAAAAAAAGCCTGTAAAAACAGGCTTTTTTTAAAAGATTTCGAAAAATCTTAGTTAAGCGTTCTCGCCATATACATGCGAAAGATTTTATCTTTTGTACGACGTATTGCGCAATTTCCTTCATTTTTCTTTTCAATGAGGTAGTCGTAGTACTCAGGATCAGTGTCAGATAGTTCTAAGATTGATTTGCCTTCATGCTCCCCAAAATCTAAGAACACTTGGTCTTCTTCGATAATACCCGTGACCGGGCTAACTTCTTGAGCCATCAATTCCCTCCTTAGAATTATCACATTCCGTTCCTTGGAATGCGCGATACTCTCTATTTAATTTTGCGAAATGTATGATGGATTGAAAAGGAAAAAACAACATATATTCAAAGAGTTGGAAAATAATAGCGGAGTAATTCGTTATTTACGAAAGAAAAAGTTTCTAAAGTAAGTCACGATGATTTTAAACTCTTGAGGATACTGCTCTGACATAAGTATTTTAACTAGCTCTAAAGCATCAAAAAGGTTGCTAGCCGGTCTAAAAGGTCTGCCTGATATCATAGCGGCGATTACATCCATGACGCAGACAAGGATTGTTTCAAAGCCTGCAACAACTTCACTTTGTTTAGAGCTCTTTGAAAAATAATCTAACTCCTTGGCAAGCAAGGAGAAGGAATGATGATTTTCTATGATCGTAAGATACTGAGGGCCGAGAGTTAGACGCCCTTGTAAAATATTAACTGAATGAGAAGCGTGTCTTGATAGTAATTTCTTTTCTTCATCATCAAGTTCAATTTGATCATACTTTTCAGTAGGAATGGCCGACATACCGATGTCTTTAAAATAACTTGTAATAAAAAGGTTTTCGACATCTTTAGCTGTAAAAAGATGCGACATTTTTAAAACGCCAAGAAGAAATATAGAAGAGAGTAGGGGCTGAGAAAAAACAAAATGATGTTTCATCTGGATATAGCTCTTATAAAGAGGCTCATGCAGATCAATATTGGCGGCTAAAAAAGAAGCAAGATTCTTGGCCGATTGGTACTGCAGGCTTAGAGTTTCATCATTTGTTGGATCTCTATAAAGATATTCCATATTAATGGTTAAAAGATTTAAAACCTTCTTACCTTTTTCTAGTGGATCACCTACAGATAAGGACCTGGTCACTTTTCTTAAATTATCTTGTTGATACTGAATCAGGCTATCACGCTCAGCATGCGCCAAATAAAGTTCATGCTGGCCTTTTTGAATTAGGCCCTTGATCACTTCTTTATTAATATAAGATCGCCTTTTTAAAACAATTTTAAAAGTATCGTTTTCAAGACCATAAACATCACATGGTAAATCAGTAATAAAGAGAAGCTCTCTGACTGAGATTGGTGTGAGCTGGAAAGCTAAATGATTTCGCTCTAATAAATTAATGGCATGAGAAGCTTTAAATTGAACCATAACTCATTTTAACCTGCTTTGTGATTCACTGGTAGTAGGTGCCCATTTGCCTTGGCATATTTTTGACTTTTAGAAGCACTTTAGTGGCGCCAAATAGTTGCTACAACAGACTGAAATGTTTGGTTTTTTATATATATTGCACAAATTGATCAGGCGATTTCTAGCTGACTGTTAAGATGGCATCTGGGTGTCAATTTTTAAATGTTTTTATGGAGGGGCTTATGGCCTTTGACGCCTCCGCTACACGTTCATCACGTTATGCGGTCGATTCTTCAGATTTCGATTTTAGTGATCCTTTCGCTATTCTCGATAATATGAAAGTACCTTGTTCGGCTTCTATGTCCGGAACGAAGTCTATACGAGAGTATTTATCTTCAGCTCCACTTGAGAGCGTTCTGAACTTAGATCCAGGCGCAAAGCTATACTTCCATTGGGCTAACTGGGCCCACACTTGCCAGCTTCAACGCGAAATCCATGCTGGGAATCCTGCACGATTGGACGCGTTGGAGAAGGCTCTTTCATCTTTAAAACGTATTGAAGTCTATCTAAAAAGTTCACGTGGCACGATAGTGACATCCTTACACGAGCTTTATGAAAGTTATCTTGATCCAAGGCTAAGAGTTTCTTTGTTTGGCATCAATGGACAACATAACAATGAAAGAGAAATCCTTTTTTCTGAAGTTGGTGAAGCTGGTCCTTTTACCCGCTTAGCTGGCATGAAATGGTTTGATAAAAATATTTACGGACTCTTCGTTTTTAGAAAGATTTTATTAGGATTTGTTCCTCAAAGACAGTTTCGTTTGGGAACAAATGTTGATAGTACTTGGTGGCTTCACAGCTCTCCATTAGATGCTATTAAGGCAACGGTCCATCAGTTGTCTCAAAAAGGTATTCTTTTTAAAGTTGAGAGCCGTTGTGATCTTAGTCGTTTGATCCATGGAACAAAAGAAGATGCTATTGTTCACTTTCCTAAAGCATTCTTTAGCGCCAGTGCGTCTTCAAAACAAATCGTCAGTCAGATTGAAAAAGGCGAAGAATTACCATTTAAAATTACAGGTGAAGAATTACAAAAAGATGGGGTATGGCTTAGCAACGCTAGTGGAGAGCAAAGCTTCTTCTTTATTAAAGCTGAAACCTTATTTAAAGATCGCTCCTTTGAATATGAACGTGCCATTTTAAGCTACCAAGAGTGGTTTATAAAGGAGCTTAAATGAGTAGTTTGAATATTGGATGCTTTTTGATTTGTAGTTTTAGTCTCTTCGGAATATGGATGGGGATTAAATATATTTCTAGAAGAATTTCTTATCATTCTTCAAGAAATGCTGCTCAAAGATTCAATATGCGCGACTCTGGCTTAAGAATTAGACTTGAAAACTGTCCAGGGGAATATTGTCTTTTGGATTTATCAAATTCTGGTATGGCCATCTTTATCGATCATTTTGCAGATGGTTTTAGTTTAGCTAAGCATACAAAATTTATTTTAAGAAATAGCCACGGCGAAGTTCCAACTAAAATGATTGGCGGAAAAGTTGTTTATTTAAAACAGCTCTCCCATGGATATCGCCTTGGTGTTCAGTTTGATAAGGCCATCGAAGATGAAACAGTTCAAATTTTTAGAAAATCACAAGAAATAGCAATCGAAACTGAAATTCAAGAAGAGTCTGATATTAGGCTCGCAGCTTAAACTTCAAAGCACGCCACTTTACGTCCAAACTTCTCTTCTAGCACTGGAGTATCACTAGAGCACCTTGGCGTCGCCATTGGGCATCGCTTGTGAAAGGAGCAACCTGATGGTGGATTCAGTGGAGATGGGAGTTCTCCTTGAATCGCAGGCTCATCACTGGCATCTTTTAAAATAGAAGGGGAGCTGGCGACAAGAGCTTTTGTATAGGGATGTTTTGGATCATTGAAGACTTGGTCTCTAGGGCCGTACTCAACGACCTTACCAAGATACATGACCAGAATTTCATCAGAAATATGTTTAACAACATGAAGGTCATGGCTAATAAATAGATAAGTTAAATCCATTTGATCTTGAAGTTCCATCAAGAGGTTTAGCACCTGGGCCTGAATTGAAACATCAAGAGCTGAAACTGGTTCATCCAAAATCATAATCTTGGGTTGCATGACTAAGGCCCTGGCAATACCAATTCGCTGGCGTTGCCCGCCAGAGAACATATGTGGATAACGGTGAGCCAGTTCTGGTCTAAGTCCGACTTTCTTCATCGTCTCACAAGCAATTTTAAAGCACTCATCTTTTGACAGTTCAGTATTGATAAATAAAGGCTCTGCAATTAATTGCCATGCTTTTTTTCTAGGATTAATTGAATTGTAAGGGTCTTGAAAAATCATTTGAATGGCAGAGTGAAAGTCTTTGCCCGTCATGACAGAGAAGTCTTGGCCAGATAATGAAACGTTACCTTCTGTTGGTATTTCAAGACGCATCAATGTTTTAGCTAATGTTGATTTACCACAACCGGACTCGCCAACAATCCCGAGTGTCTTTTTACTTTTAACATGGAAAGAAACGCCATCTAGGGCCTTCACATGACGAAGAGGTTTAAATGGTTTTCTTATAGGGTAGTGCTTTTTTAGATTGGTAACTTCTATAACATTCATACACTAGCTCCAACTGGATGAAAGCAACGAAGTGTTCTAGCCTGGTCGTTTTCAAGGCTTGGAAGCGTTGTCTTGCATTTATCATCGGCAAATTCACAGCGTGGATTAAACTGACAGCCATTTGGTCGTGCTCTAAGATCTGGAACCATACCAGCGATACTTGGTAGGGGTGCTCTAAAAGCTGTTGCCTTTTTACCTGGCAGTGAACTTAATAGACCATCGGTGTAAGGGTGTTTTGGGTCTTGTAAAAGCACTTTCGATTTTGCGCTCTCAACAATCTCGCCTGCGTACATCACTTGAATGCGATCAGCATTTTGAGCTACAACACCAAGATCGTGCGTCACTAAAATCATCGCCATCTGATATTCTTTTTGAAGATCTTTTAAGAGCTTCATAATTTGCGCTTGAATAGTTACATCTAACGCTGTCGTTGGCTCGTCAGCAATGAGAAGTTTAGGCTTACAGGCAATGGCCATAGCGATCATTACACGTTGGCTCATGCCACCTGAAAGTTCGTGAGCATAATTCTTTAATCGCTCGGCTGGAGCTGGAATACCAACTTGATTCATAAGCTCTAGCGCTCTCGCTGCACGAGCCGCTTTATCCATTTCGGGACAATGAATTTTTAATGTTTCATCTATCTGAAAGCCAACGGTAAAGCTTGGGTTTAGTGCTGACATAGGATCTTGGAAGATCATTCCAATTTTTGCACCACGAATTTTTCTAAAATCTTTTTCTTTGATTGTTTGAAGGTCCACTCCATCAAAAATCATTTTTTTAGCTTTAATTGTCGCCGTGTCTGGAAGTAGTCCCATGATGGCAAGATTGGTAATACTTTTCCCACAGCCTGACTCACCAACAATTCCTAAGGTTTCACCTTCTTCGAGGCTAAAACTAATTTGTCTGGTTGCAGAGAGAGGACCCTTTGCAGTGTCAAACGTGATCGATAGATCTTCAATTTCTAAGAGCATAGTCATCCTATTTCTTTAACCTTGGATCAAGCGCATCACGTAAGCCATCACCAAAAAGATTAAATCCTAAAACTGAAAATAAAATACATAAGCCTGGAAGAGTTACCATCCAAGGTGAGCTTTCGATAAAGGGGCGACTATCCGCTAGCATTGTTCCCCATTCTGGAGTTGGAGGTTGTGCTCCTAGTCCTAAGAAGCCAAGTGCAGCTGCGTTCAAGATACCATCTGAAAAACCAAGAGTTGCTTGTACGATGAGTGGAGCTAAACAGTTTGGAAGAATTTCATTAAACATAATTCTTAAGTCACTCGCGCCAAAAGTCTTTGAGGCCATGACATATTGTTTCTTTCTTTCGGCCATGACTGAAGCTCTAACAATTCTTGTAAAGTTTGGAACCGCAACGATAGCAACCGCAATAATGGCGTTACTGATACCTGGTCCCATAACTGATACAACAGTAATAGCTAAAAGAATTGAAGGGAAGGCCATGACGATATCGATAAATCTCATTATGAGTCGATCGACTTTTCCGCCATAATAACCGGCAAAAATACCAAGAAATAATCCCATACTTAAAGATAGGATAACGACGGCAAAGCCGATTCCCATGGAGATACGAGCACCGTGAATAAGTCTTGATAAAATATCTCGACCAACATCATCGGTTCCAAGCGGGTAAGACCAAGTACCAGCTTCTGCCCAAATCGGCGGAAGTCTTAAGGCATTATCTTGTAAAAGAGTTGGATCATATGGGGCAAGCAGTGGTGCTAAAATAGCAATCACGACAAAGGCTATAATTAGAGCAAGTCCAACAACAGCACCTTTATTAGGCTTAAAGTGATTCCAGAATTCTCTAAGAAATGAATCTGGTGCATGCTCATCTTGAATTGGAGTAATAGCGACTTCAGACATCTTAACCTCTCATCTTTGGGTTAACGACTGCATAAGCTAAATCGACTAGAACGTTAATAATCACAATCATCGTTGCGATAAACAAAACTCCACCTTGAATAACGGGATAGTCACGAGCATTGATACTCGCAACAAGCCATCTTCCGATACCAGGCCAAGAAAAAATTGTTTCTGTTAAAATGGCACCTGTAATAATGGAGCCAAACATAAGACCAACAATTGTGACGATTGGAATGAGAGCATTTCGAAGGGCGTGAACGGCAACAGTACGATAACGAGATAAACCTTTCGCTTTAGCAGTACGAATATAATCTTCCCCCAAAACTTCTAGCATACTTGATCTTGTCATACGTGCGATTACGGCGAGGGGAATAGTTCCCATGGCTACAGCAGGTAAAATAAGATGTGATAGGGCCGACCAAAAAGGTGCTAAACCATCAAGCTCTCTCACTTCTGAAGTCAGTGTATCGATCAACATAAACCCAGTCCAAGGTTCAATATAAAACATCACCGACATTCTTCCCGACACTGGAGTCCAGCCAAGTTGAACTGAAAAAATTAAAATGAGAACTAAGCCCCACCAAAAGATTGGCATGGAGTAACCTAATAGAGACCCACCCATTAAAAAGTAGTCATAAAAACTGTTTCTCTTAACGGCGGCTATGATACCTAGGGGAATTCCAATAATAATGGCAAACAAAAGTGCTACCACTCCAAGTTCAAGTGTTGCAGGGAAGCGATCAAAGAATTCTTTAACAACAGGACGTTTCGAAATAATTGAAGTGCCTAAATCACCTTGAACCGCATCGACGGCAAAGTTGATGTACTGACGCCAGACAGGCAGGTCAAGGCCCATATCCTTTTTCATCTCAGCGTAAACGGCAGGATCAGCCCCTCTTTCTCCAAGTAGTAACATGACCGGATCACCCGGAACAAAACGTACTAAGACAAAAGAGAGGATAGAAATACCAATTAATGTAGGGATCAAATCCCCAAGTTTTCCTAGAATAAATCTAAGCATTAATCTTCCTTAATTATTTTAATGAAACTTGCTTAAAGATATCTCCACCTAATGGATCAATCATGTAACCTTGAACATTATTTCTCATCCCTCTAAAAATTGTAGAGTGAGCAATTGGAGCCCAAGGAGCTTGTTCTTTAAAGATAACTTGAGCTTTGGCATAAAGCGCAGATCTTTGTTTTTCAGAAGTTAGAAGTTTAGCTTTGTTGATTAAATCATCAAATGGCTTATGACACCAACGAGCAACGTTTGATCCTGCATCAACACTCGTGCAGCTTAGTAAGACTGCAAGGAAATTATCAGGATCACCATTATCTCCACTCCAACCAAGTTGGATCATCGAATGTGATCCTTCACGAGATTTCTTAAGATAAGTAGGCCAGTCATAAGAGACAAGTTTTGCTTTAATGCCAACTTTGGCCAAATCAGCTTGCATCATCTCACCCATTTTTTTGCCATTTGGGTTATACGGACGAGTCACAGGAAGTGTCCAAAGTTCAGTCTCAAAGCCATCTGCAAAACCAGCTTTTTTCAAAAGAGCTTTCGCCTTTTCTGGTGAGTAATCATAGTCTTTAATTTTTTTGTTATAGCTCCAAAGAGTTGGAGGAAGTGGGTTGATAGCTGGAACAGCATTGCCCATATAAATAGCTTCGATATATGCCGCTTTATTAAGAGCGTGGTTAATCGCTTTTCTAACAAGTAAATTATCAAAAGGTTTCTTTTGTGTATTGATGGCAAGGTAGCCGACATTCAGACTTGCGCCAGAAACAACTTTTAAATCTTTATTCGACTTCATCGCAGGAATGTCTGCAGGTGAAGGCTCAATGATCAAGTGACATTCACCCGTCTTAAGTTTTTGAAAACGAACTGAAGCATCTGGTGTGATAGAAAAAACGAGTTGTTTAACTTTTGGACCGCCACCCCAATGCTTATCGAAAGCTTTGTAGCGAATTTGTGTGTCTTTGATATAACGAAGAAAGACAAATGGACCAGTTCCGATAGGGAAGTTGTCAAAACTTTCTTTTTTGTCTTCCTTAGCAAGTTTATCAGCGTATTCCTTAGAGAGAACACTCATAAAGCTCATCGCAAGGTTTGCAAGAAAGGGTGCTTCTGGGCGAGAGAGTTTAAACTCTACAGTGTAGTCATCAAGTTTTTTGACATCTTTGATAATGTCTCCCATTTCCATGCCAGTGAAGTACTCATAGTGGCCACCAGAAACGTTGTGGTAGTAATGATCTTTTAGGCGTTGACGATTAACGGAGAATAAAACGTCATCAGCATTAAGATCACGAGTTGGAGTGAAGAATTCAGTTGTATGAAACTTAACACCTTTTCTTAATTTGAAAGTGTAGGTCATGCGATCTTTAGAAATTTTCCAAGATTCCGCAAGTTCAGGAACAATAGTTGTTTCACCGTATTTGAAGTTTACAAGTCTTTCATACACTGTATGAGATGAAGCGTTGTTAGATGTTCCATCTGTAAAGATTTGTGGATTAAATGCACTTGGGCTACCTTCAGAGCAGTAAACAAAAGTTTGCGCACTTGCTGGCTGTTGAAACAACGCTAGCGTTAAAAGTAAGGCGAATAAAATCCTCATGTTATCTCCGTATGGTGATTGCTTGTCGAAGTCATTTTAGACGGTTTATCTTGCCCTTAGCCTAGCTATTTGTCCATAAAACTCGGGAAACAAAGCGTTATGAGTAAATCATCAGATATCCTTACTAAAATACCTAAAATTAGGCATCGTGAAGAGACATTAGTGCAAAGCGGCGATGCGATAAGTTTTGATCGCGTTATTCGTTCTCGTCGAAGTGTTAGATCATATAAAGATGAAGCTATGCCTCAAGATATTATGGATAAGGCTCTCGATTGGGCGCTCCTTGCTCCAACTTCTTCGAATCTACAATGTTGGGAATTTCACCAGGTAAAGTCACAAGATAAAAAAGCACTTTTAGTTAAAGCATGCCTTGGTCAATCGGCCGCAAGAACAGCCAGCGCGTTGGTTGTCGCGGTTGCTCGCACTAAAACATGGCCAAAGATTAATAAGTTGATGCTTGAAGAATTTGAAAAGCAAGGTGATAAAGTTCCAGCCATCGCTAAAACATATTACGAAAAAATTGTTCCTTTTTTTTATGGTCAAGGCTTCTTAGGGATTAAGGGATTCTTTAAACGTATCATGTTTTTTATTAGAGGAATTTTTTCTCCAACTCCAAGAGGTCCAAAATCTAAAGCTGATATGCGTGTGTGGTCTGTTAAGACCACTGCGCTGGCTTGTGAGAACTTTATGCTGGGAATGACAGCTCAAGGCTATGATACTTGCCCAATGGAAGGATTTGATGAAGTTCGTGTTAAAAAGCTTTTAAATCTATCAAGGGACGCAGAAGTCGTGATGGTAATTGGGTGTGGTAAGCGCGCAGAAAATGGGGTGTATGCGGCTCAGTTACGTTTTGATAAAAAACTGTTTCTTTTTAGTCATTAATCTCTATCGTCCTAAAAAAACAACGACTCTAAAATTTGTGTTTTGTTGAAAATCAGTAGAAATACTGACTCCACCACTATTGTTTCTGAATTGACGACCAACAGTAACATTTAGATTTTCTTGGTTTGCTGAAACATTGGCATAATTTTGGTTAACAACCAGACCAATATGGTACTCATATTCATTGCTTAAATTAGTGCTGACTCCACCAATAACATTATAAACACGTGCATCAGCTCCAGCATGCCATTGATCATCAAAGGTATTATAGTAAGTCGTTCCACTTAAGTTCCAGTTATTATTATTTGCTAATAAAGTAGATCGAAGCTGAATTCGTTCAACTTCTACATCAAGTCTTGTTTCGCTATTAACTCTTTGATTAAGAGTTCTCATGCTTGCTGAAGCTATAGAAATTTGACCATTTGGTAATTGGACGTTTCCTATTGTTGGTACATTATTTGAACTTGTATTTAGCCTTAAGCCAACCTCAGTTTCTAAGATAACTTGTGAGTTTGAGTTAAAATTTGTATCACCAACTCTTAATTGAGGTAGAAGAGATATATCTCGAGCGTCTCTCAAATTCTCCTGTCTTCCTTTTTTTATATTGAAATGAGTATACTGAATGGTATTTGTTTCGTTATCAAGTTCTGCTTGAACCCATATATCTTCTAATCCATTAATGCTATGACGAAAAAGCCAGATTTGTTTTCCATTTTGAATGATTCTGTAAGCCTTAATTTTATTAAGTTTTTCCTCAGTGAGATTAAAAAAGGCTTTTAACGGAACTTCAATCTCCTGTTCATTGACAATATGGCTATTAAGCAGAATTGACCTTGCGGTGATGATATTTTGATTTACACCATCATCATCAACACTACTCAAATCATATTCACAAATAGTTTCATCGAAAGAAAGTTGAGTAATCATATGACCAAGCTCAACAACTTTTAATAAAGCATCATTTTCTTCACCAAGAGAGGATTCAATTTCACTTACTTCGTTATGCTGATACAAATTAACTAGAATTGAAGTGACTTGTGTCGCTAAAAGCCTAGCAGAGTCATCGATCAAATTTTGTTGAGGATCAACGCGGTAGATTGATTGTTCTAAAGTTAAAAAGTTTTCAACCTTAATGACTTCATCTGGTCTGTTGGAACTTTCTAAATTGGCTTCAGCTCTTCTTTTTTCTTCAACAATTCTTTTGGCCAGTTTTTCAGGCGTATCGAGACCTTCTCTAGCAAGTCTCTCCTGATATTTTCTCGAAAATTGTTTAAAAAATGAATCACATTTTGAGACAATATTTGTCATCGTATTTAAAAAATTTTGACTACTTTGTTCCTGCATCGTTGTCAGACAATTATTATATTCTGTGAACGTGTTTGAGGTATCAACGTTTGGTAAACTTCTATTTGTTCTTTGTAAGCTGTACTCATTTCTAATAGATTCCATATAATTGTTAAATGATTGACGCCAAGGCTCTTCGACTATTTCTTGTTCTATCGGTAATTCAATATTCAATACTATTTGTCTAAAGTCAGCTTCATGACTTGGAAGCTCTAAATCTTGGGCATAATTTCGTGTTGAAAATAAAAAGAGAATAATGAAGATATAGTGCTTATATAACATTACTATTTTTCGGTATTTTAAGCATTTATGTTTAGTTCAAGAAGATAAAAGATTGGACAAGGTAGATCTTTTTACTCGGAGACTTTTTCCATAAGATAATTCACGATTTTTGGATCATGATTAGGGAGAACATCTTCAACGAATTCAAGTTCTTCCGGTGTCCAAGGTGTCGGCATAGGGTAGCGAAGTCTAAAGCCCACGAGTTCTGGAAGATGAAGAGTGATACCTCGAAGACCATAGACTAAGTTATGGCCACCAGTCGCTTTTTCAAGCCATCTAAAGCCAGGAACTTTTGATAAAAGTTTTAAAGGTAACTGCAAGATGCCAACCGCCACTTGAACAACTGATGCTGCAATATTAACTGCACCCATGGCTGGTTTTAAGATCAAACTTTTAAGCGTTCCATGAACTTCAGGATAAAAAACCATATACCCAGGCCCTAAGCCTTCTCGACCATTCGAAGCTTTTGACCAAAAAGTTGTATTCTCCCAAAACATTGATTTGCCAGTTTCTAGCATTTCCATTTTTCTCATAAGACGCTGAGAAGGGTAGATAATCATTTTATCAGCAGTTTTCTTTTTAAGAAAATTAAAGATCCAAATAGGGTTAAAGCCAGTCACATTATCAATTTCATAGTCGCCACCAAGACGATTCAGTCTTTCGCGAATGGGATGAGTACAGTTATTTTCAAGAAGTGAATAAGGTTCAAAACGAATTTGGTTTTTAAAGTTTTGGCCTTGCTCAATATAGTTTTTGAGTGAAACTTGTAGACCTTCGTAAATTTCAGTTTCACTAACTTTAGGCCACACCTCCGCCACATCTCTATTGAGATAAAGTTGGTGAAAACCATAGCCTTCCATACGTGAGCTACCTGGATGACTTCTGACTTTGATATAGATTGTTTCATTAAGGCTACTAATGAACTCATCACTAACATAAGGTAGATGTTTTTGATAAACAGATCTAGCATTAACAAGCTCTTCTTCAGTCATTTGAGTATATTCAAATAACATATCGACTAGTTCGTCGTTTTTACAATAGATATAGCGTTCGGCCACATGTCCAGCTTGTGATGTTTGAAAACCTGGCGACATATAAACAATCGCCATACCAAGCATTTTCATGCGAGTACCATTTTCTAAAACTTTAGTTGGCTTATAGTCACGCTCACAAATCTTATAACGACGTAGATCTGTTTCGGAAAAAGAGCTGGGATCAAACTCGAGCTTACCTGAATTATAAAGAAGATTTTTAGTCTTTCTTTTATGGCGTTTCATATCCTGGCGGCGATCTTGAATCTTAAACAAGATATCGCACATACCTCTATATTGTGGATTTTCACTAAACCACTGTCGACCGTACTCACGGCGCTCATCCCAGCAGATATTTAAAGAACGTCTTTCAACTTTACTCCAATCTTGATCAAGATCACGGACGTACTGAATTTTTAGAAGTTGTGTTTCAAGCGCATTTAGAAGATTTTTTTGAAGGCTACAGCCTTCGATGTCTTGTTTAAAAGTTGCGAAATCTAAAATTGAATTTCGTATTGATGAGTTGATCTCAACAGTTGAATCTCCAACAACTCTTAAAATATCTTCATTATTACTACCATCACATTTTGGTGTTGGATCAATGCCAAAGTCGACAAACTGAATATCGATAATGCGATCGACTCCAAAGGTAACTCCATCACGCATCTCACTTTCGAGACTTTGAAAGAACCCTTTAAGGCGATTGTATTCAATTTTAGATGTACCTGAGGCTTCATCAGCTCCAGAAATCACAAAACCAAAATCGCTGGAAGCGAAGGCGCTAGTACTTAAAAGACAGAATAGGGCTAAAATTAACTTTGACATGGTGCATAATTTAGCACGAATAAACAAGAAAAAGGGGGAGTGTGAAAAAAAGAAGGCCCTCTATTCAGAGGGCCAAGTCCTTTAATTTACAAAAATCGAGCCTAGAAATTAGGGTCGAAACTGTCTTCGATATTAAGCTCGTCACGGTTTCTTTCAGCCGATTCAAGTTGGCGTTGAAGCTCAGTTCTTTCAGCTTCTCTTTCAGAAGCAGAGATTGAGATCAAAGAGCCAGATACTGATGAAGCAAGGGCAAGCGCCATACATGCATCATAAGAATCAGAACGTGGGTCACAAGCAGAAGCAACTGTTGCGCCTAAACGTACAAACTCAGTACCAAGGATAATACCAGCAGTAAACTCATCTAGTACAATATAATTTACAGAAACATACTCACGACGAACGTAGGTACGGTTACTAACATAACGGTGGTTACGGTGATAATCACGACGAACAACACGGCCATTGTGCGTGTAATAAGTCACATAGCGTCCAGAGTTATCGTAGCGTGAAGAATTATAAACAGTTACGCGAGTGTATCCGGCCCATTGACCATTTCTGATTACTGTTTCTTCAACATAAACGCGAGTTGAAGGGCGATAGTCTTCATAACATGTGTAATATCCACATGTTGTGTACACATTTTCTTGATATCCATAATAAGTATGGAATGTGTAATCCCATGAAGAGTAAGTTGTCGTGTATCGAGTCGCATAACCATCACGGCTTGCACCTCTTCTTTGAGCTTGGGCATCATTGGTCGTAGCTGTAAATAAGCCAAGAGCAATTGTAGCCGCTAGGATTAAGGCCTTCATATATTCTCCTATTCGAGACAGTTGATTTTGGGGCGGTTAAACCATGTTATTGCGCTTAGCGCAATAATAAAGATTTGATTGTGTAACTTCTACATTATCGCCATCATGTAAAATCGTTGGAACATTTTCTCTCAAGGCCTGTCATGAAAAGATTTTTTGGAATCATTATTTTCCTTATCCTTATTTTTACAGCTTCAAGGGTTGGCCTTTTTATCTATCAATCAAAAAAGTCTGCACCAATATTAAGCGGACAGCTAAAACTTAAAGATCTTGCTCAAAAAGTAACAGTGACGACAGACGATTTTGGTATCCCTCATATTGAAGCCGAAAATGAAGAAGATCTTTTTTATGCCTTTGGCTTTGTCGCCGCCAAGGAGCGTTTATTTCAAATGGAGATGTTACGACGAATTGGTAGTGGCAGACTCTCTGAGATTTTAGGCAGCCCGGTGATTGAAGCGGACAAGCTTTTGAGAACACTAAGACTTAGAATAAGCATGGAGGAGTTTTTAAACAAGCATCAAGCTCGTCTTGATCCTCATATGCTTAAACTTTGTCAGCAATTCTTTAAAGGTATTAATGACTATGCTGCGACAATGCCGCTTCCTCCAGAGTTTTCACTTCTAGGACTTGATAGACCTGAGCCGTTTGAGCTTGTCGATGCCATGGCCATTTCGGGTTATATGTCGCTTAGTTTTGCCGAAGGCCTGATCGGCGATCTTTTATTTTCTGAATTAGAAAAAGAATTTGGCCCAGTTAAGGTGGCACTTCTAAGAAAAGGAGCTACTGGAGATAATCTTCCGCTGCCAGATCTAGGTAGAGATGCTGCCAACAAAGTCAGCTGGAATAAACTTTTATCACCCTTAAAAGTTCTTGAAGAGAGCTTTGGACTTTTTCATGGCAGCAACTCGTTCGTCTTAGACGGATCTCGCACTGAAAGTGGCAAACCTATTTTATCTAATGATCCTCATATTGCTTTTTCAAGTCCTGGAACATGGTTTGAAGCTCATCTTAAAAGCCCTACGTTTGAAATCTATGGCCACTTCATCCCGCTCGTTCCTTTTCCTGTGCTTGGTCACAATCAAGATAAAGCTTGGGGCATTACTATGTCTGAAGTGGATGACCTCGACTTATATGAAGAGACTTTGAATGATAAAGGCGAAGTTCTTGTTGGAGAGAAGTCCTATCCGGTGTTAACACAAGAGGAACTAATCAAGGTTCGCTTTGGTAAGGATGAAACTATAAAAGTGAGTCGGTCTATCCACGGGCCATTTCTTAACGACACGATGATGGTAGGTGATTCAAAAGAAAAACCAATCGCTATCGCTTGGTCATTTCATCATCCTGATAATGATATTGTTAGCGCCTTTTATAATCTATCTCGTGCTGATAATGTAAAAGAGTTTAGATCAGCGCTTTCAAGTGCGGCGGCGCCAGCGCTTAATATAAGTTGGATTGATAAGTCTGGTGATATTGCTTGGCAGGTTGTCGGTAAGATTCCTCTTCGAAAAGAGGGAGTTGCAACGGATATCTTGCTTGATGGCAAAAACCCCGATCATCAATATCTAGGCTATGTTGATTATGAAAAAAATCCCCATGCCATCAATCCATTGTCTGGAGTTATTGTTTCAACCAATTATATTCCTCCAGTTAAAGTCGATTATCCGATGGATGGCTATTGGCAACCTTCTGAAAGATACCTAAGGATCAATTCTCTTTTGGCCAAAAAACAAAAATGGAAAGTGAGTGATCTTCGCACCGTTATGACCGATGAAAATACGGTATCGCAAAAAAAACAAATAGATCTCTTAGTAAGTGCGGCCCAAAAAATTGGAGTCGCTTCTGTCGCCATAAAGAAATTAGAAAATTGGAATGGCGATAGCTCTATCAATTCGACAGAAAGTTCGATTTATCATCTATGGTCTTATTGGGTGATGCGATTAACTTTTCAAGATGAAATGAAAGATCGCTATGAGGCCTTTACTCGTGTTGCAGATTATTGGCATACCTTTAAAAATCATATGCAAAATCTCGATTCGCCTTGGTGGGATAATATTGAAACACAGGATAAAGAAACGAGAGATGAAATACTGGTTAGAGCTTTTGCTAATGCTCTAGAAAATTTAGAGGAGCGTTTTGGAAGCGATCAAAACAATTGGTCTTGGGGAAAACTTCATACGGTAACTTATCGCCATCCTCTTTCAAAACTTCCATTAGTGGGAAGGTTGTTTGACCTAGGTCCTTACGCTGCCGGTGGCGGATCTTTTCAAGTGAACAATATGAGCTCACCACGCTTTGATGATCATTATGGAGTAACACTTGGGCCATCAACTCGTCGCTTGATTGATCTATCTGATCCTGCTCATTCTTTAGGAATCTTACCGACTGGAAACTCTGGTCATCTTGAAAGCGCTTATTATAAAGATCAGGTCCAAACTTATCTTGATAATAAGTTTAGACCACAGTTGTTAAATATAAATGAGATTAAAACCAATCAGGTTCTGGAACTTTTACCTAAAGATTAAAGGGAAGTGAGTGGGTGAGTTTAAGTCCCTGCTCATTGACTTCACAAACATAAGGCAGGATTTCAACTCCAGCTTTGTGTGCCTCTCGAAGTAATTTTCCATACTCGCTATCAATATGATCGGCCGGTGCAAAACTTTTAACATCTTCA
>CAYGRY010000003.1:0-51483 GCA_964352405.1 uncultured Halobacteriovorax sp.
CTTCATCTGCACTTGAAGGTATGGCTCGTAACCCATCAGCTGCTGACAAGCTTTTCGTTCCTATGATTCTTGCTCTAGCTCTTATGGAATCACTTGTGATCTTCACTCTAATCACAGTTTTCCTTGTTTAATTTCTAGATTAAAAAGATTTAAAAACTAGGCCATCTTCGGATGGCCTTTTTTTTGGCATAATTTTGACATAAAAAAAGGGCCGCATTCGCGACCCTCTTCTATTCACACTAACTTAATTAAACTAAAGCTTTCTATCAAAGTTAATAGTCTTGTTCAGCTCTGCTCTAACTGGAGTAACAAGTTCAGCACTTGGCTTAAGCATAAGCGTTACTTCAAAGTCATACTTCTTACCGTCCTTAAGCTCAGCGCCGATATTCTTGAAATCAATATCAAGGAAAGTGTTACCCTGAGTTTTCGCTGTCGTGTACTGACCAGGAGTAAGCACTTTTTCAAATTTATAACTTCCAATACCTAAGAAGCCTTTCTTTTTGATTTTGATCTTGATTGAAAGATCATCTTTCTTTAAAAGTTTAGCAATCTTTAGAACAAGGTGGTTTTGATCGGCCGATGAAACATCAATGGCACTAGTTAAAGGTGCAAGATAATCATCTTTAGCAATAAATGAGATATTAAATCTTGTATCAGTATTTAAATTATCATCATTGTTATCGATGCTTTGCTTCTTGTTAACAAATACCAGTGAAGGAGTCTGAGAATCCTCTTTAACATTAAGGCTAACATTACCAGCTTTATCTAATAAGAAAGAAAGTTCTGCACTAGATGTATTCGGATTTTGGTCAGCATAATTAATTTGGATATCAGCAACGTTCTTACGAGTTACAGAATAAGGAACCTGGCGAGTACGAGTACAAGCATAGTCTTCTGAACGGTAACGAGTTACATCACGACATAAATATTCTTGATATGGAACACTTGAACAAACTTGGCGAGGTGGTTCATAGTCACAAACTCGTCTTGGATTATTTGTACAAACACGATCAGTGTAAGGAACATCTCTACAAGTTTGCTGACCAGCCTGGTTGCTACATTGTTGGCGAGTACCTTGTTGGCGACACTGGCGTTGACCGTTAACAGTTGTACAAACATGATTAGGAACCGTTCTACATACTCTGCGATCTGGACCTGTTGTACATTGACGACGTGTGCGCGTTACGTTTCTGCAAACTTGATCATTAACTGTTCTACAAACATTGTGACCAGGTTCTGTACGACATTGTTGGCGATAACGTGTTTCATAGCCACATACTTCTTCAGTATATGGAATTTGGCGGGTACATGTTGATGGGTACTGCTCTTCTCTATAGCGAATAATTTCCGTTTCAAGATCAAGCTCAAAACTGTCGGCGTTTTGACCATCGTAATTAATTACTTTAGTTGATTCAGCATTAGCACCAAACACAACGCAGCACATGAATAATAAAAGAAATAACTTCTTCATTAACGGATCTCCTTCCCTTGATCACAATTTAATAGATAAGAAGAGGTAAGCAATTGATATGCCAATAAAATTAATTGTGTGCGAAGCACAAACTTATTGAAAGTATGTAAAGAAGAAATGGTCATCATGACCCTAGTGTCACAATGACACTGAAATAAATTCACACAGTGACACCGTAGAGATGAAGTATAAAGAGGGCTTCTTGTCATAGAAATATGCAAAAGGTATCTAAGCGCAAGAGGATCTAATGCAACAATTGGATTTTATTCATATGCGCCGCTGTTTTGAATTAGCAAAACAGGGTCAATACACCGTCAGTCCAAACCCCATGGTTGGATGCGTGGTCGTGCGCGGCGGTGAAGTCTTGGCCGAGGGCTATCATCGAAAAAAAGGTGAAGCTCATGCAGAACGTGATGCACTTTTAAAAATTGAAAATGCAAAAGGCGCGACTCTTTATTGTAATTTAGAACCTTGCTGTCATACAAAGAAAACAACACCTCCATGTGTTCCTTTAATAATTGAAAAACAAATTTCTCGTGTTGTAATTTGTAATGTTGATCCTAACCCGATGGTAAGTGGACAAGGTATTAAATTACTTCAAGCTGCTGGAATTAAGGTCGATGTTGGAATTCTTGAAGAAGAAGGAAGTGAAATTAATAAAACTTTCTTCCACTCAATGAAAAATGCTAAGCCATATATAACACTTAAATTTGCACAAACCCTTGATGGGAAGATGGCAACTTTAAGTGGGGATTCAAAATGGATTTCATCAGAAAAATCTAGAAAAAGAGCTCATAAATTAAGACTAGAAAATGATGCCATTCTTGTAGGTGGTCGTACTTTAAACTTAGATAATCCTAAGTTAACTCCACGATTTGGTTATGAAGAATTTGGTAAAGTCCCCTTTCGCCTAGTTGTTGGTAATCCTGAAAAAATGGATAGTAACGCTGAACTATTTAATGATGAATTTAAAGAGCGCACTATCATCTTATCAACAAATAAAGATGCAGCATTTAGTTCATTAATAAAAAGAATTGAAATCGGATCGATTATTGATTGGCAAAATGTTTGGACTAAACTTCATGAGCTAGAAATCAGAAGTGTCTTAGTTGAAGGTGGCCCACAAATTTTATCGAGCATCATTGAGCAAAATGCCTTTGATGGTGTTGAAGTCTTTATTGCCCCAAAAATACTCGGAGACGGTATTGCTATTTCAGGTCGTGCTCAAGAGTTAATGAAAAACACAATTCAATTAAGTGGAGAAGATCTTCACTTAAGTGCCAGGAGAAATTAATGTTCACTGGACTAGTTAAAGAAATGGGTCAGTTAGTCTCCTCCACTGTTACTGCAGAAGGAAAGAGATTGAAAATCAAAGCGCCTAAGCTTATCAGTGAAATTGCTATTGATGATTCTGTGAGTGTTAATGGAGTATGCCAAACAGCCGTAAAAATAGATGGTGACTGCTTTGAAATGATCGCCGTTCATACTACCCTTGAAAAAACAACGCTTGGTAGACTTAAACAGGGCGATAACGTCAATCTTGAACTCGCCCTTAGGGCGAGTGATCGTTTGGGCGGACATATCGTTCAAGGCCACGTTAATGGAACAGCAACTCTAGAGCATGTTGAAAATTTTGGTGAAAATTATAATCTGAAATTCAAAATAGATACGAGTCTTAGAAAATATATTATTGCTGAAGGCTCGATTGCGATTGATGGAATAAGCCTTACCGTTTCTGCAATCGGTGAAACTTGGTTTGCAGTCACTATCATTCCACATACATGGAACAATACAGTTTTAGGCCAAAGAAAAGTTGGCAGTGAAGTTAATATTGAAGTCGATGTCTTGGCCAAATACCTTGAAAACCTCGTTAAATATAATACTCAACCGACGCCATCAAAGATCAGTGAGAGCTGGTTAAGGGAGCGAGGCTTTTAATGTTTGATACTATTGAAAGTGCTATTGAAGATATAAAAAATGGAAAGATGATCATTGTCGTTGATGATGAGGACCGTGAAAACGAAGGTGACTTTGTTATGGCGGCTGATCTTGTAACGGCCGAATCTATTAATACCATGGCAACCCTTGGTAGAGGGTTGATTTGTACACCGCTTGATCGTGACTTAGCGATTAAGTTTAATCTGCCTTTAATGTTAAAACAAAACGACTCTGCTCATCACACAGCCTTTACTATTTCAATAGATCATAAAGATGCTGGTACCGGAATATCTTGTGTTGATCGTGCAATAACGATCAAGGCTTTGGTACGTGAAGAAACGCTTGCCGAGGATTTCTTAAGACCAGGTCATATCTTTCCATTAATTGCTAAAGACGGCGGTGTTATTGAAAGAGCTGGACATACTGAAGCCTCAGTCGACTTTTGTAAGTTGGCAGGCTTAAATCCGGTCGGTGTTATTTGCGAAATCATGAATGACGATGGAACAATGGCCAGGGTTCCAGAGCTAAAAGTTTTAGCAAAAGAAAAAGGTTTTAAGCTCGTCAGTATCGAGCAATTAAAAGAATATCTATTATCCAATCCAATAAAGACAAAACAATCTCAAATGTACTTATCAGAAACGATAAACTTTCCTACAAAGTACGGAAATTTTAAATTGAGTATGTTTGAAGATCCAATTGCAAGTGACCACCACACTGTTGTTCATATGGGCGATATAGACTCAGATGAACCAGTGTTGGTTAGAATTCATTCAGAATGCTTAACTGGTGATGTGTTTGGATCTTCTCGTTGTGATTGTGGCGATCAACTTGAGCAATCAATGAAAGAAATTGCAAAGCGAGGCTTAGGTGCCATCGTTTATTTACGCCAAGAAGGTCGAGGCATAGGACTTCCAAATAAGATTCGTGCCTACGCCCTACAAGACAAAGGGTTAGATACTTTCGAAGCTAACGAGTCCTTAGGACTTCCAAGAGATTCAAGAAATTATAAAAACGCAGTTAATGTCTTAAAGATATTAGGTGTTAAAAATGTGGAATTAATAACAAATAACCCACAAAAAATTGCAGCATTAGAAGCAGCAAAGTTTGATATCGTTAATCGACATATCCTCAAAAGTCAGGTGAATGAATTTAATCACGACTATTTGTTGGCAAAGAAGAATATTACCAAACACAACATTGATTTTATAAATTAGGAGTATTGCAATGGGACCAATTTTTGAAGGAACACTAAAAGCAGACGGGCTTAAAATTGCGATCGTAGCTTCTAGGTTTAATGACTTTATCGTCTCTAAACTCGTTGATGGTGCAAAAGACTGTTTTATCCGTCACGGCGGCGAATCTAATGATATGGCGATGGCATGGGTTCCAGGTGCTTTTGAATTGCCATTAATGGCAAAAAAACTAGCTGAATCAAAAAAATTTGATGCAGTTATCTGTCTCGGTGCTGTTATTCGTGGCTCGACAGCGCATTTTGATTTTGTTGCAGGTGAAGCTGCCAAAGGAATTTCTCGCGTCAATCTAGACACAGGAGTTCCAACTATTTTTGGCGTGATTACCACTGATTCAATTGAGCAGGCCATTGAGCGCGCTGGTACAAAAGCTGGAAATAAAGGTTGGGAAGCAGCTCTTTCTGCGATTGAAATGAGTACCCTTCTTAAGAGAGTTGAGCTCTAAATCGATCATACATCAAGATAGCTCCGGCCCCCGCAGCGTTGAGGTGGGCCACTTCTTGAATCATTGGGATTTTTAATATTTGATCACAGGTATCTATGATCGTAGAAGACATTCCGTGTCCTTCACTTCCTATAACAAGTCCACAATCACTCTTAGGCCAAATATTTTCAGTCAAAAGTAAACTACCCGTCTCATTGGCTCCGCCAAAAACTTTGTGACCTAGAGATTGAAGTTTTGTAATTGAATCTTTTAAATTATAAGTATGATGCCACTTCATGAAGAAAATATTCCCCATAGAAACTCTAATGCAACGTCTAATAAAGGGATGACATGATTCGTGATCAAAAAGAATATTTTTAAATCCAAGACCAGCAGCACTTCTTACTAGAGCACCAACATTTTCTGGGGAGCTTACACCGTTGAATATAAGAGTATCGCCTTTGAAGTCTTCTAGTTTAGAACTTGTTGGTAGCGATGCCATGGCGATGACGCCCTGATGATAGTGATAACCAACAAGCTTAGACATATCAGCTTTATTTAATAAAAAATGATTATCAAATTTAGAAATGTCGAGACTTGTATCTTCTATCCATTCTTTAGTCGAAAGGATCGTAGTCGCGAAACTGGAGCACATTAAGAATTTTTCAATAACTTTTTCGCTCTCAATTATAATCTGATTGTTTTCAAGACCACCGCGACCTTTTAAGGACCTAAAGCAATCAAGCCTAGAGTCATTGAGTTCAAGATGTATCAAGACTTTAAGACCTTTTTAAGAAAGAGGCCGGTGTGCGACTTTTTAATCTTAGAAACCTCATCTGGAGTGCCGGAGCCAATGATAGTACCTCCATTGATTCCACCCTCAGGGCCAAGATCAATTACCCAGTCCGCAGATTTGATCACATCTAAATTGTGTTCGATGACGATGACAGAATGGCCCTGATTAACGAGATCATTGATAGCTGCAAGGAGAAGTTTAATATCTTCAAAATGAAGTCCCGTCGTCGGTTCATCCAGAACATAAATACAATGACCCTTCGTTCGCTTTGCAAGTTCTCTTGAAAGTTTAAGTCGCTGTGCCTCTCCACCTGATAGTGTGGTTGCTGGTTGGCCTAATGTCATATAGCCGAGGCCGACGCTATCAAGAGTCGCAAGCACTCTGTGAATCTTCGTATGATTTGTAAAAAATGGTACAGCTTCTGAAATTGTCATATTCAAAACATCAGCAATGCTCTTACCTTTATAAAGAATAGAAAGAGTTTCGCGATTATACCTTGAACCCTTACACTCACTGCATGTGATAAAAATATCTGGCAGAAAATGCATTTCTACCTTTTTAACACCATTGCCTTCACATTCGTCACACCTTCCACCTTTAACGTTAAAGCTAAAACGGCCTGGTTTATAGCCACGAATTTGTGATTCAGGTGTTTTAGAATAAAGAGTTCTGATGTCATCAAAAAGGTTTGAATAGGTCGCAGGGTTTGAATGCGGCGTTCTTCCAATTGGTGATTGATCTAGTTCGATCAAGCTATCAATGTGTTCGACCCCACTAAGAGCTTGATGATTTCGTCTATACCATAAATGCTTATTTGCTCGATCGAGTTTGTGCTTGATTGCAGGAACTAGAACTTCGTGAATGAGTGATGACTTTCCTGATCCAGAAACACCAGAAACAACACATAGAACACCAAGTGGAATATCAATGTCGACATTCTTTAAATTGTTGGCTTTCGCACCAGATAGTTTAAGCCAGTTTTTAGCGGTTCTTAACTTACTAGGTCTTTCAATACTCTTTTCTCCGCGAAGATAGGCCGCGGTGATCGAGTCTTTATTCTTTAGAAATTTATCCTTCTTATCGGCCGCAACGACAAAGCCGCCGTTTACTCCGGCACCAGGTCCCATATCAATAATGTAGTCGGCCTCAAGCATGGTCTCTTCATCGTGCTCAACAACTAGTACTGTATTACCTAGATCTCTTAAAGCTTTTAAGGTCTCAATGAGTTTTAAATTATCGCGTTGATGAAGACCAATACTAGGCTCATCTAGAACATAAAGAACACCAGAAAGGGCCGAGCCAATTTGAGTTGCAAGCCTTATTCGTTGTGCCTCTCCACCAGATAGAGTTGCAGCAGAACGGTTTAAGGTTAAATAGTCTAAACCAACATCTAGTAAGAAAGATAAACGAGACTTAATCTCTTGCATGAGTTTAGCTGAGATTTCTTTTTTCTCACCAGCTAGTTTAATCGAAGCAATAAACTTATTTGCTTCAGATATGGACATCGAACTAATGTCCATAATATTTTTGTCTTCAATTCTAGTTGCAAGGGCTACTTCACCAAGTCTTTGTCCTTTGCAACTAGGACAAAGCTTAATATTCATGAACTCTTCAAGAGAAGTTCGAACTTTTTCAGACCCAGTCTCAGTATATTTTTTATCTAACCAGTTTAGGATTCCTGGAAAGGGTTTAGTAAATTTGAAGACTGAGTTTTCTGACTCAAAACTAAAAACGTAAGGTTGTTCACCACCATAGAAAAGCAACGTTTTAAAGTCATCGCTTAGATCGCGAAGTGAAGTTTTCTTTAAGTTAACTTTCTCTGTTTTGGCGACACTTTCAACCATACGAAGTAAGAATGTATTTTTTTTGGTTAAAGGTGTAATGGCACCATCTAAAATAGATAATGAATCATCAAAAACAACACGATCTTCATCAAACGTCTTGGTCTCGCCGAGACCATTACATCTTGGACAAGCACCTAGCGGCGAATTAAAGGAAAACAATCGTGGCTCAAGATCCGGATAGACTCGTGTTGATGATGGAGCCATATTATTTTCAGAATAAAAAAACTCTTTATCATCAATCAGAGCGACAAGATCGCCTCCACCAACTTTAAGAGCATGCTCAATAGAGTCTGTTAGTCGTTTATCACCATCAGGTTTAATGACTAGTCTGTCGATAACAACATCAAGAGTTGTGCATTTTTTGATATTATTATCTTCAAGTACTTCGACATTGCCATCAATTCTAAATCTTGAAAAACCAAGACTTAAATACTGAGAAATAAGAATCTTGGCTTCTTTAACATTTTTAGGATGTAGCGGAGCTAATAAATGTAATCTGGCACCGCCTTTAGATTTATTAATTTCACGAACGATTTGAGGAACAGTCCATTTCTTTACTTCCTCACCACTTTCTAGGCAATAAAGAGTTCCAACTCTGGCGTAGAGAACACGAAGGTAATCATAAATTTCAGTAATAGTTCCAACCGTTGAGCGTGGATTTCTAGTACTTGTTTTTTGATCGATGGCAATTGAAGGTGACAGACCATCAATGGATTCAACATCTGGTGGTTGAAACTGACCTAGAAATTGCCTAGCATACGACGATAGTGATTCAATATATCTTCTCTGTCCTTCAACATAGATTGTATCAAACGCCAAAGAAGATTTTCCGGAACCAGAAGGACCGGTAATAACAGATAATTCATTTTTGGGAATAGATAGGCTTACGTCTTTTAAATTGTGAACGCGCGCTCTTGTAACTCGAATTTCATTAAGCATTTTTTTCATATCGACCTAGTGCTTTAACAGCAAGTTCAAGACAATATAAGCAACCCATGTAGTTTGCTTTGTTTAAACCAAACATGTCTAGTGCTGTACCGTGATCAACACTTAGACGTAAGAAATCTAAGCCGAGAGTAATATTAGCACCAATAAAATGATTCATGGCCTTAAAAGGTGCTAGTCCTTGATCGTGAGAGCTGTATACCAAGAGATCATGTTCTGTGGCTTGATGATAAATAATATCACCAGAGATTGGGCCTATAAATTCTCTATCCATAAATCCTTGATTAAGTTCTTTGATGACTGGAGAGAATAAAGCTAAATCATTGCCGAGAATGCCGTTTTCACCTGCATGGGGATTAATACCTGAGAAATAGACCTTATTAAAACCTTTTGAAAGAAATGCATTTGCGCCAACAAGAACATTATGTATTTGTTCTTTGATTAGTAGTGGCGTTATTGATGATTCTACTTTATCGAGTGAAATATGATCTGTTAGTAGAAGAACATTCTTTGAAGGGCTAGAAAAAAACATCGAGAGATTGCGCCCAAATGTTTGTCTTAGATGGCTCGTATGTCCAGGCATATTTACAGGAAAAGACTTTTTAGAAGCTGGAAGTGTAAAGAGTACATCGCCTTTATTTAAATCTTTAATAGCCTTCGTGTAAGCGTCGTAAGCTGGACTATCACACCAAATAACCGGCAAAAGAATACTTGAAATGAGTAGATGATCGGGCTTAATTGAAAAAGGCAATCCGATTGACTTAAGTGTAAGTTTACAAGCTTCTTTGGATGCATAAAGAGTAAAATGCGATTTAGCACCACGTTCAAGCATGATGAATGATTTAAAAAAGACTTCGAGACCAATTCCGTTGCTATCACCCTGTGTGACTAAAACTTTGTTAGAATCGCTTGATATAGTGTTTGTTGCTTTCTCGCTCAAACCATAAACTCGTTATTTCATTGGCGACTTGCTCAAATAGCTTTGCTCTAATTCGATCTTTATTTTTTACAAAAATTTCAGACTCTACTAGGTCCTTTTTTTGAACATAAAAAACGTGAGTGCTACTGCCAAGGCGAATCGAATTAGTAAACGCACCTTCATCGGTACGCTTTAAAAGATCCTTAAGCTCTTTGGTCAAACCCTCTTCAGTGATATCGCCAAGAGTGTTCGTTTCAACATCTTTAAATTCTTCAGGAAGAGTTCCCGAGACTTGAAATGACTTTAATGCTTCCTTAAACCGACGTTCCGATTTCTTGGAAAGTTTTCTATCGTCTAAACTAAAATCAACAAGAGTATATCTAAATGAAATAGACTTGTTGTTTTGATTTTCCTTATAGAAGTTATTTTTAATTTCTTGTTCAGTTACAGAGATTAGCGGCCTAATCACTCTGTCGTTAAAAATATTAAATTCGATCGTTTCTCTAATGAGTTCAAAGTACTCATCAAAAGTCATGCCGTTACCTTTTAAAAAACTTAAAAGAGCAGCCCTACCAAGACCTAAGCGTTGTTCTGTCGATTTAATTTGCGATTCGACTTGGTCATCCGAAATAACATAGCCAAGCTCAATAAGTTTATCGCGAACTAAGACACGATTGATTAAAATTTCAATAGCCTGCTTAGTCGTTAGCTTTTTTCCCATATTATAAATATAAGGAGAGATCTGAGCTCTAGCGCTAACATTGACCTTCATTCTTGTAACAAGAGATTGAGAAATCACTTGTTCATCGACAACGGCAACAATCTTATCTAAAAGCTTGGCTTGAATTGGAGCAGATAAAGTAGAAAATAAAACACAAAAAAATAGTGCCAATCGCATGCAAACCTCAGTTTCTAAATAACCAGATTAAACTATGCTAAAGGCACTCTTTAGACAAGCTTGCGCAGTGCAAACTATTGAATAGCGCTCTTGTTGACTTCGACTTTTGCACTCTTGCGCATTTTGTCAAAATATTGAGCTATAATAGAGTCTCGTTTTTGATCATAAATGACTTTTTTATAGAAAGCAGTGTTGATGCTTTTGAAATCTCTTTGAGCTAGGACCTTGATGATATGGTAGCCAAATTGTGAGCGAACTGGTGGCAAGATTGATCCGACTTTCTTTCCATTAATCGCTTCATAGTATTCAGGCGCAAGATTAATCTTTGGTTGAAAGCCAATATCTCCGCCAGTATCTGCCGTTGTCGTTTGAGAATATTTATTGGCAAGTTCAGAGAATTTATCTGGTGATTGCTTCAGAGTTTCGTAAACCTTCATTGCCTGCTTAAGGGCTTCTTCTGTTTCTGGCTTTGAAGGTTCGGCTCTCATTCTAAAAAGAATGTGAGCCGTTCTGTATTCTGGGTATTGCTCGTAGTACTTACGAACGTCATCATCAGAAACTACGATCTTTTGTAGTTCATTTTCTAAATCTTTCGAAATTTGTGCATGATAAAGAATATCTTCAAGCTTTTCCATAACAACTGGATCTGCTTCAAGCTTATTTTGTTTTGCACGTTGAACACCAAGTTCTCTGTTAATAAGATCATTAAGAACCTTTTCTTTGGTGACAACTTTATCGCCAACAAAAAGAAGATTTTCTTTATATGCTTTTTCAAACTCAGACTTAAGGATTGTTTTACCATTTACTTTGGCAACAACTGGGTCTGATGTATTAGCGTAAGAAAGTGGTGTGCCCAAAATCACCATAGAAATTAAAGGCAAAATCAAAGATCTCTTCATGAGTACTTCGCTCCGAATAAATTAAGTAAATCCTTGGAATTAGTATACCAGAAAAATCTGACGTGCCATACCTTAGTTGGCAGGAAAGATTTGCATGACAGTTTTTTGCGCCAATTCGAGTGCCGATTCTGGATCAAGCGGAGTCTTGCTGGAGATCATTAATCTAAAATCTGGAGTGAACTGGTATGTTTTTGGTTGCTTCATAAAAGTCTCAACGATCTTATTTCTTAGCGAAGCATCAGTCTCAAGAACACTCTTGTCAAAGCGTAGGACCATACTTTGTTCAGCCACAGTCGCATGCGTGACTGCTAGCTCTCGTAGGACCAGTCTTGTTTTTAGGATGGCAATGAGTCCACGCAATTCTTTTGATGGTGCACCATATGAATCAATTGTTTCAGAGAAAATTGAATCAAGTGAATCAACGGAATCAGCATTTGAAAGTCTCTTGTAGAGTCTTAGCCTCTCACTTGGGTCAGCAACATATGAATTGGGTATATAGCAAGGAAAGGGAGAAGTGATCTCAATATCACGTTTTTGTCGCCTGGTTTCGCCCTTTAATTCACTTATGGCTTCTCTTAAGAGTTCCATATAAAGTTCAAGACCCACGGCTTCGACGTGACCTGATTGCTGTCCTCCAAGAATGTCGCCTGCACCGCGAATTTCAAGGTCACAGTTGGCGATATTAAAACCACTGCCCATTTCTGCATAAGTTTGAAGAGCCTTAAGACGTTTTTCAGCATCAGGAGAAACTCTTCTAAGTTTAGGTACGACAAAATAGGCATAGGCTTTTTTATCAGATCGCCCAATTCTTCCACGTAATTGGTGAAGCTGTGACAAGCCATAAGTATCAGCGCGATCGATGATCATGGTGTTGGCATTTGGAATATCAATACCACTTTCAATAATCGTGGTTGAAATCAAAATTTGATAATCACCTTTATAAAAAGCGGCCATACGCTTTTCAAGTTCACGCTCAGGAAGTTGACCATGGGCAATGATAATTTTTGCATCGGGAACTAGCTCTCTAATTTTAGCGGCATATTCTTCAATATCATAAACACGATTATGCACGATGAAAGCTTGGCCACCACGCTGAAGCTCTTTCTTTAGTGCAAGCTGTAAAGTCAGCTCATCTTCTTTGATGACGTAGGTCTTTATCGATTGGCGCTTAGGCGGCGAAGTTTTGATTAGAGAAAGTTCACGAAGACCTAAAAAAGCCATTTGAAGAGTTCGTGGAATTGGAGTGGCAGTAAGAGTCAAGAAATCCACTTCAGCACGAAGGAGTTTTAGTTTTTCTTTGTGTCCAACACCAAAGCGCTGCTCTTCATCAACAATAACAAGACCTAAGTCTTTGTATTTAACTTTTTCTGAAAGAAGTTTGTGAGTGCCGATGACAATATCAACTTCACCAAGCTCAAGCTTCGCAACAATTTCTTTCTCTTCTTTGGCCGTTTTAAAACGAGATAAAAAATCAATCTTCACAGGGAAATTCTTAAATCTAGAGCTGAAGGAATTATAATGTTGGAGCGCCAAGACTGTTGTTGGAACTAGAACGGCAACTTGGTTTTTATCTTCGACGGCCTTAAAGGCTGCGCGCATGGCAACTTCTGTCTTTCCAAAACCAACATCTCCACAAACCAGATGATCCATCGGAAGCGGTTTTTGCATTGATTCGATAACATCATCAATGGCCGAAAGTTGGTCCGGTGTTTCTTTAAAAGGGAAGGATTTTTCAAATTCTCGGTAGAGTTCATCTGGTGGTGAAAAAGAAAAGGCGGGATTACTTTCACGTTCTGCTTGAAGTTTTAATAGGTCAAACGCAAGTTGCTTTGCTGACTTTTTGGCGCGATCTCGTAGGACTGCAAATTTATTAGTTCTTAAAGAGTCAACCGTCTGTGTTGACTGAGCATCCGCATGTTTTTGAACTAAGTTCATGCGATATACAGGAAGATAAACCTTATCATTGGCGGTATATTCTATGACTAAGAAGTCACTTTCTGTACCACCGGCTTGCATCGTTTCAAGGCCTAAGTATTTACCGACGCCATGTTGATTGTGAACGACGTAATCGCCAACTTTTAAAGAGGCAAGTTGTTCAGCAAAAAGATCGATGTCACGCTTTTTAATGACTTTAGATTTACTTTGTTTATTAACAAATAAATCAGACTCAGAAAGAACCAAGAACTTCTCACTTGGGTAATAAAAGCCGTGAGAGATTTTGAAATCAATATATTCAATTCGATCGAGGATTTTAGGACTTAAGAAAAGTTCAGCAAAGCTCTTAAATTCCTTTTTAGAGCTATCTGAGCTACAAGCAAAAATAATTCGACCTGTAGACTGAAATTCCTTGTCTATATGTTCGAAAATTTTCTTAATCAGCTCTTTACCAGAACTACCATCAGCAAAATAATTTTTAAAATGCTGAAGTGTAGATTCAAGTGGAATATCTAGGGTGTTATTTTCGTCATCATTAAAAGAAGTCAGCGCGATGTCATCAATATTAAATCTTAGGAATTCAGGCCATTTGCTACTAAGGTCGTAAAGTTTACTTGGTTCAGGCAACAAGCTAATTTCACTTTCATCAAGGTTAAGTCGTTCGTGATCACTTTTGAGTGTTTCAAAAAACGAAGACTGCTCTTGTTCACATTGAAGTGGCGAAATGACATGCATAACAACATGAGCGATATCTTTTAAGTAATCTGAAATCGTTTCTGATGACTCAAAAAAAAGTGGCGCATAGGCACACCAATTTTCGAAAAGCTCACCTTGATTAAGCTTCTCAAAAATATTTTTTCTAAACTCGTGCTTTGCTCTTTGTCCTGGAGCCGGCTGAGGTATATTTTCTCTTAGGGCGATTTGATAATTCTTTCCAGTCAGCGCTTGGGGTGTAGCACTTAAAGAGACAGACTCAACTGGTTGATCACGAAGCGTTCTTTGTGTTTCGGGATCGATTAAAAAAACCTCTTCAACCATATCGTCGAAATAGTGAAGACGAATGGGTTTGGCACCAAATGGAAAAACATCAACAATTCCGCCTTTTATACAAAAAGTGCCAGGCTCTTCAACGGTTGTGGCTACCGCATAACCCCTGTCGACCAGTTCTTTAGCAAGTTGGCCTGGAGAAATTATGTCGGAGGGATGTATTGAAAATTGGTTACTATTAATAAATTCTTTAGGCGGAACGCGAAGCGCAAGACTTTCAGCCGTGCAAACAATCATCAGCCTAGTATCCGGCTCAAGACTTCCTGATTTTAAATTGACTATATCCTGTAGCGTTAAAAAACGATCGTAGAGATTTCGTTCAGACACAAAAAAATCACTATAAGGAGAAACTTCGTGGCCACTGAAAATCTTTATGCGCCATGACTCGTTAAAATTTGTTTTAAGAAAGTCATAAATCTCTTCTTGCAGTTCTGAATCGGGACATACAACGAGGTGAACACCCTTCAAAAATTCATTTGCAGATAAATTTTTAAGGATAAAAAGCCATTGCTCATAATTAACACCACGCAAAGAAGTGCATAAATCGTCTGATTTATTAATTTCTAAAAGTCGGCTTTGAAGCGTAGCAAAAATCATCGTTGGCTCAAGAGATAAATTCAAAACAGGAACATGCCACTATCGTTACGCAATCGTCCATATAAACAAATTGGACAAGCCATTTTTGGAGATTCCAAAATGTTTCCAATATGTTAACAAATCATGTATTCTTCGAATCAAAAAATAAAGTCTAAGTTACGGGAGCAATTGAGATGTCGAACACGAATCTTGACGTCTATATGCCGGTCATTATTTTAATGATTCTGGCTTTTGTTTTAGTTGGTGGTGCGCTGTTGGTTGCTAAGATTTTGCGACCAAGCAATCCAACAGAACTTAAACAAACTGAATATGAATGTGGTGAGCTGCCTGTGGGTGTGGCTTGGTCTAACTTCAATGTTCGTTTCTACGTTGTTTCACTTATTTTTATCGTCTTTGATGTTGAGGGTGCTTTAATGTTCCCCCTGGCATCTATCTATAAGAAATATAATGATGCTGGTGCCGGTGGCGTTGTTCTCGCAACCTTTCTTTTGTTCATTGGCATATTAGCCGCTGGTGTTGTTTATTGCTGGCGTAAGGGTGATCTTGACTGGGTTAGAAGCTTTCAAACTCCAGCAAAAAATAACCAACGCACTCAAGGTGTTGTGAATGAATAATACAATCGTAAGCTATTTCTTACAGTTCGAAGAATTTCAAACTGTTGTGACAAAACTTTCAGAAATTACTGGTGCAAATGCCACATCTTTAGTTGCTTTTGTCATCTTTGCCGTTGCTGCAGTTGTAGTTCTTGGAGCACTTGCAACTGTTGGTGGGCTTGGAACTTACGCTGAAAGAAAAATTTCTGCCGATCTTCAAATGAGACAAGGTCCTAACCGTGTTGGACCTTATGGAATTCTTCAGTTTCTTGCAGATGGCGTGAAGATGATCATGAAAGAAGATATCGTTCCAAGACATGCCGATAAGCTTACGTTCAATATCGCTCCTCTTCTATGTATGCTTGGAGTGATGGCAACGTTCGCAGTTCTACCATTTTCAAGTGGCTTCACCATGACAGACCTTGATGTCGGCGTGTTCTACTTGATCGGTGTTTCATCTCTCGTGGGTGTTGGTATTTTTCTTGGTGGTTACTCATCAAACTCAAAATGGTCAATGCTTGGTGGAATGCGTGGAGCTTCTCAAATTATTAGTTATGAAGTTCCGGTAACACTTTCAATTTTAGCAATTGTTCTTTTGTCTGGCGGCATGTCTTTTGGAACAATTGTTTCTGCTCAAGGAGCATGGCCTCATCAGTGGTTTGTTCTTCACAACCCATTTACCTTTATTGCGTTTATAGTTCTGTTTATTGGTGTCTTGGCCGAAACAAACAGAGCGCCTTTCGATCTACCAGAAGCTGAGTCAGAGCTTGTTTCTGGTTACCATACTGAATTTACCGGAATGAGATTCGGCTTTTTTGCTTTAGCTGAATATATGGAAGTCTTTGTTGTTTGCGGTGTCGTAGCAGCTTTATTTCTTGGTGGATACAATGTTCCTTTTGGTCTTGGCGAAGGAACTTTCCTGATGGAAAAACTTCATGTTCCAGCCATTCATGCCAAGGGCGTTGGTCAGCTTCTTCAAGTTGGCTCTTTTGTTTCTAAAACACTTGCACTTTATTATGTTGTTATTTGGATTCGTTGGACATTGCCTAGACTAAGAGTGGATCACTTGATGACTCTTTGTTGGAAGTACCTAACCCCAATCGCTTTATTTAATCTAGTTGGTTGTGCCTTGTGGATGTTCTTCTTTCACGGTCAATCAATCTGGCAACTCCTTGGTCACCTTGGTGGTGGTCATGGCGGCGGACATTAATAAGTAACTGGAGATTTTTGTGTTTGATCAAATTCTTTTTATACTTTCGGCTGTCATTACCATGGGTGGTGCTTTAGCTGTCGTATTTTCAAATAACCTAATGCACGCCTGTGTTTACTTGCTTGCAAGTCTATTCGGTGTGGCTGGATTGTATGCGACACTTAACGCTGACTTTTTGGCTGCCACTCAGCTAGTTGTTTACGCCGGTGGTGTTGTTATTCTTATGCTTTTTGCCATCATGCTAACTGGTGGAGTTCAATCAACAGTAAATAAATTTGGTATCGTTAAAGTTCCTGGAATGGGCAATGCTAAAACTTATTCGGCTGCAGGCTTAGCGGCTGTTGTAATCTCTTTTGTCTTATTTAAAATTCTAAAAAATGCAGCAGCAATGCCGGCCAAAGGTCAGATGGCTTATGAAAGTACTGTTGAGAAACTTGGTGGCTTATTAGTAAGTGATCACGTTCTTGCCTTTGAGCTTTCATCAATTTTACTTCTTGGTGCACTGGTTGGGGCAGCAGTTATCGCCCGCCCAAGACATATTAAGGATGATGTATGATCACATTGCCATCATATCTCTTTATCTCATTTGTGCTTTTTATTTGCGGCTTAGTCGTTATGATCGCGAGAAAAAATATCGTCGCCATCATGCTTGGTATTGAGCTTATTCTTAATGCTGCTGCTTTAAACTTTGCGGCCTATACAAAATTTATCAATCAAAATTTAGATGGACATATAATTTCATTGTTCATCATTGTAATTGCAGCCGCTGAAGCAGCTGTGGGTCTTGCGATCGTGATTCGTTTTTATCAGATCAAAGAAAGTATCCACATCGATGATGCGACTCAACTCCAAAGCTGAAGGACGGGAATTTCATGGACTATACAGTAATGAATGTAGCCCCAATTGTTTTGCTGCCATTTTTTGCTTTCGTACTAAACTCTTTTATTGTTAAAAGATTTACGACGCTTGCAGTGTCAATTTCATGTGGCGCAATCTTCGGATCATTTATCTTCGCTTTCAGAATCTTCAAAGACTTTGTTTTTGGAACTTATGCAACAGATGCCTACGTTCACAAATTCTTTAATTGGATTGACCTGTCTTTTGGGGCAGAGATTTTCAAAATTAATATGGGTATCTATATTGATAATATGACGGCCGTCATGTTGTTAATGGTTACCGGGGTTGCGACTTTAATTCACGTTTTCTCGTCATGGTATATGCATGATGATGCGAGATACGGAAGATTCTTTGTTTATATGTCGTTATTTACAAGTGCCATGCTTGGGCTTGTTCTTTCAGACAATCTTCTTTCAGTTTTCATCTTCTGGGAGCTAATGGGATTTTGTTCATATAGCTTAATTGGCTTCTACTATGAAAAAGAAGCTGCCGGAAATGCATCAGTAAAAGCTTTCATGACAACAAGAGTTGGAGATGTTTTCTTCCTGCTTGGTATCTTGGCGCTTTGGTCTGTAGTCGGTTCTGTTACATTCGTTGACATTTACGCTGCAGTCGCTGCAGGTAAATTTGAAGGCGTGATGGCGCTTGGAATTCCTGTTATTACTGTTGCCGCCTTTTCACTATTTATGGGAACGATTGGTAAGTCTGCTCAGTTTCCACTTCAGGTTTGGCTACCAGATGCTATGCAAGGACCAACCCCTTGTTCTGCACTAATTCACGCAGCAACAATGGTTGCTGCTGGTGTTTATCTTTCGCTTCGTGCTTACCCACTAATGGAAGCTGCGGGTATGCTTCCTTATATAGCTTATATTGGTGCGATTACTGCTTTTGGTGCAGCAACGATTGCACTTATTCAAACAGACATCAAAGCCGTCCTCGCCTACTCAACAATATCTCAACTTGGTTTTATGGTTCTTGGTATTGGCGTCGGTTCATATAATGCTGCTTTCATGCATTTGATTACTCACGCTATCTTTAAGGCATGTTTATTCTTGGCCGCAGGCTCAGTTATTCACAGTCTTCATGATCCACACACTCATGCAGGCGTTCAAGAAATGCCACGCATGGGCGGATTAAAAAATAAATTGAAGTTCACCTGGATTGCAATGTGGTGTTGTACTTTGGCCATCGCAGGTATTCCATTCTTCTCAGGATTTGTTTCAAAGGACAGAATTTTAGGCGATGCCTTGTTAATGGCTCTTTCAAATAAGTGGTATATTGCTCCAACCGTTCTTGGATTTTTTGCCGCTCTATTAACAGCATTCTATATGTGCCGAATGATGTTCCTAACTTTCCATGGTCAGCCTCGCGACAAAGAAGTTTATGATCACTGTCACGAAGAGCATTTAACTTGGAACAGTAACGTACCTTTATTAATACTCTCAGTGTTTACCCTTGGTATTTGGTTCTCTGGCTCTCTGACTGGACAAGGTTTAGTTAAGGTTGCTGGCGATAGATATGAATGGTTTCAAACATTAATTCATGAACCAGTTCCCGCGAAATTTGCTACTCACAGAAGACAGCAATGGGGCAGCGAAGACATTAAGTCTGGCGCTAACTTTCCTCGCGCTTCATATGACTCAAATCACGGATTATCAGAAGAAGAAGCTCACCATGTTCACCATATTCACAGTATTGGTGCAATCATGTCGATCATCATTGCTTTGTCTGGTGTGTTTCTCGCCTTCCTAATGTATGTCAAAAAATCTGTCGATCCAGGTTGGTGGGTTTCGACATTCTCTGGTTGGTATAAGTCGTTAAAGAATAAGTATTATTTTGATGATCTTTATATTGGCGTATTGATTCAAAAAGGTCTTCTCCCTTTTAATAATCTTTTGGCCGCATTTGATATGGGCGTTTACGATCGCTACGCCGTTGATGGTTGGGCGACTGTAAACAGAGTCATGTATAAGTTTGCGCGCTGGTTTGACGACTTAATTGTCGACACTGTTGCTGTAGATGGAACCGGTGCCAGTGTTCGCTTGTTTAACTTGGTACTTAGAACTGTTCAGTCAGGAAAAATACAATTTTATTTTTTAATCATTGTCTTTGTCTTAGCTGGATATGCTTGGAAATTAGTAATTAATTAAGAACGTTTTTTAAAATAGATATAGGGAGTAACCCATGCACGGCTCATCTAACCTGCTCAACTGGATTTTGTGGATGCCATTAATTGGCGCTATTGGCGTATTACTTTTACCTAAGGCAAAAGAATCTGCTGTTAGATGGTGGAGTTTACTAAATACTGCCATTACATTTGCATTAACCTTAGTGCTTTACAGTAAATTCGATTCAAACGTGCCTGGCATGCAAGAAGCTTTTGCAGTAAAAATCCCTTGGATCTCACAGTTTAATATTTTTTATAGCCTTGGAATAGATGGAATTTCTCTTCCAATGATTCTTCTTACAGGCTTGTTGTTCTTTCTTTGTATTTTGAGCTCATGGACAATAACAAAATCTATTAAAGGATATTTCGCCCTTATGTTGATGCTTCAATCAACAGTATTTGGCGTGTTCTTATCTCTCGATTTCTTCCTTTTCTATGTTTACTGGGAAGTCATGCTAATTCCAATGTTCTTTCTTATCGGAATTTGGGGTGGAGAAAATCGCGAATATGCAGCGGTTAAATTTTTCCTTTATACATTCTTTGGATCAATTCTAATGCTTGTTGGTATGGTTGCTCTTTATTACGCAACCGGACAAAGCGCAGACTCATTTGATATTATTGCACTTTCTGGTGGTAAATTTACTGAGCTTACAGTTTCGATGTTTGGCTCTACTCTACCTTTCGCAAAAATCTTCTTTGTCTTCATGTTCATTGGTTTTGCGATCAAGGTTCCAGTCTTCCCATTTCACACATGGCTTCCACATGCCCACGTACAAGCACCAACAGCAATTTCAGTTATTCTTGCTGGCGTTCTTCTTAAGATGGGAACTTATGGCTTTTTAAGAATCGCCTTTCCAATTTTTCCAGGTGCAGCAGTTTACTTTGCCGATGCAATTGCTTGGCTTGGTCTAATCAATATCGTTTACGGCGCTCTTTGCGCCATGGCACAGACAGATGTTAAGAAACTTGTGGCTTACTCATCAGTTTCTCACATGGGATTTGTCATGGTTGGCTTGGCCGCAATGACTACTGAAGGAATGAACGGAGCTGTTCTTCAAATGTTCAACCACGGAACATCGGCTGCAATGCTGTTCTTAATGGTCGGTGTTCTTTATGAAAGATCTCACCACCGTTGGATTGTACGCCCTGATGGATCAAAAGGATTTGGCGGTCTTTATACACAAATGCCAATTTTTGCGATCATCTTTATTATCTCAATGTTCGCAGCTATGGGTCTTCCAGGTCTTTCTGGCTTTATCTCTGAAGCACTAATCTTTTTAGGTATCTATAAGAAATATACAACGATCACAGTTATATCTCTTATCGGTCTCTTGCTTGGCGCAGCTTATCTGTTGTGGATGTTTAAGCGCATGTTCTTTGGAGAAGTTAACGAGAGCTGTAAGTCATACTCAGACATGAACAATAGAGAGATCTTATTCATGGTTCCTCTTTGTATTGCCGTCATCGTGTTTGGTGTTTGGCCAGCTCCAATTTTAAATATTATGAAGGCTTCAGTAGGCCAATTGGTCTCAATGCTTTCTAAGTTTTAGGAAAAAGATATGCAACTTAACTATTTAGCCAATCTTTCTCACTATGTACCTGAGTTGATTGTCTGCTTGACGATGGTCATGACAATGATTGTTGAGGCAACATACGAGAATGGGGAGAAATCAAAACCCCTAATGTATTGGTGTTCAATTGTTGGATTGTTTTGTGCCTTTGTCGTTTTGTGCCTAAGCCTTAACCAGCCACCAACAACAGCATTTTTTAATGCAGTTGTGATCGATCCATTTAGTACATTGATGAAAATCATAATGGTGCTTGGAACACTTGGGGCAATTTGGCTTAGCCACTCTTCAAACGATATCTATAACCCAGTTAAGCCAGAGTTTATTATGTTAGGCTTAGGCGTTCTTGTTGGTGGAATGTTACTGGCATCTGCTAATAATATGCTCACTCTTTATCTAGGAATTGAGACACTATCAATTCTTTCATACGCCCTAGCTTCCCTTAGAAAAAATGATGAGAGATCTTCTGAAGCCGGACTTAAGTACTCACTTTACGGCGGAATTTCAGCAGGTCTAATGTTATTTGGAATGAGTCATATGTTTGGGGTTCTTGGTACAATCCAGTTCAATGGTATGGCCCAAAATATTGCGAACCTGACTCAAAATGAAATATTGGTTCTGATTCCATCATTCTTATTATTTTTTGTTGGTATTGGTTATAAGATTGCTTGTGTTCCTTTTCATATGTGGTCGCCAGATGTTTATGAAGGCTCACCCCTTCCTGTTACAGCTTTCTTTTCAATTGTTCCAAAGATGGCGGGAATTGCGGTCTTACTAAGAATTACAATTTCGTTTTTCTCCAATGACGGAGTCATGCAATACTCTTGGCTTGGATTACTACAAGTTATCGCTGCACTAACGATGACAGTCGGAAATATCTCGGCCATCAATCAAAGATCCATAAAAAGAATGTTGGCATTCAGCTCAATTGGTCACGCTGGCTTTATGATGCTAGGTGCAATTGTTCTTGGTGTTGATGGTGTTCGCTCTGTGTTGTTCTACGGGATTGGTTATATGTTTATGACATTAGCCGCCTTTGCTATCACTTCGTTTATACAGAATAAATACGGCAATGATCACTTTGAACGCTTTAGTGGTTTAATCTATAGAAAGCCGATGATGGCAATCGCAATGACAATCATCATGTTCTCACTGGCAGGTATTCCACCATTCAGTGGTTTCGTTGCAAAGTTCCATATTTTATCAGCGATCATTAAGCAGGGTTATATGACTCTTGCGATTATCGCAGCAATAAACTCGGTCATTTCACTCTACTACTATCTTAAAGTTGTTAGACTAATGGTATTCAAAGAAAAAGAGGATGATGGAGAGATCGTCGGCTTTTCATTTATTAACCAATCCGTCATCGTAATGCTTGTTGTTCCTGTTGTCGTACTGGGACTATTTTGGGCAAAAATAATGGCGGTTGCAGACGGGGCTAAACTCTTTATACAATAGAGATAATGTCTCAATCACTAATAACATATTTATCTATTGGAGCGGCCATTTGGGCCGTTTCTTTTTTCAAGATTACACTTTTAAAAAAAGCGCATTCTGATAAAAAACCTAATTACTGGATGGGATTAGGTAAGACCATAGACTTGAAAGCCTATGCATTAGTTTGCACAATTATTATTCCATTGATAATTCTAGTAAAAATAGAAATATCTCAAGAGAATCTTGTCTTCTTAATTCCAATATTAATTATTGCAGTGTTAAGCAATTTTGAAAGAAAGGTGAAATAAATATGGAAAACATATTAGTCACCACATTCGTATTCGTAATTAGCTTTGTCTGTATGATGATTGCATTTCCATCAAGTGAAATAATTAGCAATATAAAAGTAAAAAACTCTATCAGTAGTTCAATCGTGAATTATTACCGAAGTGCGATCCAGGTTTTAGCCAGCTCGCAACTAGTTAACGTTTCTCTTCACTTAGTGATGCTTCTTGGTTTTTTTGCAATTGGGTTCTCTGTTTATCAAAATGACTTAATTCTTATAATGGTTCTGCTAAGTTTTATGAGCATCATATGTATTATAAAAGACACTTTAGTCGAACAAGATTTTCTAAAAAAAGATAAGATTATAAATCAAATAACGGTAAGCTTGTTAATGCTAGTAAGTTTAAAGCTTGCATCAATTCCATCACTGATAATATCAATCATTCCAATATTGAATCTCTGGATACTAAAGACGTTTAACTCGAATAAAAATAAATATCAGTTTGAACTTAGTCCATCGCAAATATTTATAGATAAGTGTGTTTATTATTTCACCCTTTTTTCACAGAAAATTTTAGTTATGAATAATCTACTTTCAAAAGAAAGCATTCTAAACGTTGTTTTAGCATCATCACTCGTATTTGTTTTTGAGGTTTATGTATTGGAGTTAGTCACAACGACTTCTATTATTTCAAGAAAACCAAGGTCAAAAAAAATTAGTGGAAGTAATGCAATATCATTCTTAATACTGATTCTGCTGTTTGCAAAGTATTGGAAGACACTATGATGACAAGTGTCCTATATATAACCTCAGTATGTCTTGCTGTTTTTTCTATGTTGTTTGGAAATAGTAAGTACTCGACATATTTATCAACAAGTTCGATGCTCGCCTTAATATTGATTACTCTAGAAAAAACAAGTGTGCTTGGCTCAGTCGTATTGTTGCTGACATTTATTATATTTGAAACAGTATGTTTTACACAGACGGCGTGGAGCTTCCATCGCTTTAATCCACCAAGAACATCTAGGCATAAAATTTTTTGGATAACATTATGTATGACGATTGGAGTAAGTGCTGTGTGGCAAACATCCATTAACCTAAAACTTTTTTCTCTTTCAAAGATAAGTTTTGAAGCAGATCTCGTTAAGGTACTTGTCCCAATAGTTTTTTGTATTTATGGATTATTAAGAAACAAGAAGAAAAGTAGTGTTTGAGCTAACTAATATAGCCATTATCTTGCCAGTAGTATTTATGGCAATGTTTTATCAAAGCAATGGTCATAGCGCGCAGTTGCGAATGTGTGTCTATGTCATACTTTCTACACTCGCTTTGTTGGTAAACGACGAAGATGGCGCAGAGAACTTTATTGTCATTGCGATGATCGTCCTCTTGGTTGCTTTGGTTGTAATATTGAAGCTAAATAGAAAAAGAGATGTTGCTGATGATTGATTTAAGCTTCTTAACTTTTTCCATTCTCGAATCTTTGAAGATTGATAATAAGTATGCGAATTATTTTAGTATCGCTTATAACGTGGTCGCCATCGGTTTGTGGTTTATTCTTGGTTCAGAAGAAAAATATATACCAATAATACTAGGCGTGATCCTAGTTATAAAATCCTTGTTCGATGTAAAAACACCAATAAATTTAAAAAAATTCTTTTTACCACTTACATTAATAACCTTAGCGCCAATCGAAAAGAGTATTATCTTCAGTTTGTTGGTGATTGTTATAAACAAAAGAGAAAGTATTTACAAAGAGTTCTATAATATTGCAGGCATCACATTTATATTTATTTTGTCCCTACTCGCCATAAAAGCACCAGTTCTAATATCATATATAGGTCTTGCTGTTTGTGGGCTCTATATTATATTTAACTATCAGATGAATAATAGATACTCGCTTCTTTTGTGGGTTTTAATCCAATCAAAGTTTTCGGTAAGTATATTTAGTCATAAACTATATTATCTCTCCGAAATCGTAATTGTTTTAATCATGTGTATAGCTACATTTTTGTTGTGGCTTGAAAAGAGGCGAGACACAACATGGTTAAATATGAAAAAAGTACAGATACTATTTATCTGGTTTGCAACCATACAATTTGGACCATTTGGCTTTTGGCTTTCACTTTCATTCTATAGCTTTATAAAAGAAACACTTTTGATTGAGAATGGTCCAGAAAGTTCAGCAGTAATTAAGATTAAGCCTGTGGCGATCGCTGTTTTCTACTTACTACCAGTGTCATTGCCAATGTTCTTTTTGATTAATACTAAGGATACTTCTTCAACTGTACTTGGTGGAATTGCGGCCTTTCTATACCTAATGATTGGAGGAAGGTGGATGCGAGAAATGAAAATCAGTATTAATGAAAAAATAATGGATAAGTGGCATGTTCTTGATGTTTTTTCGATTATGTCAGTAACAGTATATTTGTCTTATAGATTGCTAGAAGGAAATCTTCTTGGTGTTATCACCTATTCAGCAATTTCTGTTGTGATGATAATTCTATTCATGGGCTTAAGGGTAGATGATTATTTATTTAATAAACTTTCAATGCCGAGAGTGTTGCTTGTAACAGGAAAAAAACAAACCTTTAGACCATCACAAATAAATATAAAGCTAAATCAAACCCAAATAGCGAATAACCTGATCAATTTTATAATTGTTGTATTGAAAGATTTTTTTGAATTTATTGAACGAAATTTTCTCGTTGTTTTCATGCTTGTCTTTGGACTCATATTCTTTATAGGTGGTGGTTTTGCTTAAAAAAGAAGCGAAAAACATTCTATTGTTTGCATTGTTAATGGTCTCGCTAATCACTTCAGCTATGAATAGTTTAGTATGGGTCAATATATCTCAAGCTTGCTTATTACTTTCATGTTATTCAAATAATGACACCTCAATAAGACATAATTATGTATTGGCCTTTATACTGCTTGGGGCGTGCTTGCTCAGCTCATTCACTGGGCCAACGATTTTAACTGCGATTGTTGTAATGTTGATTTCATTATTTTGCTCTATTTTAAAGAGCGAAAAATCGAAAATTTCTACCCAATTTTTAACCACATTGATTATTGTTGGCTTAGTTTTCGAATATTTTATGCCAGGATCTCTATATTACTTTAGTCTAAACCAAACAATCTATCTGATTATGCTTATAGGCTCATTAATAAGCATCAACACGTTATCTGTTAGCTTTGCCCCAGTAATTGCCTTAACTCTCTTTTGTATTGGTGCAAGTTTTGAGCAAATTCAATTCTACATTTTGATTTTACTTTTATTAGATGTTTTAAAAGGCAACTTTAATAATATCGCGAGAACGAGCTTGCTGCTTTTGATTTGGACAAGCCCAAGCCATCTTTGGATACTAACTCTTTTTGCTCTATATGTCGTGCCAAGTTCATTTGCTAAATGGATTTACGAACGAAATAAACTCACTGCAGTTTTCGCTCTAGCGGCATGCCTTACTTCAGAGATACAAATCGGACTTAGAGTAGTAATCATAATATTTACTCTATTAACCTCTGTTAAAGTAATGAAATACTCAAAAAGAGTTTCTAATGCCTGAGTTAAGCATATATCAAATTTTTACAATGATAGGTATGGTGCTGCCTTTGCTGCTGGTGGCAGACTTGAGTAATATTATTAAGAAGGTGGTCTTTGCTGTATCGACAGTCTGTTTAGTGGTCGGGCTTGGAATAAATCTACCATGGTCAATAGCCGTGATTTTTCTTTCATTCTATCTGTCAGCATTAGGAATGAAGGAATACTTCTATAACTATATATTCATTTTGATAATAAGTTTTGGTGATTGGAGTAATCCAGGATTAAGTGAAGTTTTCTTAACTCTTTTATCGCTCGTAATGCATACTAAGTTCGAAGATCGAGAGGCCAAATTTATTTTACCAGTCTTTTCAATAACACTAATGTTCTACTTGATAAATGCATCGTCGCTTTCAAGTACACCTGCGATATCATTTAGCCTTCTAATCTGCATATCATTACTTTTTGTGAATATATTCAGTCAAGATTTAAGATTGGTTGATACATTTTCAATGTTTTCTACAGTTCTGTTCACAATTCTAATGAAGACTATTGTAGAGCAAAATATCACTCAACTTAGTATCTCAATGTATAATGCCTGGTACAGCTTTAATGTAATCATTGTATTTTATGTTCTTATTAGAACGTTGATAAAATATAAAAAAGATTTAAATATTAAAAATAACTTTCTAAAAATATTGGTAATAACGTTCTATTTTCCTACTTTTGTTAGCCTAACGCCGGTTTCGGCTATTGAAGCCTCCTCATTTGCCGTAATGATCCTTGTTGGAGCGACTCTATATTTAAAGCAAAAAAATGAGACACTAATCGACTCGGTTCTATCTATGCTATTGGGTATAATCTTAATATGCTTGCAGATATACTTTACTATTGGCTTGGATGTTCAAGGTGTTGTTCTGTTAGCTATGTCGATTTCCTTGTCGTCACAGTTTTTTTACTTGATAAAATCTGTTGAGTATCGCCAGTTAATACCTGGAAGGTTTCTTTATAGGGAAAGATTGCCGCAATTAGCATTTATTTCTATTGTTTTTGGATGGATTTGTACCCTCTGGTATATTCTATATTATGTCAGAAAAATACAGGGTTAAATTAGAAAATAATCGAGTCGTAGGACCCTTTAGTCCATCTCAAATTGCAGAGCTGTTTGAAAGGGGGCATATTTCTGATGCTAGTCCATGTCAAACGTTTCCTGCTGGTGACTGGTCAGAGGTTGAGAACTTCTCTGAAATCAAAGAAGCGATATTAAGAAAAATTTCTGGAAAAAACGACAACACTCAAACAACTGCTGAAGCAACAGTTGTAAATATGATGCTGCCTAAAAAGAAAACAAATAAACAGCTTCAAGAAAAATTGTCAGTTACAGATACTGAAGAATCTAAGACAGATGAGCCGGCCGAGAATCTCTTGAATGAATTCAAGTTCGATAAGGATCAGGGTCACGAAGTTGATTATGAGGAACTTGAAAAAAAATATCAGGAAAAAAAGAAAGTTGAATTAGAAAAGAAGATAGAGTTAGAAAAAATCAATAAAGAAAAGGTTGCTGAAGCCGAAGTCATTGAAGAGGAAGAAGAGCCAGCCTTTGAAAAAACAAGAGTAATTAATCGTCCTATAAAAAACGTAGAAGCAGATACGGATAAAACCAGAGTGCTTCAGCGAGCAGACGTGCCAAAGCCTAAAGAAGAAAAGCTTATTCAAAAAATCGAAGAGCAGGCAAAAAAAATTGCAAATGAACCCGAAGAAGAAGAAGAGCTAAATACAAGCGAAACAACAGAGTTTATAAATATTAGAGAGATGGTTCCCTCTCTTTCTCAAAATGCAGAGTTGGCTGAAAAAGAAATTGTTACTCTCGCAAAGCAGAAAAAACAAGAGTCAGCGAAAGATGATGTAATGAATAGCTTTGAAGAGAATGATGAAGATATTCAGGAGGACGAGGAAGACGAAACGAAAAAGAAAAAAATGAAGCCAGTTGTGTTGGTCGCATTTATCGTTGTTTTCTGGTTTTTATTTTTTGAAGAAGATAAAAAACCAGAACAACCAATTAATCCACAGAGAGTATCAATTGTTTTCCCGAGTCAGGGCGAATATCTTGACGAAGTAAAAGCAAATCAAGCTTTGGCCCAAGGCCTTGAGCAAGCTGGAATGCAGACCTACTTGAACTTAGCTGCTGCCGCTAAATCGTTTCGTGTCTCTCTCTTTTATAAGTTTCAAGATAACCCAGCCATGGGTCAGTTAATTCAAACTTACGCCCGTCTGTTTCCTAACGCTAAAAGTAAGCTAGAAGCTTCGACCACTCTTTTTAATCTTATTCGAGTATCTCAGGATAAGGTTTTAACTGATGCCAATGTGGCAATTGGTACTGCAAATTTTTATTTAAATTCACACAAATATTTAACTGCAGTTAATACAATTGAAAATTACCTACGGGTTTCGAAAAAACCCACCGTGACGATGCTATCTCTATACTTAGAAGCTTTGGTAAACGCTGGTAGGTTGTCTGACTCAAAAGAAGTGTATAACAAATTAAAAAATATACAAAAGCTTCCAATTGACGCTTATATAAACATTGCTAATTATTTAGACTTTGATGAAAAGGCAATTGATGCAAGGGCCTTTATTGATAAAGGTTTGGTCACTTATCCAAATAGTGTAGAGCTCTTATTGAGAAAGGCAGATCTCTTGTTAACTACTGGGGACGTTAAATCTTACGAAGCAGTACTTAGGAAAGTTGAAGATTTAAAAGCAGAGCAATCACCTATCTTTTATGCGGACCTACTTGAGCATATGGGAAATGCATCTGTCTTTAATGCTAAATCAAATCTTGCAGCGGACTTTTATAGGCGGTCATTACAAATTCGTGAATCTTCAGAGTTAAGAGCAAGGCTTGCAACTCTTTCTGTGGGAGGTGACAAAGCCTCTCAAGCTCTTATTAAAGAAAGTAAAATTCATGAGCTTATAAAAAAATCACGTTTCGCCTTAAAAGAATATGATTGGGAGTCAGCTTTTGTTTATGCCATTGAAGCATCTGACATGAACCCTCTTTATATTGAATCAAATCTTTTGCTTGTTGAAATTCAAAATAAAAGAGGATTCTTTTCAGCCGCTTTATCAACACTTCAAAGACTTAAAAAAGAATATCCTTCAGATAAGAATGTTAATAATCAACTTATTGAAACATATATACAGGCTTTTCGTTTCAATGATGCGATTACTGCGATTAACGAATTTGCCCAAGTTGATGATGCAGTTAATACACCAGAGTACGCCTCTATGCTTGGTAGGTATTACTTTACCAATGGAAACGATGTTACAAGCATCAAATGGTTGTCTGAGGCGGTTAATCGAGATCCGCTTGCGGATGAAGACCTCTACTTAATGGCCAGGATATACATAAAAAATGGAAAATATAACGATGGTAAGTTGATGCTAAGCAAAGCTTTAACCCTCGACCCCGTCAATCTTAAGTACCAAGTACTTTATGCTCAAACACTATACGACCAAGATGGTGCGGATACGGCCATTGGATATTTAAGAGATATTTTAAAAACCAATAAAGACAGCCCGCAAATTCTCGGTGAGATTGCAAAATACTATTATAAGTCGGGGCAAATTAAAGAGTTTAATATCTATAAAGATAAAATTGAGTCTCAAGAAACAAAGGATGAAAGTTTTTATCGTTTTATGATTTATGCATCAGAACTAAATCAACAGGTAGACAAAGTTCTTCAATATGCTAAAGAGCTGATTAAAATTAATCCAGGTGAATTGTCGACTCATATAAAAATTGGTGAGTATTTGGCGAAACAGGGTCGTTATGATCAATCCATTGAAGCCTATCAACTTGTTAAAGAGAGATTAGATTCATATCCAAAGATTAACTATATGATTGCTAAATCATATCTGGAGATGGGTAAGCTTGATAAAGCCTTAGAGTTTGCTGAAATAGAAATTAAAAAGAATCCCAAAATTCCTGAAGGCTACTTTATTACAGGTGAAGTCTTGGCAAAAAAAGAACAATGGCCGCAAGCTATCAAGAATTTGGAAAAAGCCGTTACGATCGACTTTAGTTATGTAGAAGCACTGCTATCCCTAGGCCAGCTTAAGAGAAGGCAAAATAGTTATGAACAGGCACGCGAACTTTTACTACGTGCACTTAAGCAAGAGCCAAACAATCCAATCATCCATAGAGAGCTTGGTCATGTTTATCGCGCGGTGGGTCAGGGGGTCTTGGCAGTAGAATCCTTTAATACGTATCTAACTTTGATGCCAAGCGCCAGTGATCGATCAGAAATTGAGTCACTAATTCGCTCAACTCAGTAAACTTCTGTAAATTCAGGTTGTCAGAAACAGTATTCGCTCTTATTATCTTCCTCATTCTATGGAGGATTGGCTGAGCGGTCGAAAGCGGCGGTTTTGAAAACCGTTGACCTTAACGGGTCCGCAGGTTCGAATCCTGTGTCCTCCGCCATTAGAATCTGGAGACGTGGGAGAGCGGTCTAATCCAGCACCTTGCTAAGGTGTCGTACGGTTTACCGTACCGTGAGTTCAAATCTCACCGTCTCCGCCATTTAGTTAGTGTGTATTCTAGATGTTTGACAAAGCAACAGAATGACAGCTAATTAAGTCCCAAATGTTCTTTGCACCCTTAGCTCAGCTGGATAGAGCATCTGACTACGGATCAGAAGGTCGGGCGTTCGAATCGCTCAGGGTGCGCCATTTGTTCTTTATACCAGACTATTTTACCCTCTAGAAATCTACTCAGCACTTTGAGAAAATCAAAGCATGAGATTTATATTAATATTCTTTCTTTTTATCTTCGTCTCTTTACCTGCCTGGTCCCAGTCTCCGTCAATGAATGGCTATTTAAAGATAGAGCCAGTCGTCGGTTTAGAGCGTGTTCAAAAAATTGAACCAACACCGCATTCAAAAACGCGATTCATCTACGGTTTGCGAATGAACTATGGGCCACCAATTTTATCAGCAGAAGCTGAGGTCACTCAGGGTAAAGACAATGAAAGCTTTCCACTGCAGAATTTGACGATTGAAGAAACAGTCACCAACGCTATGCTGGGCGTGAGAAGTTCTTTTAATTTTGGTGGTGTTTTGCAGTGGTATCTTCGTCTTGGTGGGCATGGAAGAAAGAGTGAGTATTCAAAAACGCTAAATGGCGTAACGACAACAAGAGAGCCGTCGGTCTACCTGTCTCCTTATGCAGGGACAGGATTAAGTATTAATCTTCTTAATGCATTTTCGTTGAATGCTGGCTACACAGTAATCTTCACTGGTCGACCAAAAGGAAGTGATCGTGAATACCAAACGACACTTGGGTTTTCTGTAAGAATTTAACACGATTCAAATTTCGCCTATAAAGGGAAAAATCTATATATGGCTAAGAGCATAAAGAGCAACTTGGTCAACTGTCATCATACATAGATCCATCATCAAAATAAAATACTAGAGACGAACAGCAAAAAGAATTACAAGTACCAGGCAAGTAGCCAACTGACTGAATGTATAACGCGAATCACGACATAAACTTGGCTGCTTCCTAAAGGTAGTGTTTAATATTCTTAATGAAAAAAGAAAGTATTAACCAATCAAAAAACTTCTGTATGTTGCCTTGGACACATATGCATTTGTGGCCGAATGGAAATACTTATCCGTGCTGTATATGGGATTCAGATCAACCTGTTGGTCGCTTTAGTGATTCCTCAAGTCTAATGGATCTTTGGAATAGTGAGAAGATGAAATCGCTGAGACTAAACATGCTTAATGATAAACCTACTGATGGTTGTAAGCGATGTTATGAATTAGAAAAGTATGGCAGCACTGAAACATTAAGACTCACTTCAAATAGAAACTATGACAAACATTGGGAGTTCGTTGAGACAACGGCGAAAGATGGTTCATTAGATGAGCTTCGAATGAACTACTTAGATATTCGATTTAATAATTTATGTAATCTAAGGTGCCAGACATGTGGACCAGAATTAAGTAGTTCTTGGTATGATGATCAAAAAGCTATGTATAGTGGTTATGAAGGAAAAAAAATAATTCAAATAAGTCCAAACGAAAAACTTTGGAAAGAATTAGAGCCACTTCTTTTAGATGTAGAGAGTGCTTATTTTGCGGGTGGAGAGCCCCTTATTTGCGATGAACATTATAGAATCCTCGACCTTTGGCTTGAAAATAAAAAATTAGACATACCGATAAACTACACAACAAACTTTGCACTTTTAAACCATAAAAAAGCTCAGGTTTTAGAATATTGGAAAAAATTTAACAATGTAAGCGTATCAGCAAGCCTCGATGACTCTGGTCCAAGAGCAGAGTATTTGCGAAAAGGGACAAACTGGTCAGTTATCGAAAAAAATAGAGAAAAGATGCTAAAAGAGTGTCCAAACATACACTTTGAAATAACGCCCACGATTAGTGCTTATAACGTTTTTCACTTTCCAGAATTTCATTACGACTGGATCGTACGAGGATTTATAAAACCGAACGATATAAGACTAAATATTTTAACGCATCAACAGTTTATGAACGTGCGAATTTACCCTCAGCTAGCTAAAGATATTATTTCTGATAAGTATAGAAAGTATTTGGAAATGATTAAGGATTACGCGACAAAGAATGGTCAGCCTTATAATAATACCGAGTCTGGCTATAACTCCGTTATCGATTTTATGAATGCTCAAGATGACACCCATCTACAAGATGAGTTTTATGCGCGTGCCAGAATGGTAGATAAGGTGCGAAGTGAAGAGATGTTAAAAATATATCCAGAATTAAAACTTCTTAAGTATTAAATATTTACAGGCGCTTAGAGAGCCTTGGTCCAAGCCGGTACCATGATATAATAGGATTATAATGAGTAATAAAGATTTAGTTGCAATATGGCCCGCCCAAGGAAAATTCGCCAGTATCACATGGCAAGTTAGTGACGTGTGTAACTATAAGTGTAGTTATTGTAATCCTGGTAATTTCGGGGCAAATCATAAAAATCTACAGACAGACATATACATAGATAACTTAAGATCTATGGTCGCTCAATTTAAAGCCAATGGTTATGACTCATTTAGATTCTTTTTCTCTGGTGGTGAACCAACTGTTTGGAAGCCATTTATTCCAATCCTGAAGTATATCAGAGAAGAAATACCAGGGGCGCTGGTTGCAGTTAATACAAATCTCAGTAAACCACTAGATTGGTGGGTAGAAAACCATACTTTGTTTAATGATATCGTTGCCAGTTTCCATGTCGAGTTTTGTGACAAAGAAAACTACATGAAGAATATGGAGTTCTTGCAAGATAAGATGGATTACCTTGTGTGCCGACTTTTGATGCATGATGAGCGTTTTCAAGAGGTCGTCGATTTCTCAAATATTCTAAAGGAAAAACTACAAAACTATACAATTGAATATGCTGCTCTGTTTGAAGCGATGTCACCTCACTCAGAAATGCACCATTATAATGATGAGTGGAAAAGAGAATTTTTAAAAACACATACATTAGATGAACAACGCAAGTTGCCTAAGAATAGCGAAGTGCCATCTGCAAGCCCTTCTCACTGTCTAGAACATTATGCTGATGGCTCAACGCTTGCACATAATTCAAATAGAGTTGTATCTGAATCAATGAATAAATTCACTGGCTGGAAGTGTTGGATTAATGATGCAATTTTCATCACACCAGCAGGTGAGGTTCGAATCGCAAGTTGTAATATGGGAAAAATTGTCGGGAACATGAATAATCCCGGTGTGAAGTTTACAAGCGAGCCTGTTATTTGTAACCAAGCAAGATGCAACTGCGGAACTGATATTGGAATTAGAAAGGCATCAAAGAATTTCAAACCAGCTCTTAGCGAGTTATAAAAATGTCAGAAGATAAAAAAATACCAGAAGCAGTACAAAAACAAATAAAGGAAGGAACTTTTTGTCCTATTCCTTTTTTGCAACTTGAACTAAGTCCGCTTGGAAGTGTTTCAGCTTGTTGTTTTTCTGGTGAATATAAAGTTGGTGATGTTGCCAATGAGAGCATTGAACAGATTTGGAATGGAGAAATTATTCAACAGTGGAGAAATGAATTTCTTACTGGCGATGTTAAAATCTGTGAAAATGCAATTAAGAGCTTTGGTTGCCAAAAAAACTATCAGCACTTAAATGATCTTGTAGACTTCAAGCCAATTCAAACCAAGATGCCGCAAAGACTAGATTTAAGATTAAACGGAAAGTGTAATTTAGAATGTGTCATGTGCGATGTTTGGTCTCAGCCAAATGGTCTATATGATAAAAGTGACTTTTGGGATATTGGCCCGGAAAAGATTTATCCACACTTAAAAGAAGTGGATATGTTGGGTGGAGAACCATTTATACAAAAAGATACTTTTAAATTTATTGAACAAGTTTCAAGCGTCAATAAAGAATGTACTTGGGGTTTTATAACCAATTGTCATTACAGAATCTCAAAACAATTGCGTGATGCTCTAGAGCCCTTAAAAATAAGACATATTCACTTAAGCATGGATGCCATTTCATCAAAAACATATGCGGCCATAAGACTAAAAGGCGACTTTGATAGAGTTCGTGAAACAGTCTTGGAATTTGTCAGTATTCGAAATGAAAGAGCTAAAGTTGGGCGAGGCTTTACGTTGTTTGCATCAATGTGTGTTCAGCGTGGAAACTGGCATGAATTACCTGAGTTTCTACAGTTTTGTGATGACAACGGTCTACAACCAATAATTCAAGAGCTGATCGGAAGAAGTCATCTCTCGCTTCATGACATGGACAGCAACCATAAAGAAGAGTTACATCAGTTATACACAACACAAATCCCTGTTCACTACAAAGGCCATGTAGAGTCGATTTTGAATAATTTAGGGTTTGTGGATTGAAAAAAAAACTAGCTGGATACCTATTGCTGTTAATCATCCCGCTAGTATCTATTGAGATAATATCTTTTAGTTTTTTGTCTTTAACTAATAAATCAACGCATTTGCCTAGTGGCTATCTCGCTAAATATGAGAGATTTAAAGACAAGGAAGACTGCTCGTGGGGAGATTTGGTGTCACACCACCCTTTCCTTATGCTTCGTTATAAAAGAAGTGGTAAATGTATCAACGAACTATCAAATCAGCGCGGACTTGTTGGTCCAGATTTTGGGGATGAAAAGGATACGAGTTTTTATAACTTTCTCATTCTTGGCGGCTCTGTCGCCGAACTTCTTTTTCTAACCGGTAAACTAGAAATGCAACTTAACCAGGCTTATATTTCACCAAGTGGAAAACCATTTAAGATATGGAATGCCGCCATGTCGGCAGGGCAACAGCCTAGGCAAGCCATTGCAAATATGATGTATGGTGAAATTGCCGATAGCATAATTAGTCTTGAAGGCTTTAATGAGCATTTCAATTTAAAGGCACAGTTTGAAATTGATACGCCTTCTTCGAGTTGGTATGAACTCGAACGAGTTATATTAAATAACACTCAATCCTCTTCGCCTCAGTCGACAGTGAGAACGTTTCTAGCGCCAATCACAAGAAAAATAAGAAAAGGATCGATACTCAGCCATACGTTCTTTGGCGTTTTGCTAAATCAAATTTATGAAAATATAAGTCTTAAAGAAAACAGAGAGTTAACCGCAAAGCTCAGTTATGAACAGTCGGGCAATAAAGATGAGTTAAAAAAAGCATATATAGTTAAATATAAAAGCTACGTTAGAGCGATGGGGGCAGTTGCTCAGAATAGAGGACAAAAACTATTCTTCTTTTTACAGCCCGTACCAGCTATCGGAAAGAAATTAACCGAAAAAGAAAAAGAAGTCGTCGGTGATCTGTCTTATAGGGAAAGATATTTAGAGATTGAAACAAGTTTGAGTCAGCTTAACTCTGATGAAATATATTTTAAAAGCTTGCTTGATATTTTTGAAGACTATGAAGGTCAGTTATATGGAGACATTATTCATTTTACAGGTGAGTCAAATGGAAACGATATACTTTCAAAGAAAATGGCCGCCTATATTGCCGAAAAGTTAAAGCTTAAAAAAAGAATCTAACGGAGAAAATATGTTTGGTGAAATAGATAAATTAGAAGAAATGAAAAAAAAGATCAACGAAGTTTCGCCGAGCTTTTGTATGGCGAAATGGATGCATGTAACGATTCATCTTATGACTGGTCAAACTCATTCATGCTATTTGCCGCCGACACATAAAATTCCACTAGAAGAATTAAAAGATAATCCAACAGCATTGCACAATACAAAGCATAAAAAAGAACAACGAAAAAAAATGCTTACAGGTGAAAGGCCTTCAGAGTGCAGTATTTGTTGGAATATAGAAGATCTGCCGGGTGAGCAAGTAAGCGATAGGCATATGCGCGCCGTGGATAGCTGGACAATGCCATACTTTGAAAAAGTAAGTAAAATGAAGGGTGATGAAAATATAAACCCAACTTACGTTGAAGTGAGCTTTTCTAGTGCTTGTAATTTTAAATGTAGCTATTGCTCTCCACACGTCAGTACTTCATGGCGCGATGAGGTTGTAAAACAGGGACCTTATCAGCTTTCCACATATCAACATCAAAATATGGATTGGTTTAAGCAGAATGATCTAATGCCCATGGATGAAGAAGGAAACCCGTACATTGATGCGTTTTGGAAGTGGTGGCCAGATCTTGTTAAAGACTTAATGTTCTTTAGAATAACAGGTGGTGAGCCTCTCTTAAGTAAACATACATTTAAAGTGATGGAATGGATTAATGCTCATACAGTTCCACAGTTGGAATTATCAATTAATTCAAATCTTGGAATAAATGAAAAACAATTTTCCAAATTTCTTTCACTTTTGAAACCAATGCTCGAAGGTAAAAAAGTTAAGCAATTTATTTTGCATACAAGTGTTGATACATTTGGCGCACAAGCTGAATATATTCGAAACGGTTTAAACTTTAAAGCATTTGAAAACAATCTTTGTCGCTACCTAGAAGAAAACCCTACGGCACCCGTCGCCTTTATGTGCACTTTTAACAACCTCAGTGTTGTCGGGTTTAGAGATTTTATCGATTGGGTTATTGCTTTAAGAAAGAGATATACAAACGAGCATAGAAATATCTTATTAGATATTCCTCATCTGCAGGCTCCAGAGTTCTTGTCAGCGAAAACACTAAGTGATGAATTTCACCCAATTATGCAGGGTCATATTGATTATATGCGTTCAAGAATTGATGACGGTATTGTAAAAGCTGAAGTCATAAAAATGGAGCGAATTTTAGAGTGGATGAAAAGTTCAATGCCAGTAGAAGAAAAACAAAAGCACCAAAGAGATTTTTTCCTTTTCTTTAGTGAGCACGATAAAAGAAGAAAGACTGACTTTATAAAAACATTTCCAACGATGGAAAAATTCTGGGCAGAATGTAAAAGCCTGGTTTGAGGACAGTATGGATTTTAATTTAAAAGGTCTGGTTCACGATGCTGAGGCAAGAAAAGAGCCAGAGCCAGATATTGCAGATGCAAAACATAAGGCGATGATCGAAGCTATTGAAAAGTACGCCAAGCCCTATGTTCAGCGCAATGAAAAGCCTGTTTATATAAACTATAAAACAAGAAAAACAAAACTCGCACTTGTTCTTTGTCCTGCTTGGGCACCACAGTTTCCTCCTTATAATCTTGCGCTTCTAAGTGGCGTGGCTAAGACAGCAGGTTATGAAACGCACCTGTATGACGTTAACGTTAAAGCCTACAACGAGTTTAAAAAAGATTGGTGGCCTAATAAAAAGATTTCATATTGGATGTGGGACTACAGTGCAAGTTGGCATTGGTTTAAAGATAATTATTTAACAGATATCCACCCATTATTAGAGCCAATATTACTTCAGTCAGTAGAAGAGATCGTTGCTAAAAAACCAGATGTTGTAGGTTTTACGATTTATGACATAAGTGAAGAGCCATCAAAATGGATGGCGCAAGAAATTAAAAAAAGATTACCAAATGTAAAAATCGCAGTTGGCGGAAGTAATGTACAAAAAAGTTGGTTTGAATCTCAACCCTACTTTGATTATGTTGTCAGTGGAGAGGGTGAAGGGGCTATCTTAGATATTTTAGAAGAAGTTGAAAACGGCGTAAATCGTGATGAAACTTTAAAAATCTATCAGCCTGAAGGTGAAAGGATTAAGCTCAACGGACTGCCAATGCCGGACTATGAAAGTATTGATTTTTCCCATTATGATATTCCAAATGGTGTTAACAGTCAGTTTAGTCGTGGTTGCACAGCAAAGTGTACCTTTTGTGAAGAAACTCATTTTTGGAAATACAGACAAAGAACTGCTGTCGATGCGCTTGGTGAAGTTGAATGGCTTTATTATAACAAAGGTACAGATATCTTTTGGTTTATAGACAGCTTGGTTAATGGAAATATTCAAGAGCTTAGAGCGTTTGCAAAAGGTATTGCTGCTAAAGAATTGAAAGTGAATTGGACTGGGTATGCTAGGTGTGATGGCCGAATGGATCTTGAATACTTTAAAGATCTTAAGGCCGGTGGCTGCATTATGCTGAATTATGGGATCGAGACAGGTAGTCAAAAAGTCTTGGATGATATGAATAAGCGTGTGACGGTCGAAGAGATGGAACAGAATTTTAGACACGGGAAAGAGGTTGGAATTTTTGCAGCCACAAATTGGATTATAGGTTTTCCTACAGAAAGACCAAATGACTTTGCAAGCTCAATGACTTTATTGTGGCGCGTGCGTGAAATGAATATTAATAATGTTGGTGCAGGGATTGGAATGTCTGTTGGCCCTGAAACCATTATTGGTCAAAACACCAAAAAATATAATGTTTCACCCTATAATTACCAAGGCCACTGGATAAGAGATGATTTCTCGATGGGCGGAACCCACGTCATGGTCCGTGTAAAATGCTTCTACATTTTTTTAGAATTAATGGATGGAACGACAGAATTACCATTTTCTTATCCAATTAGAAACGACCTTAAAAAAGATCATTACAAAATTAAATTTAATAATATCGAAAATTTTAAAGAGCTTGAATACGAAGAGTTTGATTATAAAATAATCAAAGCTGGCAAAGGTGCCTTCGCAGATAATCTTATGAATGAAATATGGCCTTTATTTAGGACATTATGGAAATCAAGAGGGGGCTTCGAGGCAGAAATTAAATTTCATCCAGATATAGATTTAAAAGAGTTTGGAATGAAATTTGGTCCAGGAATGTATCAAGCTAATTATAAATTCTCCATAAGTGATGATGGTAAGTGGAGCGCTGACTTTGATTTCAAGTTTAATCAAGTCGACAATCCTCTTGATGATCGATTGCCACCACCTCATGGTCGAAAGGGCGCATTCTATGCTCAGGACTATAGTCGTCTAACATCCAATACTGCCATAAGAGCCAGGAAGCTAGCTAGACCAGACTGGGGGCAAGATGGACGAGGCAATGAAGACTTTGCGAAACTATTGAAAAAAGAATTAATTTTAAATGCAACGTTAGATTTTACTTTTGACTATCATTACAAAGATCAAGGTCAATGGTAGGCTAATAAAAGTATGTCATTCCAATCGAATACTCAGTCTGTGAACGTCTGGTACTCGATTGGATGAATAGTTCAGTACTATTGCTTACAACGTGACGATAGTATGGATTAATCCAAAATTCGTACGATTTTAAGTCAAAGTTTCTATAGAAAGAACTTTCTACTCCTAGTTGGTAATGTGCTCCATTTTTTTGTGTGATGAGGTGAAGACCTGTAGGTAGCTGGAAATGATTGTTGTGGCTTTGATATCGAGGTCGAAAAGATAGCGAAAGATTTAATAAGTAATCATCACTGGCCAAAAGTGAAACACCACTATTTAAAAGAACAAATGGTTCAACACTATTTGAATACGAAAAGTCCCTTGATAGTCCCAGGGCAAAGCGCCAACTAGGCTTAAATTCAAGCGAAAATGAGTTGGATGCATTCATAACATCAAATATTTTAAAGCTATCAAATGTGACATCGTTCTTCTTGACCGAAATTTGCAGCTCACCCATTGTCATTTGAAATTTATTCGAAAATCCCTTTGGAGAATGTTTAAACTGATGAAGCGCAAAGGCGTGATTGAGCTTAACAGAGCCCTTGTCCGCGTAAGAGTAGCCTAGATCAATATACGAACCGTAATGACCAGATGAAGGGCTATCGATAGTGCTGATGGTAGAGCTCTTGGAAGAGCCCATTCGACTTCGTTTTAAAAGTAAAGATTCTCTTAACTGAATAGTTTGATCATCTGAAGAGTCTGTTAAGAGGCTTTCGGCAAACTTATAGTTAAGAACATCAATAAATGCGTCAACAATAACAATGTTATTAACAGAATTTATATTAAACCCAAATGGATCGCGGTAAAAATCTAGAACTAATTCTTTATTTGATGGCGTCAAGCCTTCGAGCGCAGCCTTAACTTTAGAATATTGTGACGGTATTCTTTTTGGTGAAAGTAGTACATTGTTTTCATTAAGCGCATGAATTGTGTCGATTGGTAGAACAAAAAACTTAAGATCTTTGCTAATTTCTTTATTCGTTATAGCTTCAATTGCTCTTAAGATATGATAGGAACAATTTTCAGAAAAATAATAATAATCAAAATAAGCTTGGTCCATCTCCCAAAAATGAAGAGTCAGCATTAAAAGTTCATTGCTTGATAAATTTAATGGATATTCCCATACATCTCTTGAGTCAAGGTCTGCATACTCTCTAATTTTTAAAAAATATGGCATTCGACTAAAGCGACCTTTGAAGCCTCCAATAATTCCCTTAACGCCATAGGCGATTGGGTTTTGTGTATCAACACTTGCAGCGAAATCAACAGCGAAGTCTAAAAGGGCTGCATTGCCGAGTCTGTTAGTGTGAAGTCTTAAAAAAGTATGTCCAAAAGCTGATGATGGCTTTTGGATGAAATAGCTTGCAAAGACAAGTGATGCACCCTTAGGGTCAGTTGCCTTAAGGTATCGATTTAGTTTGTCACATTTTGAAAAATCAGGCCTAGAGCTTTTTTTGTCTTGAAATATTTTTAAAGCTCTGGCTGGAAACATACAGACTGGATGATCGTCTCCGGTAACAGGCGTTTTCATTACTCTTATAAATTCCTGATATTCACCTTCAGGATCAGTTTTTCCACGAGGGGTTAAGAAAAAGACGTTAGAGTCAGCCTCGCTTTCGAAAGATGTATTATATTTATTATAGCGAAGAAGTTTTAACCACTGTGAATCAAATGAATCTGAAGCATGAACTTGAAGAATAAAAAAAAGGGAGGCGATAAACGCCCCCCAATTGGATTGGATCATCTTATTTATTAAGAGCTACCAAAATGTTCGTGTGGATTTGCTCCGCAGAAGCTTCTTTAGTGAAAATTGTTGGGTAAGACTTTTGAAGTACAGACTTATCAACATTTTTTTGACCAATTAGCTCAAGGTAAGCATCAAGTGTTTCGCCTTGACCACGAGAAATATCATTTGAAAGTGCAATTTTATTGCCTTCAACGAATGATACAACTGAAACTTTAGCACTTTGTGCATCTTCGCAACCAAGAGTACCAGTAGACATACCAAAAGTTTGGTTGCCTGAAGAACCGTTAAACGTAGCAGCCAATACGTTGAATACTAATCCACTCTTACCTTGGAAAAGCATTGAGCCTAGACCACAACCAGCTGGACCGTGAGCGGCCATAGCTGAACCAGTTAGAGAAAGAGTAAATGCTGCTGCCAATAGAATTTTTTTCATGAAACCTCCGTGTATTACATTTGGGTTATGATAGAGTGTATTGAGAATATATCAACAGGTAAAATTGAGCTTTTGGTGAATTATGACACTACACTTGTCAAAGCAGATTGTAGCAACACGCATTAACCGAATAAAAAGATATTTAACGCTATCAATGACACTTGCTTTCTTGTCTGAAGTTGTCGGCTTTAACTCATGGAGTGATGTTTTAATCGGAACTCTTATTATCGCCATTTGGGCGGGATACTATGCCTTGCTATTTAGATCACTAAAAAAAATTCTATATTCATTCTTAACTTTTTTAGCAATTGGTATTGTATTAAATACGTTTTTTCTTATTTCAAAAACGACAAATCAAGACTATCCATCAGCGGTCATTTATTTGGTAAATCTACTGGTCTTCATTGTTATTGCTTTTAATATGAATCGGCCAATTTTCTATCCAAAAATAAATTGGACGGAATACGACTTTAGACACAGAAAAGATAAGAGAGTAAAAATAAAAATTAACGAAGAAGAGTCATTCAGTGCAAGGCTCTATGACAAAAGAAGGGGAGAAGCTGCTCTGCTTTGTTTTCAGGAGCTAAATGTTGATGATGAATATGAAATTTTTGACGAAAACGAAACCTTATTACTCAAAGCAAGAGTCCTTAGTCAAAGAAAAGCGCTTCTTGGAAGACCGGTAGCACACGGAATAAAAATCATATGATGAACATAGAAGAATACGAATGGTTTATGAAACTCGCACTCGAGCAAGCTGAAAAAGCTGCTTCAATGGATGAAGTTCCTGTAGGCGCGGTACTTGTTGATCCGGCGGGTAAAATATTTTGTGAGTCTCATAACTATAAAGAACTAAAAAAAAATCCATGTTCCCATGCTGAAATAGAAGTGATCACACAGGCCAGTGAAAAACTCGGCGATTGGCGCCTAGAAGGTTATAGCCTGTTTGTAAGCTTGGAGCCTTGTGCTATGTGTGCAGGAGCTATTCTTCACTCTCGTATTAAAAATGTCATCTTTGGTGCTTATGACCCCAAGGGTGGAGTCTTATCAAGTGCAATGAATATTTGGGGAAATCCAAATGTTAACCATAAAATTAATATTATGGGCGGAGTCATGCATTTTGAATGTTCAAAAGTTTTGTCGCAATTTTTTAAACAAAGAAGACAGGGCTATGTCTGATAAGTTAAAAGAGATATTAAAAAATACCAAGTATAAACACGATGGTCGTCCAGTTATTGCATGTGACTTAAGCCTTTTAAAAATTGAACCAAATATCAATACAACGTACTCAATACTAAATGATGATGATGTCGAAGTTGAGCTGGGTATTTCCTATACGCACGATGTGAGCTCAAATGAGTTTAAAGTAGAGTTTCTACCTAGAGGTGAAAGCTTTAATCGCAAGGTTGCGTTTCTAGATCGCGATGGAATTTTAATTGAAGATACTGATTATCCTGGAAAAATTGAAGATGTGATTTTTAAGTCTGATATTATTCCTCTTTTAAACCTTCTTGTTGAAAAAAATTATGAAATAATTGTAGTAACGAACCAATCGGGCATTGCTCGAGGTAAGTACACTGAAAGCGACTACCAGGAAACTACTAAGTTCATTGCAGATTATTATAAATCTATTGGATTTGCTATTCTTGACACTTTCTATTGTCCGTATCATGTTGATGGTTCTATCGCTAAATACAAAAGCCAAAGCTTGTTAAGAAAGCCAATGCCAGGAATGGTAGTTAAGGCGGCTGAAAAATATCAAATCGATTTGTCTAAATCGATAATGATAGGTGACAAGATGTCTGATATATTAAAATGTTCCTATTTAAAATATTTTATAAAAAATAACAATGAACATCCAAATTGTTTTGAGAGTTTTGAGGAAATGACTAAAGCAATATCAAATCTTTAGACATTGCTCATAAAACTCACTTAGTTCAGGAAAGACTTTAGAAAAATTAGTCTTTTTTCTTTTGTCATACTCTTGATAAAAAAGCCCAAAATCCCTGCGCCTCAACTGAAGTTCATTATCATTAAGATCTTGTAGCATGAACTGAGATAATCTTTTGATCTGTTCAATTTCTTCTAAATATAAAAAACCACTCGGTCCAGATTCAATCGAATTTTCTTGAGCATAGTTTAAAAATTGTGCCGAGTAACTTTGTCTGATTTCTTTGGGTAAAACTAACACAGATTGAAACTGAGGCCACTGTAGATAAGAAACCATAAGTGAAACTCGATCGAGCATCTTATAGGGTTTAAACTTTCTTCTAAGCTTTTTAATATCATCTAAAAAGCTTAAAAAACTAGTAATAGATAAAGCATTAAACGTGATCATAAAGTGCAAGCGATTTTGTTCGTAAGCATTACTGAGAAGATAATCGTTATTTTCCATAAAGCTTTTGTAGTTTAGACCAAAGCGAATATATTCAGCTTGCTCTCCATGGGCCTCACAGCTTGTATAAATATCAAGTGAGTTGATACGATCTGCTATGGCATTTGAAATCAGACAAAACTTTGTGATCCATTTTGACTGGATTCCCATATTTGTATTGATAGCTAAGTTAAATCCTGAGTTTGGGTTACTGTTGATAAATTCTAAAACTTTCCAAGTATTTTGATTAAGTAGTGGCTCACCACCAGTAATTCGAAATGTGTTAAGATCTTTATAAAGCTGTGGCCACCATTTCCAAAAGGCTTCGACATAGGGGTTGTGTTGATCGTGTCGAATAGGAAGTCTATCCTGCTCTTTAAGCCAATCAAGATTTCCAGTTTTTACAGATGTTGGATATGGCCCACTTTGAAGAATTTCATCCATCCAGGTTGTAGATATATCTGGAGAACAATACATACATTTAAAGTTGCAGGTATTATCAAAAGCAATTTCAAGATAGGTTGGATTTAGATCCTTCTTTGAGCCAACTGACTTTATTTTTTCAAGATGCTGAAAACTCCACTGAGTATTGGTGGATTTAAACATTCGATCAGACATGTTTTCTGTAGGTAAATCTTCAATATTCCAACAGTAGTGACATTCTTCAGGTCGCTCGCCTTCCAGCATTTTTTGGCGTTGCTCTTTTTTATATTTTGTATTGTGAAGAGCGGCGGGAGACTTTTCAATTTCGTCTAATGGAATCTTGTGCGCCGGTGGGTGGTGACAACTATGGGTTAAGCCTGTGTGGAGATAAACGGTGCTTTGTAACCATTTGGCACTGCAAAAACTTGGAGATACTTCAGAGATCTTTTCAAAGCGCTTAAGCATACTATTTAAATTTTCTAAATTATACTGAAACGATTTTTCGGATTCTTCTGTATGACCTTTGTTATTCTTCTCTTTTTTACTACTAGCGTCACTCACTTAAACAACCTTTTATTTTTATTTAGTATATACCCTTCTCTCCACTTCTCTAAATGAACCCAAAGATAAATACATGGACATGTTTAATGCTGCAGTGATAAACGTCAATAATCGCGGAGGATTGGCCGAGTGGTCGAAGGCGCACGCTTGGAAAGCGTGTATACAGCAATGTATCGTGGGTTCGAATCCCATGTCCTCCGCCATTGATTAATGTCGCGCCGTTTCAATATCATTGACTTTTACCTGTTTAAAACCCTAATATGACCGCGGTGATTGGACCCGTCTCAAGGACCACCGAGGTGAATTCCGCCAGGTCGGGAACGAAGCAACGGTAGCCCGCGGAGTTTTGTGAGGTTGGGTTCGGTCGCCACTTCTTTTGCCACTGGCAACGCTTTTAGATACAATTCTCCATCAATTTACGAATGAAAAAAGGCTAAATGAGTTATCAGGTTTTAGCGCGAAAATGGCGCCCAAAGAAATTTCAAGATGTGATCGGCCAAGAGGCGATAACACGATCACTTCAAAACGCAATTAAGCGCTCAAGGCTTGGTCATGCTTATTTGTTTTCTGGAACAAGAGGTATTGGAAAAACATCTGTTGCTAGATTGTTTGCTCAGGCGATTCGTTGTGAATCTTTAACTCCAGATGATAATCCGTGCGGTATCTGCTTCGCTTGTCAGGATATGCAACAATCAAACTCGATGAATGTGATTGAGATTGATGGAGCATCTAACAATACTGTTGATGAAGTTAGAGAGCTTATTAATAACGTTCAGTATCTTCCAACTAACGGAAGTCATAAAATTTATATTATCGATGAAGTTCATATGCTTTCAAAAAGTGCCTTCAATGCATTATTGAAAACTTTAGAAGAGCCACCATCGCATGTGATTTTTTTACTAGCGACAACGGAGCCGCATAAACTTCTTGGAACTGTTCTATCAAGATGTCAGCGCTTTGATTTTGTAAATGCGAGTGTCGATGATTTAACAGATCATCTAATGAAGATTTCAAAATCAGAGGGAATTGTCTTTGATAATGAAGATCAAATTAGAGATATAGCAAGACTTGGAAATGGCTCAGTAAGAGATACATTGTCTCTCATGGATCAGGTTTTAAGCTATACAAGTGATAATCATGTGTCAGAAGAAGTCCTTGCAAAGTCTTTGGGAGTCGCAAGAAGAGAGCTCCTGGATCAAATTATTATTGCTCTTTTTGATGGTGATGCGCAGTTAACTGTTGAAAACTGCAAGCAAGCATTCAGAGAAAATATTTCATTAAAAGCTTTGCTCACTTCGATCTTAGAAAACATCTTTACTATAATTGAAAATGTAGACAACGAAAGTTGGCTTAATAAAAAATCAAATATTCAAGATGCTATAAATGGTGTTTCGACGGCAGAAATATTTTGGGTCTATGAATCTTTGGCCAAAGAATCTTCATGGATCTTTGATTCAGTGGCACCGGTACAGAGTTTTCTGGTCAGCATAAAAAAATTAGCGTTAAGAAATAGCCTTCTAGGTCTAGATAAAAGCTCATCAGATATTCAAAAAAAAAAGACTAAACCCGTCGTAGAGCAAAAAATTGTCGAATCGATGATAGTTATAAAAGATGAAGTTCAGCAGGTTGAAGAGCCAAAGGTTGAAGCTGAAAAAGCACTACCAATTATTGAAAAGCCCAAATTAATTGTTAAGGAATTAGATGCCTTTTTAAAAATCATTGAGGTTGAAGCGCCGACTCTATCTGCAAGTCTCGAGCATGCTTATATTGATCCTGCTAGATTTATTGATAAACAGATGAAAATTACATATCCAGCTGAAGGAAATGTTTTTTATGATGTTATTAATCAAGAACAAACAAGAGAAAGACTAACCGCCCTACTTAGAGATCACGTTGAAGCAAAAATGGATCTAGTCATTGAAATAGAAACTAGTACCAAAAAAAATGTGACAACAAGAGCTCAAGAAAGAAAAGAACAGGATGCCATAAGCGAAGAACAAAGAAAAAAAGAACTTCTTGAGGATCCAATGCTTAAACTTGCTCAAGAAATGTTTAATACGAAAGTAGATAAAATTCAGATGGGAAAAAAAGGAGAATAAGATGGCTAAAAATATGAATAACTTATTAAAGCAAGCTCAGCAAATGCAACAGAAAATGGCTACTCTGCAAAAAGAGTTAGAAACACGTGAGTTAGAGGTTTCTGCTGGTGGCGGAATGGTTAAAATTAAAATTACTGGCAAGCAAGAGCTATTAAGTATCAAAATTGATAAGGAATGTGTTGATCCTAATGATGTTTCTATACTTGAAGAGCTTGTGCTTACGGCCGTGAATCAAGCGGTAAAAGAATCACAAACAATGGTTTCTTCTGCGATGTCAAAAGTAACTGGCGGGCTTTCAATTCCAGGTATGTTTTAGGGTTTTAAATTGAATTATCCAGAAAAAATTATCTCAAGCGTCGAGTACTTTCGAAAGATTCCAGGAATTGGTGAAAAGACTGCTTTTCGCCAAGTTCTTGGACTTGCGAAGTGGAGAAGTGAAGACCTTATTAGTTTCGGTAGGGCCATGCAAGAACTCGCCTCACTAGAATATTGCAAAGAATGCGGCTTATTCAGTGAAGGTGATTTGTGTGATGTATGCAAAAGAAGTGAACGTATCTCAACCGGAGTTATCTGTGTTGTAGAGTCACTTTCAGATTGCTTGGCCGTTGAAAAAAGCGGTCAATTTAGAGGACTCTATCATGTTCTTGGAGGGGTACTTAATCCCCTCTCTGGTATCGGCCCGGATGAAATTGGTATTCCAAGATTAGTTGCGCGTGTAAAAAGATTAGAGATTAAAACATTGATTCTAGCAATAAATCCTTCAATTGAAGGTGATGCTACAAGCTCCTATATTCGCCAAGAATTACCAAGTGAAGTAAGTGCGGAGCGAATTGGTTTTGGGATGCCAATGGGTGGCGCTCTTGAGTACCTTGACTCTATGACGATCTCTAAAGCGCTTGAAAATAGAAAAAGGATATAGCGACTATGGCCGAAAACTTACAAGATGCTATCGCAGATATTGTAAAATTATTAACAATCCCAACTCGAATTGAAAAACATCACGTTTTAATTTCGAATAGAGATGGAGTTTGTCTTTACTCAAACAAAGCAAATGAGCTCAATATATCAATGAGCGCTTTGTTGGGTGGGGTTTGGCAAGCATCGCAAGCTCTTATTGAGTTAAACCAATTCAAATCTCATAGAGAAGTTAAACTTGGTTTTGATGACGGAGAAAATGGTTTTTGTATGGTTCGTATCGATATCGCTAAACGTCCATGTTATGCCTGTATTGTTTTTGAAAAAGAAATCGCTCCAGGAGCGATTCGCACTCAACTTAAACTATGGTGTGATAAAATTGCAGATGAATTAAAAATGTGGCAACCACCGGCCCATAGAAGTGGTTATTTATTTAAAGACGTTACAGATGAAGAAATTGACCGTCTATTTGGTTTTGGGAGTAAAGAATGTCTTTCGTAAATTACCAACGTAAAGAGATAAACTGTAAAATCGTTTATTATGGTCCAGGTTTGGGCGGCAAAACGACTAATATTCAACATGTCTACAAAAAGACAAGTGGCACCAGTCGCGGTCAAATGATTACACTTAATACTGAAAATGAACGAACGTTGTTTTTTGATTTCTTGCCACTTGAGCTTGGTGAAATAAGAGGCTTTAAAACAAGGTTTCATCTTTACACCGTTCCTGGCCAGGTCTTTTATGAATCAAGTCGAAAGCTTATTTTAAGAGGCGTAGATGGTGTCGTGTTTGTGGCAGATAGTCAGGTTGAGAAAATGGAAGCCAACCAAGAAAGTCTAAAAGGTCTTGAACAAAATCTAATTTTCCAAGGTCATGATCTAGAGAAAATTCCTCTGGTCATGCAATGGAATAAAAGAGACTTGCCAAATGTTACAGCTGTTGAAGACTTAGAAAGAACACTAAACCCAAGAAACGTTCCTTCTTTTGAAGCTTCTGCTGTTCAAGGCGATGGAGTATTTGAGACGTTGAAAATGGTTAGTAAGCTTGTGCTAATGAATTTAAAGGGCGGCTTAAGTTAGATGGCCTTTTAGGTTTAGGAAAATGACCAACGCCTCAAGCAATGCTTCTTGTGGATATTCGGAAGATCTAGTTCCAACTAGGTGATGCCCGTCTGTAATACCCAAATTATAAGAATTAAAAAAAGATGGAAATTGAGCAAATTGAGCATCAACAACGCCATCGTTAGGATGCTTGCTTTGAAATAAAAGCTTCGTCAGCATCATCCAAACATGTGACTCATTCCATTTTGCTTGAAAACCTAGCGCCGAATAGAAAATATCTTGAGGCAGCTTTTCATGATTTCTAAAAAACCAGGAATGCCGAACATCACTTCTTAAGGAGTTTTGCAGTCCTTGAATAAAGAGGTCTTTGCCTTGGTCTAAAAATTGATAGAGCTTAAACCTAGAAAAAGAAGTTAGTAGCTTAATAATTTTATTGTTTGGATGATTTGTACCCATGATAGGTGTTGCAATTGTTGATAGACCAATAATATTTGTATTCTCTTTAAAATATGAACGAAGAAAGTGAAGAGCATCGACTCCACCCTTTGAATAACCTATAAGCCATATTCTCTCATCTTGCTCAGTGATTCCTTGAAGCTGCTTGTTAATAAGTTCAGCATTAAAGCGTGAGCTCTTCGTTCCGGTAACATTGATCGTACTAAAGGCAAGATCATAATTATTTTTTAGGAACTCAGCACCACGTTCAAAGGCAGCGGTAGAAAAAATCTCATTAAAAACGCCAGAGATCAAAACCAGTCGAATTTTAGAGCTTAGTGTTGGCATTTTCGAAATGGATTTATAGCCAGGATTCAAATGACGATGGCGTCTTTCACTTAAAAGGACTCTAAAAAGATGCGCATCTGAATAGCTTGATAGTGCCGGCTCATCTCTATCATTGATTTGAGTTAGAATATCTTTGGTGATTTGGTCATCTTCAACAAATCCTGCATTTTCAACTAAGCGTAAAAGTGAAAATAAAAGCTCAATTGATGACTTGCTAACCCAAACGCCAGAATTAAACATATTTTTAAGAAGGTTGGCGAGATTGATGGGGGATGGCTTATTCAAAAATAAATGAAATGAATCAAGAATCTCATTTTTTGATGTGTTGGCGGCTTTCTTAATTCTAAAGCCGCGACGCTGCCCTTTTAGTAAATAATTACTAAATTTAGCTTCAATCTCTCTTTTCTTTAAAAAGATTGGGTCTATCATTGCTTCCTCATTTAGCCCGAAAAGTGTAAAATTTTTCCACGAACGATTAAGACATGCAAGGTGGAGTCTAAATGAATATTTCTTTAGGAATTATAGGTGGTTCTGGCGTTTATGAGCTTCCGGAGCTCAAAGTTATTGAAGAGATCAAGGTGGAAACACCATTTGGTTCTCCAAGCTCAGAGATAATTATTGGAGAAATTGACGGGTATAGAGCCTGTTTTTTACCGCGCCATGGTAAGCATCATCAATTAACACCAAGTGAAGTGAATTACCGTGCAAATATATTTGCTTTAAAGTCACTAGGCGTTAAAAATATTGTGAGCGTCTCAGCCGTTGGCTCCCTTAAAGAGGAATTCCCACCTGAAAAATTTGTTTTACCGGAACAGTTCATCGATTG